>JACMJM010000012.1 GCA_014380615.1 Sphingobacteriaceae bacterium
ACCAAATTTATGGCTCATGACGAAACTAACACTTGCGGTATCGGTGATACTGTAGTTATTATGGAAACTCGTCCGCTGAGTAAGACTAAAAACTGGAGATTAGTTGAAATTTTAGAAAGGGCTAAGTAACATGGTACAACAGGAATCAAGACTGAATGTTGCTGACAACAGCGGAGCTAAAGAAGTTTTAGTTATCCGTGTTCTTGGCGGTACCGGTAAGCGTTACGCATCTGTAGGCGACAAAATCGTAGTTACAGTAAAAAGCGCGCTACCATCAGGTAACGTTAAGAAAGGAACTGTTTCGAAAGCAGTTGTTGTTAGAACTAAGAAAGAAATAAGACGCAAAGACGGCTCTTATATCCGCTTCGACGATAACGCGGCAGTATTATTAAACGCACAAGACGAGCCACGTGGTACACGTATCTTTGGCCCGGTTGCGAGAGAGCTGCGCGAAAAGCAATTCATGAAAATTGTATCATTAGCACCGGAGGTACTATAAAATGCAAAAGAAATTAAATATAATTCCTAAACTAAAGATCCGTAAAGGAGACCTGGTGCAGGTAATGGCCGGAGATTCAAAGGGAAAGCAAGGCAAAATTACAGAGGTAATTCTTAAAAGTAACCGTGCGATTGTAGAAGGTGCTAATATGGTATCTAAACATACTAAGCCAAGCGCTACTAATCCTAACGGTGGTATTGTTAAGAAGGAAGCTTCAATCCATGTATCTAACCTGATGGTTATTGACGCAAAGACTGGTAAGCCGAGCCGTGTAGGTAAAAAGCAAAACGCTGAAGGAAAGTCGGTTCGTATAACCAAAAAATCTGGAGAGGAAATTAAGTTATGACATACGTACCAAGATTAAAATCTAAATATAAAGAAGAGATTCGCACTGCTCTGAAAGATAAATTTCAGTACAAAAGCGTAATGCAGGTTCCTAAACTTGCCAAAATCGCTATCAACCAGGGTGTTGGTGCAGCAACTACAGATAAGAAATTAATTGAAGTTGCTATTAACGAGCTTACTACCATTACTGGTCAGCAGGCTGTTGCATCAAAATCTAAGAAAGATATCTCAAACTTTAAATTGCGTAAAGGAATGCCGGTTGGTGTTCGTGTAACTTTACGCGATACTCAAATGTATGAGTTCCTTGATCGTTTGATCTCTGTAGCTTTACCTCGTATCCGCGATTTCAAAGGAATCAATGATAAAGGTTTCGACGGACGTGGAAATTATACTTTAGGTATTACAGAGCAAATCATATTCCCTGAGATCAATATCGACAAGATCAATAAGATCATGGGTATGGATATTACATTTGTAACTTCTGCTGACAACGATGTTGAGGCACTTGAGTTACTTAAACAATTTGGTTTACCATTTAAAAATCAAGCAGTAAATAATGGCTAAGGAAGGTGTAAAAGCACGCGAAGTAAAACGTGCAAGATTAGTTGCTAAATACGCAGACAAAAGAGCAGCCCTTAAAGCTGAAGGTGATTTTGTTGGACTAGACAAATTACCTAAAAACTCTTCACCTGTACGTTTACACAATCGTTGTAAACTTACTGGCCGTCCTCGCGGATACATGCGTCAGTTCGGTATTTCACGTGTAACATTCCGTGAAATGGCTCTTGCTGGTAAAATCCCGGGAGTAAAGAAAGCAAGCTGGTAAGAATAGTATCAGGTATAAAGTATCAGGAATCAAGTCATGATACTTTATACTTCGTACTTTATACTTAAATATTAACCGATGGAAGGTCGTTCGCCAGCTGGCGAAAGGAAACCACCATCATAACAATAAATAATGAATACAGATCCAATAGCAGATTATCTTACGAGAGTAAGGAATGCCATTAAGGCCAACCACAGGGTTGTTGAAATTCCTGCATCAAACCTCAAAAAGGAAATTACAAAAGTACTTTTTGATAAAGGTTACATCGCCAACTATAAGTTTGACGAGAATATTGTACAAGGCACAATTAAAATCGCTTTGAAATATCATCCGATAACTAAAGTTTCTGCTATTCGCACGTTATCTCGTGTGAGTAAGCCCGGTTTGAGAAAGTATGCAGGTGTTGATAAAATGCCACGAGTATTAAACGGTTTAGGGATCGCTATCCTGTCTACCTCAAGAGGAATCATGACAGACAAAGAGGCCCGCAACTTGAACATCGGTGGTGAAGTTTTATGTTACGTTTATTAATCAAAGGAGATTAAACGATGTCAAGAATAGGAAAAGCCCCAATCGCTATCCCAAGTGGAGTTACAGTTTCAGTTTCTGCTGATAACGTAGTAACCATCAAAGGAGCAAAAGGAGAGTTAACCCAGAAGGTTGATTCAGATATAACAATTTCTCAGGAAGACGGACACATTATTGTTCAGCGTCCATCAGAGCAAAAACGCCACAAAGCATTACACGGTTTATACCGTTCACTTTTAAACAATATGGTTAAAGGTGTAACAGAGGGTTATAAGCTAGAGCAGGAGTTAGTGGGTGTGGGTTACCGTGCTACTAATACTGGTAATACATTAGACCTTGTACTTGGTTATTCTCACCATTATGTATTTGAGTTGCCTAAAGAAATTAAGGTTGCTACAACTGCAGAAAAAGGTAAGAACCCAACAATTATATTAGAGAGTATCGACAAACAATTATTAGGACAAGTAGCTGCTAAGATCCGTTCGCTACGCGCTCCTGAGCCTTACAAAGGTAAAGGTATCAAGTTTGTAGGTGAAGAATTAAGAAGAAAAGCAGGTAAATCTGCAGCTAAAAAATAATAATCATGGCAGGAATTAAATTATCTCGCAGAGAGCGAATTAAACAAGGCATCAGAAAAAGATTGTCTGGTTCTGCTGAGCGTCCTCGTTTGTCAGTATACAGAAGCAATAAAGGCATTTACGCACAGATTATTGATGATATCTCTGGCAAAACCTTAGTTTCAGCATCATCTTTATCTAAAGATTTTACTGGAAGCGGTGCCAAAATAGATCAATCAAAAGCAGTTGGTAAACTGGTTGCAGAGAAAGCTGTTGCAGCAGGAATTACTCAGGTAGTTTTCGATAGAAATGGTTATTTATATCACGGACGTGTTAAGTCACTGGCTGAAGGTGCACGTGAAGCTGGTTTACAATTTTAATCTGGAACGGAAATGTCAACAATAAATATAAAAAGAGTAAAATCAAGCGAAATCGAATTAAAAGATCGCTTAGTAAGTATCCAGCGTGTAGCTAAAGTTACTAAAGGTGGTCGTACTTTCAGTTTCTCTGCAATCGTTGTGGTTGGTGATGAAAATGGAGTAGTAGGATATGGACTTGGTAAAGCAAAAGAGGTTACTGAAGCAATTGCTAAAGGTATCGATGATGCTAAAAAGAATCTGGTAAAAGTTCCTATCATTAACGGAACTGTACCTCACGAACAATACGGAAAGTTCTCTGGTGGTTTTGTTTTCATTAAACCAGCATCAACTGGTACTGGTGTTATAGCTGGTGGTGCGATGCGTGCGGTTTTAGAGAGTGCCGGAGTACATAACGTATTGGCAAAATCAAAAGGTTCATCTAACCCTCACAACGTGGTTAAAGCAACTATTTCAGCATTATCGCAAATGCGCGATGCGTATACAGTAGCTCAACATCGTGGTGTGGAACTTTCAAAAGTTTTTAACGGATAATAAGCCATGGCGAAGATCAAAATAACACAGATTAAAAGCGTTATCGACAGAAGCGAGCGTCAGAAGAGAACTATGCAGGCTTTAGGTTTGAAAAAGATCAACCAGGCTGTTGAAGTAGAAGCTACCCCCGCAATAATCGGGATGGTAAGAAAAGTGAATCATTTAGTAGCAGTAGAAAGTATCTAATCATGAACTTAAGTAATTTAAAACCTGCAGAAGGTTCTACAAAAAATAGAAAACGTATCGGTAGAGGTACTGGTTCTGGCCGTGGTGGTACATCAACTCGCGGACATAAAGGAGCTGGATCTCGTTCAGGTACATCATCAAAAGTTGGATTTGAAGGTGGTCAGATGCCTTTACAACGCCGTGTACCTAAAGTGGGTTTCAAAAACGTTAACCGCATAGAGTACGTTGGTATCAATCTTGACGTATTACAAGCTTTAGCTGAGAAATTTAGTTTAACAACTATTGACTTTGCTTCATTAAAAGAACACGGATTAATTTCTAAAAACGACCTTGTTAAGATTCTTGGCAGAGGTGAGTTAAAAACGAAGTTAGATGTTTCTGCTCATGCTTTTACAGCTACGGCTCAGAAAGCAATTGAGGCAGCAGGTGGTGCAATTGTTAAAATCTAATTAATGAAGAAGCTGTTCACTACACTTTCCAATATCTGGAAAATAGATGATCTAAGAGTGCGTATTTTAAACACACTCTTATTTCTTTTAATTTATCGTATAGGCTCATTTATTGTGCTGCCCGGAATCAATCCGCTTGCCCTTGAGGCAAAGGGACAGGAAGGTTTATTAGGCCTTCTTAATATGTTTGCGGGGGGATCATTCTCCAGAGCCTCAATTTTCGCTCTGGGTGTTATGCCGTATATTTCGGCGTCTATTGTTGTTCAGCTTCTGGGTATTGCCGTGCCTTACTTTCAGAAGATGCAGAAGGAAGGTGAAAGCGGACGGAAAAAGATTAATCAGATTACAAGGTATCTTACCGTTGCGATTACTTTGTTGCAGTCGGTTGCGTATGTGCGCACCCAGATTCCTTTGGACGCGAAGGTAATGTCAGAGCCATTACTATCAATCTCTTCAATGTTTATACTTACAGCAGGAACATTATTTGTAATGTGGCTGGGCGAGAAAATAACTGATAAAGGGATCGGAAACGGTATTTCACTGATTATTATGGTGGGTATTATTGCACAGCTTCCTGGGAGTGTCGTTACCGAATTTAGGTCGCGATTGGCAGGTCAGGGTGGTATAATTCCTTTTATCGTTGAAATTGTAGCACTGTTTTTCATCATAATTTTTACCATTCTTATTGTTCAGGGAGTTCGAAGAATTCCAGTACAATACGCTAAAAAAATTGTTGGAAATAAGCAGTACGGTGGTGTTCGTCAGTATATCCCTTTAAAGGTTAACGCAGCAGGTGTTATGCCAATCATTTTCGCGCAGGCTATTATGTTTGTGCCGGCAGCTATCGGGCAATTTTTCCCGGGTATGCAAGGCAATGTTTTAACATCGTTAAGTAATCCCTCGTCATGGCCATATAACCTTACGTTTGCGTTTCTTATTATAGCCTTTACTTTTTTCTATACGGCAATTACGGTTAATCCTGTACAAATGTCTGATGACATGAAGAAGAACGGAGGATTTATCCCGGGCATCAAACCTGGGCGGGCCACCGGAGACTATATTGATTCGGTAATATCTAAAATCACTATGCCGGGCTCAGTTTTTCTGGCGATAATCGCTATTCTTCCAGCATTGGCGATCATCTTGGGAGTTAATAGTCAGTTTGCTAATTTCTTCGGAGGTACTTCATTGTTGATTTTAGTAGGTGTAGTATTAGATACCTTACAGCAAATCGAAAGTCACCTTTTAATGCGCCACTATGATGGTTTGATGAAAACCGGCAGATTAAAAGGCCGTAATCCGGTAGCTGCGGGCTCGGTAATTTAACTTTTATATGCCCAGGGTGTATTATAAAACCGACGAGGAAATCGAGCTTATTCGAAAGAGTTCATTGCTTGTATCTAAAACCCTTGGGGAAGTAGCGAAGGTTATTAGCCCGGGTGTAAAAACTATAGAGCTAAATAAACTTGCCGAGACCTATATCAGAGACCATGGCGGAGTGCCCGCTTTCTTAAACTATAACGGATTTCCTTATTCGCTATGTATTTCGCCGAATGAACAGGTGGTACATGGTTTCCCGGGAGATTATGCTTTAAAAGACGGGGATATTATTTCTGTGGATTGTGGTGTAATACTGAATAAATTTTACGGGGATTCTGCATATACGTTTGCAGTGGGTGAGGTGGCTGAGGAAACCCAAAAGCTTTTAGAGGTTACAAAAGAATGTTTAAAGCTGGGTATTTCAAAGGCCATAGCTGGTCTTAGAGTCGGGGATATCAGCTATGCGATTCAGGAACACGCAGAAAATAACGGTTATGGAATCGTTAAAGAATTAGTTGGCCACGGAGTGGGGTTTAAGCTGCATGAGAAACCTGAAGTGCCCAATTACGGGAAACGAGGATCGGGTATAAAGCTTGAGGAAGGGATGGTTCTCGCGATTGAGCCGATGATTAATATGGGGCGTGCGGGAGTGAAATTTTGGAAAGACGGATGGACTGTTAGTTCAATCGATAACAAGCCCTCGGCTCATTTTGAACATACGGTAGCTATACGAAAAGGCGGGGCGGATATTTTATCTACTTTTGATTTTGTAGAAGAAGTTTTAAAACAAATTAATTAAAATATTAAAATTTTTATTTAATTTTGCAACCCCAAATGTAGGGACCTAAATTAATAGAAATCAATAAAATATGGCTAAACAAGCCTCTATTGAACAAGACGGTATTATAAAGGAAGCATTATCGAACGCGATGTTTCGGGTGGAGTTGGAAAACGGCCACGAAATTATCGCACATATTTCCGGAAAAATGAGGATGCACTACATCAAGATTTTGCCTGGTGATAAAGTGAAGCTGGAAATGTCTCCTTATGATTTAACAAAAGGCAGAATAACTTATAGATATAAATAAGATACGAGATGAAAGTTAGAGCATCAATAAAAAAACGTAGTGCTGATTGCAAGATAATCCGCCGTAAGGGGAAGCTTTACGTGATTAACAAGAAGAATCCAAAGTATAAACAGCGTCAGGGATAAAACCAATAATTGAAGGTAAGAGGGATTGGATGATAGAATACGTCATTCATTCATTCAATACTTCAATCATTCAATCATTAAAATAAAATATGGCAAGGATAGCAGGTATTGATTTACCAAGAAACAAAAGAGGAGAAATCGGACTTACCTACATTTTCGGTATTGGACGTACCACCGCTCAGAATATTTTAACTGAAGCTGGTATCGACTGGAGTGTTAAAGTACAAGACTGGACCGATGAGCAGTTAACTGCGATCCGTACAATCATCAACGACAGAGTTAAAGTTGAAGGTGCTCTACGGTCTGAAGTTCAATTAAACATTAAACGTTTAATGGATATCGGATGTTACCGCGGACTTCGTCATCGTAAGGGGTTACCTGTACGCGGACAAAGAACAAAGAACAACACCCGTACCCGTAAGGGAAAACGTAAAACAGTTGCCAACAAAAAGAAGGCTACTAAATAATTAACAGATATGAGACTCTAGATTTGAGAATATTGAAGCTAGGTCTTATGGAATAGAAAAAGATAATATAAGATATAAGGTACCGGGATCTAAGAAACTCTCTCAAATCTCATCATCTCATATCTCAAATCTAAAAATATGGCTAAGACTAAAAAAGTTACCAAGAAACGTATTGTTGTTATCGAGCCGATAGGCCAGGCGCACATCAATGCTACATTCAATAACATTATCGTAACCCTAACCAACCTTCAGGGCCAGACTATTTCATGGTCTTCTGCCGGTAAAATGGGTTTCAAAGGTTCTAAGAAAAACACTCCTTATGCAGCTGGTCAGGCGGCTTCCGATTGTGGGAAAGTTGCTTTTGATTTGGGATTACGTAAGGTTGAAGTTTTTGTTAAAGGGCCAGGTTCTGGCCGTGAATCCGCTATACGCACACTACAGACCGCCGGAATCGAAGTAACCACTATAAAGGATATTACTCCGCTTCCTCATAACGGTTGTCGGCCGCCTAAAAGAAGAAGAGTTTAATTGATAAGGTAAAAGCTGAAAGATAAAAGGCGAAAGCTGAATATCTGAGTGCTTATCAGTTTGAAAGATAATAAATTAAATAAAGTTAAGATTCAGCGGCTGCGGGCCGTATGATACTTTAAGTAAACAAACATGGCAAGATACACAGGACCTAAGTCCAAAATCGCCCGTAAGTTCAAGGAACCAATTTTTGGTCCTGACAAGGCATTAGAAAGAAAAAACTATCCTCCCGGGATGCACGGCGTATCAAAACGCAGAGGTAAAAAATCTGAGTACGCAGTTCAGTTGATGGAGAAGCAAAAGGTAAAATACACGTATGGTGTATTAGAGCGTCAGTTCGAAAACCTATTCCATAAAGCATCTTCTAAAGAAGGTATCACAGGTGAGAACTTGTTGAAGTTTTTAGAAGCACGTTTAGATAATGCTGTTTATCGTTTAGGTATTGCTCCTACACGTTCAGGCGCTCGTCAATTAGTTAGCCACAAACACATTACAGTAAACGGTGAGTTAGTAAACATTCCGTCTTATTCTTTACGTGCTGGCGATGTAATAGCTGTTCGTGAACGTTCACAAACACTTGAGGCTATTACAAATTGTGTAGCAGGCAGAAGAATTAATAAGCATAGCTGGTTAGAGTGGGACGCAAATAATCTTACAGGAAAATTCCTGAATTATCCAAACCGCGATGAGATTCCTGAAAATATTAAGGAAAACCTTATCGTCGAGTTATACTCTAAGTAAGAAATTAATGCTGTTGGCCTCAAGGCCAACAGCTTTTACTTTTAAAAACATTAACTGAACATAAATGGCAATATTAGCATTCCAGAAACCTGATAAAGTTATCATGCAGAAATCTACGGATTTCGACGGTACATTCGAATTTCGTCCGCTAGAACCAGGTTTCGGTATTACCATCGGTAATGCTTTACGTCGTATCCTTTTATCTTCTTTAGAAGGTTTCGCAATTACTTCTGTTCGTTTTTCAGGGGTATCTCACGAGTTCTCTACCATCAAGGGTGTGGTAGAAGATGTAACTGAGATTATTCTGAATTTGAAGCAAGTGCGTTTCAAAAAATCTGAGGAAGCCGGTGATACAGAAAAAATATTTGTAATCATTAACGGTCAGGATCAATTTAAAGCTGGTGATATCACACGTTTCTCTAATAACTTTACGGTATTAAATCCGGATCATGTTATCTGTAACATGGATGCTTCTGTTACTCTGGAGTTAGAGTTAAGTGTAAACAAAGGCAGAGGTTATATACCAGCTGAGGAGAACAAAACCGCTGAAGGCCCATTAGGTGTGATCGCGATTGATTCGATTTTCACTCCTATCAAGAACGTTAAATACACTATTGAGAACTTCCGTGTTGAACAAAAAACTGACTATGAGAAGTTAGTTTTGGACATCACTACTGATGGTTCAATTCATCCGGAAGATGCTTTGAAGGAAGCGGCAAAGATCCTTATCCATCACTTCTTATTATTCTCTGATGAGAATATCATGCTTGAAGCACAGGCTAAAGAGGAGACTAAAGAAGTTGATGAGGAAATCCTTCACATGCGTAAGATCTTAAAAACTGAATTAGTTGATTTAGACCTTTCTGTACGTGCTTTAAACTGCTTAAAAGCAGCTGATATCCGCACCTTAGCAGACTTGGTTTCTTACGATGTGGCTGATATGTTAAAATTCAGAAACTTCGGTAAAAAATCATTAACTGAAATTCAGGACCTGGTTAAATCAAAAGGCCTTTCTTTTGGTATGAACCTATCGAAATTTAAATTAGAAGAAGAATAGCCCGCCCCGGCCCCTAAAGGGGAGTACTTGGCGGTTAATAAATAACAAATAAGCGATTTGCATAATTCCTTCCCGACAGCACAGCTGTCGGGAAACGGTATGCACGTGAAAAACGAAAAAACAAAATGAGACACGGTAAAAAAAATAACCATTTAGGACGTACAACCAGCCATCGCCGCGCGATGTTAGCTAACATGGCGTCGTCGCTTATTGAGCACAAGCGCATTACTACAACTTTAGCTAAAGCGAAAGCTTTACGTGTTTATGTAGAGCCTCTTATCACTAAATCTAAAAACGATACAACGCACTCTCGTCGTGTGGTTTTTAGTTATCTACAAAATAAAGAAGTTGTTGCCGAATTATTCCGCGATGTATCAGCCAAAGTTGCTGATCGCCCGGGAGGTTACACCCGTATTATTAAACTGGAAAACAGGTTAGGTGATAATGCTGAAATGGCAATGATCGAGCTTGTAGATTATAACACGGTTTATACTAATGAAGCTCCGGCGCAGCCAGAGAAAAAGGCAACAAGAAGACGTGGTTCTTCTGGTAAAGCTAAAAAAGCTGATGCTCCGGTTGCCGCGGCAACTGAAGAGAAAGCTGCTGAGGCGGATACTGAGCCAACCGATGCACCAGAAGCAGAGGGAAGTGCAGATACAGCTGAAGAAAAAGCATAAATTTACAAAGTCAAAAAAAATGCCTTTCGATTTCGAAGGGCATTTTTTTTGGTACGTATATGCTTACCAAAGTTTATTTGGATAAACTCCGTTTTCGATCAAATCAGCAATGCTTTTTTGAACAATCGGTTTGTCTTCTTTATAGGTTACGCCAAACCATTTTGAGGAAGTTGGAATAACTTTAAATTGTGCTTGTCCCGTTTTAACCAGTTCTTCTGCCATTAAAGGAATGAAAAACTCTGCCTTCGGATTGCTTTCATTCGCTTCTACAAAGCGTTTAAACATCGGCTCGGTTAGTTTAAATATAGCGGGGCTAAATCCCCAGAAATTCATAGATGCACGAGCATCAGTATCTAAAGGAGTGGTATTGCCGTTGTCGTCCTCATAAACAATCGCTCCGTCTTTAGCGTAAACTTTAGTACGCTCATTAATCTCCTGTAAATTGCCATCAGCTACTTTACAAATTCCGCGGGATACAGAACCATAATCTGATAAAGTTTTATCAACTTCATATCCCATTAAAGAGAAATAATCATCTCTTACTTCGTTATTTAAAAAGTTAGCCATCTTTTCGAAAGCGTCGTAACCATAATAATCGTCGGCATTGATGACGCAAAACGGTTCGTTTATCTGTTTGCTTGCTTCAAGTACGGCATGACCGGTACCCCAGGGTTTTTGTCTTTCTATTACTTTATCAATTCCGTATTTGGTTAAATCGAACGTTTGAAATACATAATCAATTTCTACTTTGCCTTTAAGTTTAGGTTCGAAAATATTTTTAAAACTTTCGTGAAATTCTTCTCTGATGATGAATGTTACTTTTCCAAATCCTGCTTTAATGGCATCGTGGATAGAATAATCAATGATGGTTTCATTGTTTGGACCAAATCCGTCCACTTGTTTCATGCTTCCGTAGCGGCTGGCCATTCCGGCTGCTAATATTAATAAGGTTGGTTTCATCCTGCTAAATTATGAAATGAATTTTAATTAAAACGATGATTAATAAATGCCCTATTAAGAATAATTTCGAAAGGATTGTTTGAGTTAAAAGCAAAAAGGCAACGAAATATATTACTTCGCTGCCTTTTATTTGGGTCCTATGAATAAATATAAACGAGCCCCCCTGCTTATTATTTTACCAAAGGTGATTTTATTTTACATTTCTGAAATCCTGATCTACTTGTACTGCTAATAATGCCTCATAAATTAAACGTATAACATTATCAACATCTTCTTTATGCACCATTTCTACTGTAGTGTGCATGTATCGTAAGGGTAGCGAAATTAAAGCAGAAACTACACCGTCGTTAGAGTAAGCGAAAGCGTCGGTATCGGTGCCTGTCCAGCGAGAAGATGCTTGTCTTTGAAACGGGATTTCAGCAGCTTCAGCAGCTTTGATAAGGAGTTTGTTAAGGTTTATCTGCACTGATGGCGCATACGATACTACAGGGCCTTTTCCGCAAGCCAAATCGCCCTGTGCTGCCTTGTTAATCATCGGGGTTTGAGTGTCGTGGGTAACATCTGTAATAATGGCAAGATTGGGTTTGATTCTGTTGGCGATCATTTCCGCACCGCGTAAACCTACTTCTTCCTGTACAGCATTTACGATATATAATCCGAAAGGAAGGGTTTTGTTGTTTTCTTTTAACAACCGTGCTACTTCTGCTATCATGAAACCACCCACACGGTTGTCAAGCGCTCTTCCAACGTAATATCGGTCGTTAAGTACCATAAATTCGTCTTCGTAAGTAATTACACAGCCAACGTGGATGCCAAGTGCTTCAACTTCTGCCTGGGTAGTGCAACCACAATCCAGAAAGATATTTTTTAAAGTAGGTGCTTCTTCCTTTTCTCCGTTTCGTGTGTGGATAGCCGGCCAGCCGAAAACCGCTTTTACCATTCCTTTATCAGTATGAATGTTCACACGCTTTGAAGGTGCAATCTGATGATCCGATCCGCCGTTACGGATAACATAGATCAATCCGTCTTTAGTGATGTAATTTACAAACCACGAAATCTCATCAGAATGTGCCTCGATAACCACTTTATACTTTGCGTCGGGATTGATTATGCCGACTGCGGTGCCGTAATTATCTACATAGTGTTCATGGATATAGGGCTTTATGTAGTCAAGCCACAAGCGCTGACCTTCCCATTCAAAGCCTGTAGGAGAGGGATTGTTGATGTAAGTTTCTAAAAATTTTATGGAGTTTTCGGTTACAACAGGGATATGTTTCTTTTCTTCTTCTTTTTCACTCATGATAATAAGTTTGCTTGGTCACAAATATAATAAACCACCTATAAGAGGAGCAGTTTTATGAATATTAGATGTATGGGTATTTAATGCCGGTAAGATATAATCCGCAGGCCGGAACAGATGCGCCTGCATTTGAGCGGTTTTTGCTTTGGATGATTCTATTAATGTCTTCAGGGGCTAATTTGCCTTTTCCGATCTCGACCATGGTGCCCACAATGGCTCTTACCATGTTTCGCAGAAAGCGATCTGCCGAAATATAGAAGACCACACCGTTTTCGGATTCCAGCCACTCTGCACGCGATATTTTACAGTTGTTTGTAAAAACCTGGGTATTAGATTTACTGAAGCAACTGAAATCTGTATGATTTAATAGCTCGCCTGAGGCTTGATTCATAGCGTCGATATTCAATCTATCTCTTAACAACCAGGAAAATTCATTTAGGAATGGATTTTTAGTAAAATGGATACGGTATTCATACGATCTCATCGTTGCATCAAAGCGGGCATGAGCATTATGTGCGGTTGGTATAAGCCGTTGTACCGCAATATCAAATGGCAGAAGTGAATTGATACTAGCTAAAGCATTGTCGGGTATCTCCTGGATTGAAAGGTCAAAGTGAGTAAAAAACTGGCTGGCATGTACACCTGTATCAGTTCGGCCGCAGCCGAGAGTTTCTATTTTCTGTCTGAAAAAGGTAGAAAGGGCCTTATCTAAAACCTCCTGAACTGTTATTGCGTTAGGCTGAATTTGCCAGCCATGAAACTTGGTGCCTTTGTAGGATAATTCAATAAAGTATCTATGTGTATCTGCCACTGTTCAAAGTTAAGGATAGTTAGTTCGGATAAAACACTTTTCTATATTTGTGCATTAATTAGCAATTATGATACAACGAATTCAATCTGTCTGGTTCTTTTTAGCATCAGTTACCTTTTATGCCTTATTCTTATTCGCATATGTTCATGTTCCTCAAAACGGAGCCGCAAGGGCTTTAAAGGTTTCGGGGGTTTATGAGAATATAAACGGTCAGGTTGTAGTTACAGAACAATTTCTGGGCCTCACTATCGCTACAGCCTTAATAGGGGCTCTTCCTTTTTTCGCCATATTCTTATTCAAGGATAGAAAGAAGCAAATAGCGATTGCTTATGTTGCGATAATCGCAGTATTGGGGCATTTTTTTTGGCTTTATAAATCTACGAAAGATGTTATTGGTGATTTTCAGTTACAGCCTGAAAATTATGGCATCGGTATATTTCTGCCATCCATTACTATTCTGTTTTTGATTTTTGCGATTAAGGGGATAAGGAAGGATGAAAAGCTAATACGGTCGACGGAGAGGTTGCGGGGGTAGTGGATGTATAGTTTTGACAACTTTTAAAAGTTGTCAAAGTTTATTCTTCAATTCATGAAAATAGAACTAAACAAGTACATAAGAAAGAGCATATCCGAATGGGAAGGTATTGCACACGCGACACGCATAAGTCATCAAGGGTGCGAAATGAAATATAGATTTAAATTTTTAAAGTGCTACGGACAGATACGCTGTGAAACCATAATACATTGTTGATTGGTGCCTTCTTGGAATATATAAGTTAGGAGATAACTGTTACAGTGTTTTTGTACTTTGATTATCCGCACAACTTATGGTTCAGATAAGAAAAAAAATCTTACTTTCGGCTACAAAATCGCCACAGCTACTTGTTTACCCTATTCTATTTTCTCTCTCTCGATGATGCGTTTTTTAAATTCATAGCTATTGCCTTTTTTGATATACTGAACCCTAAACTTCTTTCACAATCTTAATGAATAAACTTTTACTTATCACATTTTTATCCCTTACCGGGATACTGGCATTCGCGCAAGTGCCAAACATTACTTACAGCAGCCCGCAGGTGTATAGCACAGGAACAGCAATTACACCGCTCACACCCGCCAACACAGGCGGAGCCGTGCCCGCAACTGTTTATGGGCAGGTGAGTACTTTCGCCGGCGACGGGTTATCAGGCACCACTGATGGCGCCGGTACAAGTGCAAGATTCTATAGCTGGGGAAAACAGCAGAACCGACACTTCTACAAAGTAACGTAACTGCCATGGTTCTTAATAATATACCAGTAATTCCGGGTAATACGTACTATTGGAAGATCAAAACAAAAGACCTTCAAGGAAATACATCCGACTCTCAGGTGTTTCAGTTTAAGATGAACTAGTGTATTAGGGGTTTTAATCATTACTAGGGTTGGGATTTGTAATCCCGACCCTAGTAAATAAAGATTTTAAATCTGGGTTGATTAGCTTCCGATAGTGTGCTTTTTATTCTCATAGGATTAAAAATCCTTTTTTAAGAGCATCGGGATTCCCGATGAGCATTAGATTAGTTTCGTGTTTTTCGTGTTTTCAGCTTTGACAACTTTTTAAAAGTTGTCAAAGCTTGTTCCCCACAATGAAGTTTTCTAACATCGTAAACCTGACAGCCGCGGATACCGGCCTGTGGCTAAGGCTGGTGCAGTATGAGCAAATGGCAGGAACGAAGCATCCATAAAAACCAGAGCCCTCCTTTTCCGAAAATCCCCTTTTTACATTTAGAAAACCTCCCTTAGGAAATAAACCGTACCTTTGCGGCTTCCGGCAATTAAGCCGGAGATATTATTATTATCATGAACCCATTTAGTACCTTGGGTATCCGTCATGATATTGTTAATGCCATAGCTGAATTAGGATTCGAAAATCCTACACCAATCCAGGAACAAGCAATCCCGGTATTACTTTCAGGCAGCAACGATTTTGTCGGATTAGCTCAAACAGGAACCGGTAAGACGGCAGCATTTGGCCTGCCTCTATTAGAATTACTGGACTTTGAAAAGAATCACCCTCAGGCACTTATTCTGTGCCCAACCCGCGAACTTTGTTTACAGATCACTAACGACATAAACAACTACGCGAAAAATGTTAAAAATGTTAATGTAGTTGCCGTTTACGGTGGTGCGAACATCTCTGACCAATTACGTCAAATAAGACGTGGTGTGCAGATTGTAGTGGCAACCCCAGGCCGTATGTTAGATATTATCAACCGCAAAGCGATTGATTTTTCTGAAGTACGTTACGTTGTATTAGACGAAGCGGATGAAATGCTCAATATGGGCTTTCAGGAAGACATTGACCAGATTTTATCGACCACTCCGGAAGATAAAAAAACCTGGTTGTTTTCTGCTACCATGCCTACAGAAGTTAGGCGGATTGCCAAAAAATACATGGACAATCCTTTCGAGCTTACCATGGGTACCAAAAATACTGGTAACGTTAATATCGACCACGAGTATTATGTGGTTCGTGCCCGTGATAAATATGCTGCGTTTAAACGTATTGTAGATTTTAATCCTGAGATTTTTGGTATCGTGTTTTGCCGTACTAAAATCGAAACTCAAGACATTGCTGAGTCTTTAATTAAAGACGGTTACAATGCTGATGCTTTGCACGGAGATTTGTCTCAGCAACAGCGCGATAAAGTAATGAAACGCTACCGTGAACGTAGTTTGCAACTGTTGATTGCTACCGATGTTGCGGCTAGAGGTATTGACGTTAATGACGTTACTCACGTTATCAATTACTCATTGCCTGATGAGATTGAAAATTATACTCACCGAAGTGGCCGTACGGCTCGTGCTGGTAAGTCTGGTGTTTCTATCTCAATTATCAACTCGAAAGAGGTTGGTAAGATCAGACAGATTGAGCGTATCATTGGTAAGAAATTTACTAAAGTTGAGATCCCTGGCGGATTTGACGTTTGTGAAAAACAGCTTTTTGCCCTGGTTCATAAAGTACATAATGTGGAGGTTAATACTGAGCAAATTGAGCAGTATATTCCTCGTATTATGGACGAGTTTAAGGATTTAAGTAAAGAAGAAGTGATAACACGTTTTGCTTCACTTGAATTTAATCGTTTCCTTGATTATTATCAAAATGCGCCTGATCTGAATGCTCCAGCTGATGATCGTGGTGACCGTGGTGAGCGGACTGAAAGAGGCGAACGCGGTGAAAGAGGAGAACGTTCAAGCCGCTTTGGTAGCGGACGAGGAGATTACACTCGTTTCTTTATCAACCTTGGCTCTGTAGATGATTTTACCCGTGGCGATATGCTTGGTTTTATCTGTAACAATGGCAAAATTAGTGGTAAAGCTGTCGGGAAAATTGATCTGAAAGGTGTTTTTACTTTTTTTGAAGTTGAAAACGACCAGTCAGAGGCGATTCAGCAGAGTTTTAAAGGCGTAGAATTTAACGGCCGTGCGGTAAGAATTGAACTTGCCGGCGATCGTGATGGCGGAAGCCGTGAACGCAGCGGTGGCGGTGGCTACTCTGGTGGCGGCCGTCGTGAAGGCGGTGGCGGTCGTGAGCGTAGCGGTGGTAGTGGCGGCGGCGGTTTCCGTGATTTCTCAGGAAAAAAACGTGAGGAAAGAAGCGGTGGTTATAGTGGCGGCGGTGCCGGACGCAGCAGAGAAGGCGGAGAGAGAAGGAGGCGGTCTTAGCCTCACCAAGTCTCCCTCTCCAAAGGAGAGGGAGACTTGGTGCCTATATACATAGCCTAAATGTTATAATGTAAAGTGCCCTGCAAACAGCAGGGCACTTCTTTTGAAATGTGTTTTCGATAATTTAATCTGGCGCTCAACTAAGGCGTCATATCCCTCTCCGAAGGAGAGGGATCAAGGGTGAGGCCCCCCTAATTCGTATCCAAATAAACTCTTTGGCCCATTTCATTTTCATAAAACTGCCTGTCGTACATATCCAGGTAAACGGCTTCGCCGTTCGGGCCCTTAATGCTCATAAGCCTGTCTTTGATTTGACTGCCGTATTGAACCAGCTTGTCGCCAAGATTTCGGGCAGAATTCAGAGCGTTACCACCCAGTCGTGAAACTTGATTTCTTTTAACATATAATACAGCACCTGCCGCAACTGCTCCGGCAACGATGCCCCATAAAGTTGAGTTCTTCATATAGATAGTGTTTTATAGAGAACAAAATTTGAGGCCGCAGGTTTCGAAAAACTCAGGATAGTTGTTCGGCCAGTAATTTCATTTCAATATGAGGGGAATGTTTTTCATATAAAATGGCATACACCGCACGGCAAATGGGCATATTAACTTTATAGTTTTTATTGATCTGGTGCAGCGAATTAACCGCGTAATATCCTTCTGCTATCATGTTCATCTCTAGTTGTGCCGACTTTACCGTATACCCTTTTCCAATCATATTTCCAAACATCCGGTTGCGGCTAAATTGGGAATAAGCGGTTACCAGTAAATCGCCCAGGTATGCCGATTCCTTAATGTCACGGTCGATAGGGTGCACCACATCTACAAAGTTTTTTATTTCTTTAATTGCGTTAGAGATTAATACAGCCTGGAAATTATCTCCATAACCAACTCCATGGCAGATCCCGCTGGCAACAGCATAGATGTTTTTTAAAACCGCGGCATATTCTGTTCCATAAATATCATCCGAAATATTAGTTTTGATATACCGGGTGTTTAACATACCCGCGAATTTGGTTGCCAATTCGATATCAAGGGAAGCAATGGTAAGGAAGGAGAGTTTTTCAAGCGCAACTTCTTCGGCATGGCAGGGGCCGCTTATTACCACAATATCCTGTAATGGGATATCGAATTTGTTATGCATAAATTCAGCAATAATCATATTGTCATCAGGTACAATACCTTTAATGGCAGAAATGATTTTTTTACCTTTCAGCATTTCGGGAGTTACCAGTTCAAGTACTTCTTTTAAAAAGGCTGCCGGAACGTTCAGCAGAATCATATCGGATTGACTGATCACCCTAACAATATCGCTTGAGATATTTTGTTCGGGAACCCGGATCTCTACGGAACTGAGATAGTTTGGATTATGCCTGTATTTTTGCAGATGCTCTATGCTTGCTTCATTACGCATCCACCAAAACACTTCTTTGGCTGCAGTATTATCAAGCAGCATTTTAATATTAGCTGTTGCCCAGCTTCCCCCACCTATAACTGCTATTTTTGTAGCTTGGTCCATGCGAATACTTCTAAATTTCTAGCGGAACAAGTTTACTGAATTATAACAAAACATCCATTTTAAACTTATACTTAAGAATAGTTATAAAATAGCTAGCATTGTATAACAAAAAACAACGAGTATGTATTTTGTAAAAACACCCTTTTTTTTAAGGTGGATTTATCCGGGTCTGACTTGGAGGAAACCTGTTAAGAATACAATTTTTCTCACTTTTGACGACGGGCCCATTCCGGTTGTCACTCCATTTGTATTGAATGTTTTATCAGAATACCAGGCAAAAGCTACTTTTTTTTGCATTGGCGATAATGTAAGAAAGTACCCCGAAATTTATAAGCAGGTATTAGATGGGGGACATTCGGTAGGTAACCATACTTTTAATCATTTAAAAGGCTGGGAAACCGCTGACGAAGCTTACATCGACAACTATGATTTGTGCCGGCAATATGTTGATTCGAATATGTTTCGCCCGCCTTACGGGAAGATCAAGAAATCGCAGATCGCTAAACTGCAGCAGGCAAATCCCGAAGTTGAAATTGTTATGTGGGATGTATTAAGCGGTGACTTCGATGCGGACTTGAAAGCTGAGAAATGTTTAAGGAAAACAGTAAATAAAACCTGTTCTGGATCTATAGTTGTTTTTCATGATAGTTTAAAAGCTTTTCCGATTCTGGAAGATGTTTTGCCCAAAGCTCTGGAGTTCTGGAAAAGGAAAGGCTATACTTTCGATGCTTTGTAAAACACGAAATTCAAAAAAAAGCATTTTTATCTCCGTATAAAATTTTGTTTTGGGAATTATTTTACCTCTCACTGCAATGGCGGAATTGCCTGATGCAATTGTTTTTTAACAGATGCTTGCGTAATGTAAAAAAGCCCCCTTGCTGGATTACATCTGTCGATGATTTTTTGTAATTTCGCAAAAAAAATGTCATTACTTAGTTGTTTTTGAATTTTAAATTAAAAAATCAACTGTTTCTTTGGTATTTAGTTAGAAAAGGCTCGGTAATTTTAAGGGGATTCTGCATATCGTGTTGATATGGCAGGGGAAAAGCCGACAGTCACTAGCAATAACATAAAAATAGCTTTTTCTGATAAAAAGAAAATGCAGCGTAAACCTGTGTGATTGATGTTTCTTTTTCGGTTTTTGCCGAAAGAGATTCTGATTTTAATGAAGGTTTATAAAAATATTAAGTCAAATAAACATACCAGGATTATTTACAATCTGGGTTTAACATCAAAAAGAATTGTTATGAACACTTATAAGGAATATCTCCAGGAGATCGAAGAACGGCAGGCACAAGGGCTCCATCCAAAGCCTATAGACGGTGCCGAATTATTAAGCGAAATCATTGCGCAAATAAAAGATTTAGGCAGCCCATACCGGGAAGATTCTCTTAATTTTTTTATTTACAATACATTACCAGGAACTACAAGTGCCGCTGGTGTTAAGGCTACATTTTTAAAAGAAATTATTCTTGGCCAGTCAGCAGTAAAAGAAATCACACCTGCTTTTGCATTTGAGTTATTGTCTCATATGAAAGGCGGACCATCAATAGAGGTTTTACTTGATTTAGCTTTAGGAGAAGATAGCTCTATCGCGAAAGAAGCTGCAAGTGTTCTTAAAACGCAAGTTTACCTATATGACGCAGATACAGACCGTTTGAAGGAGGCATTTAAAGCCGAAAACGAAATCGCTAAAGAAATTATTGAAAGTTACGCGAAGGCCGAATTCTTTACTAAGCTTCCAGACGTAGCCGAAGAAATTAAAGTAGTTACTTTTATTGCCGGCGAAGGAGATATTTCTACCGATTTACTTTCTCCTGGCAACCAGGCGCATTCCCGTTCAGACCGCGAACTTCATGGTAAGTGTATGATTTCTCTTCAGGCGCAAGCGGAAATCAAAGCACTTCAAGCAAAACATCCAGACACGCGTGTGATGCTGATTGCTGAAAAAGGGACCATGGGTGTGGGTTCATCAAGAATGTCGGGTGTAAATAATGTGGCCCTGTGGACAGGAAAACCGGCGAGTCCATACATTCCATTCGTAAATATTGCTCCAATTGTTGGCGGTACAAACGGTATTTCTCCGATATTTCTTACAACAGTTGACGTTACCGGTGGTATTGGTATCGATCTTAAAAACTGGGTTAAAAAGCAGGATGCGGATGGTAACATCATTCGCAACGAAAAAGGTGAGCCTGTTTTAGAGCAAGTGTATTCTGTTGCTACCGGAACCGTTCTTACTATCAATACCAAAACCAAGAAACTTTATAAGGCTGACCAGGAATTGATCGACATTTCTAAGGCATTTACGCCTCAGAAAATGGAGTTCATCAAGGCAGGCGGATCATACGCGATAGTATTTGGTAAAAAGCTTCAAACATTCGCGGCGAAGCTTCTGGAGATTGAAATACCTCTTGTATATGCTCCTTCAAAGGAGATTTCTTATGAGGGACAAGGTCTTACGGCAGCAGAAAAAATCTTCAACAGAAACGCAGTTGGTACAATTTCAGGTAAAGTACTGCACGCCGGTTCGGATGTTCGTGTACAGGTTAACATTGTAGGTTCTCAGGATACAACTGGTCTTATGACTGCTCAGGAACTGGAGTCTATGGCAGCTACAACAATTTCGCCCATAGTTGACGGTGCGTACCAATCGGGTTGTCACACCGCTTCAGTATGGGATAAGAAAGCCCAGGCCAACATTCCAAAGTTGATGAAATTTATGAACGACTTCGGTTTGATCACCGCTCGTGACCCAAAAGGTGCTTATCACTCAATGACTGATGTAATTCATAAAGTGCTCAACGATATCGTTGTAGACGAGTGGGCTATCATCATCGGCGGCGACTCTCATACCAGAATGTCTAAAGGTGTCGCTTTTGGTGCCGATTCGGGAACCGTTGCACTTGCGCTTGCTACGGGTGAAGCCTCAATGCCGATTCCTGAATCTGTAAAGGTCACTTTCAAAGGTGAGATGAAAGATTACATGGATTTTCGTGATGTGGTTCATGCTACACAAGCACAAATGCTTCAGAAGTTTGGTGGTGAAAACGTATTTCAGGGAAGAATTATTGAGGTTCACATCGGAACTCTTACGGCTGATCAGGCCTTTACATTTACTGACTGGACTGCGGAAATGAAGGCAAAAGCTTCGATCTGTATATCCGAAGACGACACCTTGATTGAATCTTTGGAAATTGCCAAGGGTAGAATCCAGATCATGATCGACAAGGGCATGGACAATCATAAACAAGTTCTTCAAGGATTGATTAATAAAGCAGATAAGCGAATCGCGGAGATTAAGTCAGGCGAGAAGCCAGTGCTTACTCCGGATGAAAATGCGAAATATTACGCAGAGGTTGTGGTTGATCTTGATCTGATTGCTGAACCGATGATTGCCGATCCGGACGTAAATAACGCAGATGTTTCTAAACGATATACTCACGATACTATCAGACCTTTGTCGTTCTATGGTGGAGAGAAAAAGGTAGATCTTGGATTTATCGGTTCTTGCATGGTTCACAAAGGTGATATGAAGATTCTTGCTCAAATGCTTAAAAATATAGAAGAGCAACAAGGTGAGGTTGTGTTCCAGGCACCGCTTGTAGTTGCTCCTCCTACTTATAACATCGTTGATGAGCTAAAAGCTGAAGGCGACTGGGATGTTTTACAAAAATACGCGGGTTTCGAATTTAACGATAGTGCCCCTAAATTGGCAGCACGTACAGAATACGAGAAGATGTTGTATCTGGAGCGTCCGGGATGTAACCTTTGCATGGGTAACCAGGAAAAAGCTGCTAAAGGCGATACCGTAATGGCAACTTCAACCCGTTTGTTCCAGGGAAGGGTAGTAGAAGATACTGAAGGTAAAAAGGGCGAGTCGCTGCTTTCCTCCACTCCGGTTGTAGTTCTGTCGACCATCCTTGGCAGAACTCCCACTATTGAAGAATATAAAACTGCTGTAGAGGGTATTAACTTAACTAAATTCGCACCTTCTCATAAGCAGTTGGTAAACTAGTTTTTCTTTGCTTTAAGACTAAAATATATTACAAAATTGGAAACCATCCTGCAAAACAGGATGGTTTTTTGTTTGTTCATTTTTATAGAAAATGCGCTGGGAATGTCATTTTATAGCTGTCTTATTTTCGCATGGCAAATTTTCTGTACTCAATTTTATATTTTTGTAGATATTCAAGTATTTTATGGCTTTTGATTTGGAAATGATTAAAGCTGTTTATTCCCGTTTAGGCGATAGAATAGAGGCAGCTAAAAAAACAGTTGGTAAACCACTTACCTTAACTGAAAAAATCCTTTATTCCCACCTTTGGGATGGGAATCCTACTCAAGTATATCAGAGAGGTGTTTCTTATGTAGATTTTGCTCCCGATCGCGTAGCGATGCAGGATGCAACTGCTCAAATGGCTCTTTTGCAGTTTATGCAAGCCGGCCGACCACAAGTAGCGGTTCCATCTACAGTACATTGCGATCACCTGATCCAGGCCAAAGTTGGAGCTACACAAGATTTGCAAATAGCTAATGATACAAACAAAGAGGTTTACGATTTTCTTGCATCAGTATCTAATAAATATGGTATTGGTTTCTGGAAACCGGGTGCGGGTATTATTCACCAGGTAGTTCTTGAAAACTATGCGTTTCCGGGCGGGATGATGATCGGTACGGATTCGCACACTCCTAACGCTGGTGGTCTTGGAATGATAGCTATCGGAGTTGGTGGTGCGGATGCCTGCGATGTTATGGCGGGTTTTGCATGGGAACTTAAATTTCCTAAACTTATTGGTGTAAAACTAACCGGGAAAATGTCTGGCTGGACCGCCGCAAAAGATATTATCCTTAAGGTTGCGGGTATCTTAACTGTTAAAGGTGGTACAGGTGCAATTGTTGAATACTTTGGCGAAGGCGCACGCTCACTTTCTGCAACAGGTAAAGCAACTATTTGTAACATGGGAGCTGAAATCGGCGCAACTACCTCAATTTTCGGGTACGATGAAAAAGCTGAAGTTTATTTACGTGGCACAGAACGAGGCGATATCGCAGATCTTGCTAATACTATAAAGCAACATTTAACAGGTGATGATGAAGTTTACGCTAATCCTGAGCAATATTTTGATCAGGTAATTGAAATTAACCTATCTGAACTTGAGCCACACATTAACGGTCCGTTTACACCAGATCTGGCATGGCCGCTTTCTAAATTTGCTGAGGCGGTTAGAACTCACGACTGGCCAGCTAAATTGGAGGTGGGATTAATCGGATCTTGTACCAACTCATCATACGAAGATATAACCCGTGCGGCTTCTCTCGCACAACAGGCAGTAGATAAGAATCTTAAAGCTAAAGCTGAATACACTGTAACGCCCGGCTCTGAGTTGGTACGTTATACAGTAGAACGCGATGGTTATTTAAATACTTTTGAGAAAATTGGTGGTGTGGTTCTGGCGAATGCTTGCGGTCCGTGTATCGGACAGTGGGCTCGTCATACTGATGATCCAACCCGTAAAAATTCTATCATTACGTCATTTAACAGAAACTTTGCGAAACGCCAGGATGGAAATCCTAATACTCACGCTTTCGTAGCATCTCCGGAAATTGTAACTGCTTTGGCTATTGCGGGTGACTTAACTTTCAACCCGATGACGGATACACTAACCAACGAAGCTGGTGAGCAGGTTAGACTGGATGAACCTCAGGGCCTGGAAATGCCTATTAAGGGATTTGCTGTTGAGGATGCGGGATATCAGGCTCCGGCCGAGGATGGAAGCGGCGTAAATGTTATTGTGGATGAAAAATCCAGCCGCCTTCAGCTTCTTGAGCCTTTCCCTGTTTGGGAAGGTACAGATCTTCATGGTTTGCGTCTTTTGATTAAAGCCAGAGGAAAATGTACTACCGATCATATTTCTATGGCTGGCCCTTGGTTGAAATTCCGTGGCCATATCGACAATATTTCTAATAACATGCTTATTGGCGCGGTTAACTATTTTAATGATAAAACTGATTTAGTTAAGAACCAGTTGACCGGAGAATATGGCCCGGTTCCAGCCACACAAAGGGCATACAAGGCTTCTGGTATCGGTACTATAGTTGTTGGCGACGAGAATTATGGTGAAGGATCATCTCGTGAACACGCAGCAATGGAACCTCGTCATTTAGGGGTAAGAGTGATATTGGTGAAATCGTTCGCCCGTATTCACGAAACCAATCTGAAAAAACAGGGTATGCTGGGAATTACCTTCGCTGACCCTGCGGATTACGATAAAATTCAGGAGAATGATGTGATTGATGTAGAAGGATTAACAAGCTTTGCTCCAGGAAAACAGTTAAAAGTTGTTTTGCATCATGCTGACGGAAGTAAAGACTCTTTCCATGTGAATCATACGTATAATGAGCAGCAGATAGAATGGTTTAAGGCTGGTGCGGCGTTGAATATTATTAGGATGAAGCAACAGGCGTAGGCAAGAGCTTAGCTGGAATATAGAAGCCTCAATCAGTAATGGTTGGGGTTTTTTGTTGGCTGGAGTTATATGTGCACCCTTACTGTATATTTAAGTATTCTGCTGCCGTCATAACCGGTAATTTGGAATGTTTAAAGTCCTTTTTATTGCGGGTTATAATCATATCAAGATTACCTTCGAGAGCAGTGTGATATTGAATTGCATCTTCAAAATCATTAAAGTCTGAAACGAGGGCTAGTTCTAGTATTTTATCGTCTACGGGAAGAACCTCAATGAGAATTTTGAATTTAATCAATATTTTCTTAGCATCATCAGCCTTATAATGCCTGGAAAGAAGGTAATAGGTGTTTGCGAATGTAAGTGCAGAAATATAGATCTTCACCTGTTTATTATCGGCCAAGGTGAAAAGCTGTTGAGCTTCTGGAAGAAAGGCTTCTCGCTTTGATAGCAGGTCAATAACATTATTGGTATCGGCGAGAAGATTATCCTCTACTGGTGTTTTTTTGAAAGGTAATCCTGATAATCTTTCTGGAAATCTGCTGTTTCACGGGGAATTACCCCCGTAAGACTCTCCACCAATGGACTTATCTTTGGTTTTTTGCCTGATTCAGGGGTAAGTGAATTAAGATAATTCTCAATAAGTTTTGAAAGGCTTACGCGATGTTGTTTAGCGTAGGTCTTTGCATGTTCAATAATGGCTTTATCTACATTAAGTGTCAGCTTAGTGTTCATACGGTTAAAGATACGTATGAAATGCAAAAATTTATACCTCAATCCACCACCATCCTTTTCCGCTCAAGCACAGCCATAGCCAACCTAATTTTATGATAAGGCACTTGTTCCTGCAAATGATCGAACACAGGCTTTAAAGCTTTAGCTTCCCCTGTAACTTCAATTGCGCGCTTCACAATTTTTACTTCTTCATCCGAAACTAACGACGCAATGCTGCCTATTTTACTGTTTATGTACAGGTGAGCAATGTGAGAGTAAATAGTCGTCTCATGAAGCCCTCTTTTTTCGGCAGCTTGTGCTGGGGTCATCCCGGCTTTTAATAATTCAAGGGTATCCTGGTAAGTATCCACTTTCGATTTTTTGGTAGTGCTTCCATCCAGAAAATTGCTGATCGCATCTAAAAAGGCCTGGCCATATTTATACATCTTATGTTCCCCCACTCCCGAAATTAACAGCATTTCTTCCTGCGTTAAAGGCTTCTCCTTTACCATTTCCTGCAATACCGCATCACTGAAAATAATATAGGCCGGTACATCTTCCTGAGCTGCAAAACGCAAACGAACTTGCTTTAGGCGACTAAATAAGTCTTCTTGCGGCTTTACCGAAACCTTTGTGCGTTTTTGGATCGCTTGTTTTTCAACTTTTACCAAAGGCTGAAGCGTTGTTAGCTCCACCGTTTTTCTGCCAAAAAGTATGTCTTTGCCGGAAGGAGTGATCTTCAAAGCAAAACCTTCGTCGTAGGCCATTTCAATAATCCCGAGATTCAGCATTTGCATCAGGTATCGCTGCCAGTCAACTGCTCCTATCTCTGCTCCGGCCCCGTGGGTTTTTAAGGTGTCATAGCCCGCTTGCAGTATTTCCGCTTTACGCGATCCTCGCAAAACGTCGATGATCATATTGGCTCCCTCGGTTTCTCCCGTGCGGTAAATGGCCGACAATGCCTTTTGAACCAAAATAGTTCCGTCAAAATGCTTTCGCGGATTTTTACATACATCACAGTTTCCGCAGTTTTCGTCCAGACTTTCTGAAAAGTAGTTGAGCAAAATTTTACGTCGGCAAAAATCAGCTTCAGCATAATGCTGGATACGTTTTAACTTTTCTAAATTAATTTCCGACTGAGCACTTTGAGCCGCAAACTTATTCAGCATGGTGAGGTCGGCGTAGTTATAATAAAGGATGGTCTCAGATGGAAGTCCGTCGCGGCCGGCCCGCCCAATTTCTTGGTAATAACCCTCCATGTTTTTCGGCAGATTATAGTGAATCACCCATCGCACATTCGATTTGTCGATTCCCATTCCAAATGCGATGGTGGCACAAACCACCTGCAGTTTGTCATTTATAAAATCCTCCTGAACTTTTGCCCGTGATTCTGATTTCATGCCGGCATGGTAGTAACCGGCGTTTATCCCATAGTTTTTTAAAGCCTCGGCCACATCCTCGCAATTATTACGGCTCAGGCAATAAATAATGCCCGACTGATCTTCACGTTTATCAATGAAGGCGGCTATTTCCTGAAGTTTTTCTTTTGTTTTTACTCCTGTTCGTACATCAAGGCTTAAATTTTTCCTGTCGAACGACGAGATAAATACGTTGGGAGAATTTAATTTGAGCTGTTTAAGGATGTCTTTGCGGGTAACTTTATCGGCCGTAGCGGTTAAAGCAATAAAAGGTACATGACTGAATTTCTTTCGCAGCAAGCCCAGTTGGGTGTATTCGGGCCGGAAATCATGGCCCCAGGATGAAATACAATGCGCTTCATCAATAGCAAACATAGAAGGTTTTGCCATTTGGGTAATCATCTGCAGGTCAGAAATCAACTTTTCCGGGGAAACGTACAGTAAGCCTATTTCATTTCTATAGCAGGCTTCCAAAATAGTCTGCTGTTCTTCCTGCGATTGCGAACTGTTTAGAAATGCCGCGGCTATTCCGTTTGCTCTTAAAGCATCCACCTGATCTTTCATTAAGGATATCAGCGGAGAAACTACTATACAGATGCCATCCAGCATTAATGCGGGGATTTGATAACACACAGACTTCCCGCCGCCAGTAGGCATCAATACCAATATATCGCGGCCAGAAACTACCTGCTGAATAATTTCTTCCTGCGGAGGCCGGAACGTATCATATCCAAAATATTTTTTTAAAATTTGGCTGGCAGAAGATGGCATTTTGAAAGATTTGCTCAAAAATAAGAATTTATAGGCGTGCTTATATCGAAGGGGGAGATTTATCTAAAGAGTGTATTACTTAAATTTATTCAAATTATCTGAAGGAAGAAATGATTATTTGTGAGCCGAGAATAGATTATCGCAAGCCTATGATTTTTTTGATTTGAGACATCCCGAACCATTTCTAAAATAAGCCGTATCAGGGATAGAACCATCAATCTGGCATTGGCTTTTGCTTTAAAAGATATTATAAGTAACTTCCGAATGTTGTTTGCTACATACTATGCATATTTTAAATAGTCCGGCCTGGCTTAATCAGTTTCAATACGCTTATTCGAGGTTCGAAGAAATTCCTCAATCTGTATTTGATGAAATAAATAATGATCTGGATAAGATTATATCGCCCCAACCGGAAGTAACTATTCTTATATCGGCCTGGAACGAAGAGATTAATATTTTGCGTTGTATAGCCAGTCTTTCGAAAACGAAAACAACACGGCCCATCGAGATTATTGTAGTGAACAATAATTCGAAGGATAAAACGCAGGCTACTCTTGATAAATTACATATTAGGTCATTGTTTGAAGAGGCCCAGGGCTGTGGCCCTGCAAGGCAAACCGGACAGCAAAATGCCTTGGGAAAATATATTCTGTTGGCTGATGCCGATTGCTTTTACCCTGACTGCTGGGTAGATAAAATGATCAATGTGTTATCAAAACCCGGTGTTGTTTGTGTTTACGGAAGATATTCGTTTATAAGCGAGCCCGGTTTCCCCAGATGGAAGCTAAAGTTGCTTGAGACGATGAAAGATGTGATCGCAGAATTCAGGCACCTTAACCAGCCTTATTTAAACACATACGGGATAAGTATGGGCTATATCAGGGAATTTGGATTGAAAGTAGGCTTTATCAGAACAAAGTTTTGGGGAGACGACGGCCAACTTGCCTTGGGCTTACTTGACTATGGAAAAATAAAGCAAGTGCGATCGAACCGGGCCAGGGCATGGACAGGCCCCAGAAGCCTGCAAAGAGACGGTACTTTATATGAGGCCCTAAAGCTTCGGCTGAATAAGGAGTTTAAACGTTTCTTTGCCAATTTTAAAAAGCATTCTCCCGAAAGAATGAAAACAGATGAGCCTTTAGACTAGTATGGCGAGCCATTTCGATAGTGTTACCTTATTAATTACGCATTACAACAGAAGCAGCTCGCTTGAGCATTTGTTAAAGTCGTATAGAGCCCTTGGCTGTTCATTCGGAGATATTGTGGTTTCTGATGACGGCAGCAAACCCGAACACCTGAGCCGGTTGAATGAACTTAAAGAAGAATATTCCTTTAACCTGATTACAACACCCGAAAACAGGGGACTGGGAAATAATATCAATAAGGGACAGGATGCAGTTAAAACATCCTACACGCTTTACGTACAAGAGGATTTTGAACCGGCAGCCGATTTTGCGCTGCACTTTGGCAATGCCCTTAACATGATGGATGAGAAAGAGGAGTTGGATATTGTTCGCTTTTATTCTTATCTGAAATACCCTTATTTAAGGCCTTACAAAAATGGCTTCTCCGAAATGCTTATCAAGCCCTGGGGTTTTAATTATAAGAAAATCTACTATTACAGCGATCATCCTCATTTAAGAAGGACATCTTTTTTTGAAAAATTCGGCCGTTACCCTGAGGGTTTAAAAGGCGACCGAACCGAATATCTGATGTGCGTTTCTTTTATCAGAAACAAAGGAAAGGGGTTGTTTTTCGACGATTACAAAGCATTGTTTTACCAAAAAAATTCTGAAGCTGAGCCCAGCACCATGACCTATCGAAGCAAGTGGACGCAGAGTAATAATTTTTTTATCTCAATGGTGAGGGACCTTTACCGACAGCTTAAATATAATTACGATTTAAACAGGTAGGTGGAGTTGATCCTTCATCGTGCTCGTTTGCACACATCCCGGCACAAAACTGCAAGAGCCAGAGTTAGCGAGTCCAGTTTTCATTTCTTCCATTATAGGCTCTATTCATTGCCAGCCCGGCATACTTGCGTCAGCCCGAAGTTCGCAGTGAAGGTTATTAAAAGTTGGCAATCGTAACATAAGTGTCAGCGATGGTTTTACTTTTTCTTGATGATTACTTTCCATGTTTCTAATTTGCTTTTTTCAAGTTCGTTAGAAACTTCAAAATCATTTACTTCTCCTTTATAGTCCTTTGATGCAAGAATTGCTTTTGTCAAATCAGTCGGAACGGTTGAGCTGAGTGAAACGAAAGTTTTTTCTGTTACATCTGCTAAAAACTTTAACGCATTTTTCTTGTCAGAAGAATTGTTGATGTTTAAGTTTATTGTAAGGTTTGATACGGCTGTTTCAGTTCCTTCAAGGTAATAAGCAATATTGTTCTGCATACCTACACCGTCTTTTTGTGGTCCAAATTGATAGTAGTCAGTCAGCGAACCCCAGCCCATCTCCATAGGGTTTTTCCATTCCTTTAGTTCACCAATTCCGTTTTGCGATAATGTCGCACAGAGTTTATTTGGATTGTCAAAAGCTCCTTCATTTTTCGGTGCCTTTGTTTTGGTCTCACTTGAAGAACTATTGTTAGCAGCAGTAGAACTATTACTGTCGGATTGATTGCAACTTGTCAAAGCGAAAATTGCGAACGCTGTCAGAATTAGGAATTGTTTTTTCGTCATGTAGTTTAAATTTATTTTTGTCCAAATGTTCGTTTAATGCTCGTCAGTTCAAAGTTATGCGCCAGAGCCCGGTGCGGTTGTGTACCTGTGCCCACCATATTTAAACTGTTATTGATCCTGAAATTTGTATTTGCTGTTCATTGTTGCTTCTGTTAAAGCACAAGTACGCTCTGCTCATTGCCAGCCCTGCATACTTGCGCTAAACGGGCACCTCATCGCTTACAAGCGGTGAGGCCGTCTACTCGATTACCTGTAGTTAATTTTTTGATACTCAGTTTTGTCGACTATCAGTTTCCTCTGCGACAGATATTTAATTGTAACACTTGTTTCTCCCCCCATTGATACTAACCTAATTCTAACAGTGTCACTTTCTGTAAACAGCTCGAAATAGTCTGGATTAGTTTCGATGAGTATGTTATCCTCGCCGCGTTTTATTCCATATTCTCTATACCCCTGAAAGTCTTTGATGAATTCAAATTTATTAGTCGTACGCTCGTCACTTTGAAGCCAAGTTCCACTTAAATGTTTCTTGACGCTATCTAATGAGGAAATATCCGTAGGATTATCGCTTATTGAAGAACATCCACTTAGAAAGGTGATAATTGCGAGTCCGAAGAAGCGACCGATCATGGCTTGTTTAATTACAGGTAACGTTAAGGCTTTACGTTGGGCTGGATTAGAAAGCGCCTTCGTATCGCAAGCACTAAATTAATTTAATTGTAGAAACTTACATAAATCACGTCAACCAGCCTAATGTAAAGATGGTTATGCCTCAGTTATTTTTTATTCCAATTCCCCCATATTTTGGAAGCATAAGGATAAAGTTTTCCATTAAATTGGGTTCAGCAAGTATGTCTTTCTTGTATTTTTGAATTGAGCTTTCAAAGCTATTTAAAAGTAGTATAACTGAGATTACATAGTTTGTGTCGTCAAGTTTTTTTACGATTAAGTTATTGCCCCGATCTAAAATGAAATTATATACTTTACCATTTCTGTCTTTTGAATATAGTCCGAATGAATGGAGCAGCGAATTTCTTAATTGATATAAAATTTCTTGATTTTGGCTATCAATATATTTAGCCACATAGCCTTTGAAACGGTCACCTGATTTATTTCCTTTAGTATCATTGTCGGTGAAGTAAAATTTCGATAAAAGGTCAATTCCAGCCATAATAGCCATTGTACCGGGGAATAATACTTGGAACTCAATTTTAGAATTGTCGTTCGGGTTTATTCCAAAACTTGTCAAAATATCACGTCTTAACAAAAACAATATCGAGTAAGCTTGTTGCTTCTCGTTAAAGTCATTGGGACGTTGGAAGAAAAAATCAATTTGATTCATACCTATTATTCTCTCACTTTTATTTTCAGTTGGCTTTCGAAATAGCTCTTCCAAAAACTTATTACGTTTTCAATTTCATCAAGAAAATAAAGAATACAACCGTCTGCCATTTCTATTTGAAGAGTTGTTTGCGAAAAAGCTCTACTGAAAACAGAAGAAAAAGGTCCAATGCGTCTTTTAGTCTCTTTTATTAATGCTTTAGGTCTAGAGACTTTTGAATGCTTCGAACCATTAGCAATATCATGCATGATTTTTAGTGAAGGGCACTCTGGATACAAGGTTTCTCTAAAATCTCCTAAAGTCAGCATTAAATGAACTACCTTAAATTCTTCAAAAACCCAGTCAGTTAGATGCCATGCATTTGTACTTAATTCCGCAGCTTTAGCAGAAGAAGTGTTGTTTTGTTTAAAGTCTTCGTACTGATTAAGCAATTCTTTCAATTTATCTTCAGAAGTCCTTGTATCAAATGAGTACATGTTTTTTTATAATTGCCACTAACATCCAGCTTTTCGCACCCCCGCGCAAATACCTCCCATAAATGTAACTTTTTTTTATTTCGTCGAACCAGACTTACCCACAAAATCCCTTAAAACAAAGAATCCCGGCCTAAGCCAGGATTTCAATATCGTATAGTAATAAGAATTAAGCCAAAACTTTGCTCAATTCTTCAGCCATTGCAGCACCAATTTCAGCAGGCGATTCTACCACGCGGATTCCGCATTCGGCCATAATTCTCATTTTTGCGGCAGCGGTATCGTCAGCGCCGCCAACAATTGCTCCGGCGTGGCCCATGCGGCGTCCCGGAGGCGCTGTTTGGCCCGCGATGAAACCTACAACCGGTTTCGTTCCGTTTTCTTTGATCCAGTATGCTGCTTCAGCTTCCATGCCTCCGCCTATTTCACCAATCATGATGATTCCTTTAGTTTCAGGGTCGTTCATAAGGAGTTTAACAGCTTCAACTGTTGGAGTTCCGATGATCGGGTCGCCACCGATACCGATAGCTGTGGTGATACCTAAGCCGGCTTTTACTACCTGATCTACCGCTTCGTAGGTTAGGGTTCCTGATTTTGAAACCACACCTACTGTACCTTTTTTGAAGATGAATCCCGGCATAATGCCAATTTTTGATTCATCGGCAGTAATAATTCCAGGGCAGTTAGGGCCTATTAAGCGGCAATCTCTGTCGCTGATATATTCTTTCACCAGAATCATGTCCTTAGTAGGAATGCCTTCTGTGATACAAACGATAACTTTAATTCCTGCTTCAGCAGCTTCCATAATGGCGTCGGCCGCAAACGCCGGAGGTACGAAAATGATAGAAACATCGGCACCGGTTTTATCAACAGCATCCTTAACAGTGTTAAAAACTGGTCTTTCAAGGTGTGTTTGTCCACCTTTTCCAGGAGTAACCCCACCAACTACCTGGGTTCCGTACTCAATCATTTGAGATGCGTGGTACGTTCCTTCGTTGCCGGTAAAGCCTTGAACGATAACTTTTGAATCTTTATTTACTAATACACTCATTTTGACGTTTTTTTCTAAAGTTTTGCAAACTTAGATATTTTTTTTCCAAATAAATTTGAGAAATGGAGAATTTTTGAAGCTTTTTGAATGAAAACAGAGGCATTTATAAGGTTCTTGGTTTACTTCAGGTTTAATTGCTGAAATATCACAGCCTTCACCGCATCATCCTAATTTCAACGTTTCCCCGGGTTGTGCTGCTTTAGATTTCTCCCTTTGGTCGAAAGGATAAGCAAGCTGAATGGCCCGGTACCGTTATACCGGACTCTTTTCTATGCCTGTGGAGTTGAACTGCAAATCGTATAATCGCTTATAATAGCCATTCAACTTTAACAATTCCTGGTGCGATCCTGTTTCTTTTATTTCACCATGGTCAAGCACGATAATTTTATCGGCGTTTTGGATGGTTGATAACCGGTGCGCAATTACGATGGAGGTACGGCCTTTCATCAATTTTTCGATGGTTTGTTGTATCAGGTATTCGGTTTCGGTATCTACCGAGGAAGTGGCTTCATCCAGCACCAGAATTTTCGGGTTGTAAACCATCGCCCGGATAAAGGAAATTAATTGTGCCTGTCCTGAGGAGAGGGTAGAACCTCGTTCCATTACATCGTAATCGTAGCCTCCCGGCAGGCGTTCAATAAAATCGTGCGCGCCAGCTTCTTTGGCCGCTGCTATAAGCTGTTCTCTGGTAATCTCCGGATTATTAAGTGTTATATTATTCGATACCGAATCAGAAAAAAGGAATACATCCTGAATAACAGTAGCAATTTGGGTTCTCAGATAATTAAGGCGGTATTCACGAATATCCACTCCGTCTATTTTTACGCTTCCTTTGCTGATCTGGTAAAATCTGTTTAAAATGTTGATTACCGAGGATTTTCCGGCTCCGGTGGCACCCACCAGCGCAAGTGTTTCGCCTGATTTAATTGAAAAATTAAGGCCTTTAAGAATCCAGTTTTCGTTTTCGGCTCCTTGGGTTTCGGGCTGGTAGGTAAACCATACATTCTCAAATGAGATTTCACCTTTTAGGTTTTTGGGCGCGAGTTTGCCGTTATCTTCTTCAATATCGGGGTGGTCTAAAACACTAAAAACACGCTCTGCGCCCACCATTCCCATTTGCAGGGTGTTGAATTTATCCGCAAGCTCGCGAATAGGGCGAAACATCATGTTAATATACATAATGAATGATACCACCACTCCTGCAGAAATATCATGCTGGATAATCAGTTTGGATCCGTACCATACCAACAAACCCATGGATAACGACGAGATGATCTCTACTACCGGAAAGAAAATGGAATAATACCAGTTAGAGCGGATGTTTGCATCGCGATGCCTTCCGTTAATTTGTTTGAATTTTCGCATTTCCTGGTTCTCGCGTGCGAAGTATTTGATGATACTCATGCCCGAGATATGTTCCTGGAGAAAGGTGTTCAGGTTTCCTACCTGAGTTCTTACCTCCTGAAAAGCCGACTTTATCGCTTCTTTGAAAATGTAACTGGCTAAGATCAGCAGAGGCATAGGGGCGAGTACTACCAGGGTAAGTTCCCAATCGGTATAAAGCATTACGCCCAGGATGACCGATAATTGAAGAATATCTCCGATGATGACGATTAGCCCTTCGGAAAAGATTTCGGCGATGGTTTCGAGGTCGGATACGGTTCTGGTAATTAACTGCCCTATTGGGGTGCGGTCGAAATATCTGAGTTTTAGTTTGCTGATGTGATTAAAAACGGCAATGCGCAAATCGCGAATGGTTGACTGGCCTAAGGTGTTTGTTAAAAAGGTATGAAAGTACTGTACAATAGTTTGAACCGCTAACAGAGCCAGTAATAAAAGAGTGATAGTAACAAGTCCATGATAGTTGTTTGTGAAGATATGCTTATCGAGTGTGTACTGAATAAGCAAGGGGCGCAAAGGCGCGATGAGAGCCAAAGCTATAGTAAGCACCACCGACCAGATAAAAATGCCCATGTAAGGTTTTACGTACTGAAAAACACGTTTGAGTAAGTTTATATCGTAAGCTTTACCTGCTACTTTTGCCATTGGGATGTATCAGAGCGGAATATTTCCGTGCTTCTTTTTTGGGTGATTAACCACTTTGTTTTGCAGCATACTAAAGGCTTTTATCAGTTTGCTCCGCGTTTGCGAAGGTTCAATTACTTCGTCTATAAAGCCTCGTTCTGCCGCCCGGTAAGGGTTGGCAAAAATATCCGAATATTCTTTTTCTTTCTCAAGCCATTTTGCATTATGGTCTTGGGCTGACGCAATTTCTTTTTTAAAGATGATTTCGGCCGCGCCTTTTGCCCCCATAACCGCTATTTCCGCAGTTGGCCAGGCATAATTCATGTCAGATCCGATGTGCTTTGAATTCATAACATCATACGCTCCGCCATAAGCTTTACGGGTAATTACGGTAATACGCGGTACTGTAGCTTCGCAGAAAGCGTAAAGCAGTTTTGCACCATTAACAATTATGCCGTTCCACTCCTGGTCGGTTCCGGGTAAAAATCCGGGTACGTCTTCGAAAACCAAAAGAGGGATATTGAAGCAATCGCAAAAGCGAACAAACCGGGCCGCTTTTGTAGAGGCTTTAATATCAAGTACACCCGCCAGGAAAGCCGGTTGGTTGGCTACAATGCCGATACTTCGTCCCGCAAGGCGGCCAAAACCTACTACAATATTTTCGGCAAAATCTTTATGCACTTCGAAAAAGGTGCCGTCATCTATAGCATGGTTAATCACATCACGGATATCGTAAGGCTGATTCGCGTTTTCGGGAAGGATGTTGTTTAGCTCGGGCCTCTCTTCGCTTGCGGCTTGATAGGGCAGGAGAGGAGCGGTTTCTTCGCAATTCTGCGGAACGTAACTCAGCAGCTTTTTAATATTTTCAATCGCTTCAATTTCGTTAGCACAGGCAAAATGCGTTACCCCTGATTTGACCGCATGTGTAGATGCCCCTCCAAGCTCTTCCGAAGTAACTTCTTCGTGGGTAACGGTTTTAACTACATTCGGCCCGGTTACGAACATGTACGAAGTGTGTTCAACCATAAGAATGAAGTCGGTAATAGCGGGAGAATAAACTGCTCCGCCTGCGCAGGGGCCCATAATCGCCGAAATTTGCGGAACCACACCAGAGGCCAGTGTGTTGCGGTAGAATATATCTGCATAGCCTCCAAGCGATACTACTCCTTCCTGTATTCTGGCCCCTCCTGAATCGTTAAGGCCAACTACCGGGGCTCCGTTTTTAAGAGCGAGATCCATAATCTTACAAATTTTTTCGGCATGAGTTTCGGATAGAGAACCTCCGAATACCGTAAAATCCTGTGAAAATACATAGACCAGACGTCCGTTTATAGTGCCGTATCCGGTAACAACGCCATCACCCGGGTACTTTTCCTGCTCCATTCCGAAGTCGGTAGAGCGATGGCTTACCAGCATGCCGATTTCTTCGAACGAATTTTCATCCAAAAGGAAATGCAGGCGTTCGCGGGCAGTTAGCTTTCCTTTTTTGTGCTGACTCTCAATGCGTTGCTGGCCACCTCCCTTAAGGGCTTGCTGGCGTTTTTCCTGTAGTTGAGTAAGTTTATTTTTCAAGGTTCAATTATAAAAAAGCAAAGTACAGAATAATTATACAGAATGCCTTATGGAGGAAGCACAAACTGGCGGCGAATTTTTATCGTTTTCTGGCAGACAGGGATATTGGTTCGGTGATTTTCAAATTAACAATTTTAAACGTTGGAACTTTCAAGTTTGACAACTTTGACAACTTTTAGAAAGTTGTTAAAGTTAGGCCTCCCTGCATATTGCTCATTGTTGCCATAGATTATCCTCCGAAACTTATCTCAAATATCCAATGATCTGAATTTAATTTTTGTGTAAAAAAACTGTTAGAGAGTAAAACATATTTCAATTTTAATACTTTTGCATCTGTAAAGTTTATGGAAAGAGAAAAATCGATAAAACTCTTCAGTATTATTTTTTTAGCTGTCTTCTTTATGAAGATGGTTATTTCTGCTGCTCCATTAATTATTTCTCATTTTGACAAGAAGGCTGTTAACGCTGTTATCATGCAGCTTGAGATTGAGAATCACGCAAAATCAAATGATGTAAAGGAAACCTCTGTAAAAGAATATTTTACTATGAGTAGTTTTCGCTTTACTTTGCTCCACCCCACACAACTTATGCTTTCGGAGATGATTACTGTTGATCATGATAAGCATATTCGGGCATTTTACCCTCCTGTACCTACACCGCCACCCAACGTTTAAGATTAATTTCTTTCATTTGTTTTATACCCTGAATTCCTCAGGGCACTTAACTGTTATTTATTAATTTTTTACAAAACGTATTTTATATGGAAGCGAATTATGCTCCAGCTACTTCTGGTATTAAAAATTATCTCTCATCCCATAATTTAAAAAAGGATCTTCCCGCCAGTATTGTTGTTTTTTTAGTAGCACTACCATTATGTCTGGGTATAGCTTTAGCATCGGGGGCACCTTTATTTGCCGGATTGTTAACGGGTATAATTGGCGGAATAGTTGTGGCTTCGGCAAGTGGGTCGCAACTCAGCGTTAGTGGCCCTGCGGCAGGTTTAACGGTAATTGTATTTGGCGCAATTGCGCAGTTGGGATCTTATCCAACTTTTCTTCTGGCGATTGTATTAGCGGGAGTTTTTCAGATCATACTCGGACTTATAAAGGCCGGAACGATAGCGAATTATTTCCCATCGTCTGTTATTGAGGGAATGCTTGCCGCAATAGGTATTATCCTGATTTTAAAACAAATACCGCACGCTGTTGGGTATGATGCTGATTTCGAAGGCGACGAAAGTTTTCAGCAGCAAGGCAATGAAAATACGTTTTCAACTCTTACAACTGCTTTGAGCAGGATTAGCTATGGTGCGGTAATAATTAGTGCGCTATCTCTGCTGGTTCTTATTTACTGGCCAAATGTTAAAAAGCTAAGCAACGTTCCAGCAGCTCTTGTGGTAGTAGCGATAGGAATACTTTTCAATCAATTGTTTAAGGGTACCGATTTTGCGATTCAGAGCGAACATCTGGTGAAGATTCCGATTGTGGGCTCTTTCACAGAGTTTACAAATCTTTTTATGTTTCCTGATTTTTCGCAGATAGGCAATAAAGATGTATGGATTGTTGCTTTAACGATTGCTATTGTAGCTAGTTTGGAAACTTTATTAAGCCTGGAGGCGGTTGATAAAATTGACCCTTTAAAACGTGTATCGCCAACAAACAAAGAGTTATGGGCGCAGGGACTTGGGAACATGACCAGTGGTTTATTAGGCGGTATGCCTATGACGGCGGTTATTGTGCGTTCTTCAGCCAACGTTAATTCGGGTGGACGAACAAAAATGAGTGCGATATTTCACGGACTCTGGCTCTTGGTAGCTTTGTTGGCTATTCCCGGGCTTATCAATCTCATTCCCTTGTCGTGCCTTGCCGCAATACTCTTAATGACCGGATATAAACTGGCTAAAATTGGTTTGTTCGCTAAAATGTGGAGAAGCGGATACAGCCAATTCGTGCCTTTCGTGGTTACGGTTTTGGCGGTTGTTTTTACCGACTTGTTAAAAGGAGTAGCCATAGGTATGATGGTGTCGATTTATTTTATATTGAGAAATAATCTTCGTAACCCATATTTTTACCGGATAGGCTCGCACGGAGACAAAAAAGTAATCGACATTAAATTGGCCGAGGAAGTTTCTTTTTTAAATAAGGCGGCTATACAATATACCTTAGCTCATTTGCCTTACGAAACAAATGTTAGAATAGACGGAAGCAATTGCCGGTATATCGATCCGGATGTATTGGAGGTAATTCATAATTTTAAACATAATGCCTATACAAAAGCTATTATTGTAGAATTGGTAGACATTAAGGAAAAGTATGATATACCTAAGCTTAATGAATTGATTTATAAACCCGAAAATGTTAATTAAAAATGGCTATCACGAATAAAAAATATAATATGGACCCCAATACTGAAATCAACAAACCAAGGCAGAGTTACGAGCAATTACTTAAAGGAAATAGAGATTTTGTTGAATCTACTATAAGTGAAGACCCTGAGTATTTTAAAAAACTGGCCGAAGGCCAAAATCCTGAAGTGCTCTGGATAGGTTGTTCAGATAGTCGCGTGCCTGCTAACCAGCTTACAGGAACAAAGCCGGGCGAAGTTTTTGTACACCGCAACATTGCCAACGTATGTGTGCATACCGACATGAATATGCTAAGTGTACTCGATTATGCGGTGAATGTTCTAAAAGTTAAACATGTAATTGTTGCCGGACATTACGGTTGTGGTGGTGTTATCGCTGCGATGGGAAGCAAACAGTTCGGCGTAATTGATAACTGGCTTCGTCATATAAAAGATGTTTATCGTTTGCACGCACATGAGCTTGATTTAATATCGAATGAACAACAACGTGCGGACAGACTCGTAGAGTTAAATGTTCTTGAGCAGGTTTATAATTTGTGTAAAACCACTATCGTTCAAAACGCATGGCGTGAGCGTGAAGATCTTGAAATTCACGGCTGGGTGGTCGACATTCGGAGCGGATATGTAAAAGACCTTAAAATAAGCTGCAAAAATACCGATAATATGGCCAAGGTATTCGCATTGGATTAATCTGATCGAAGGCCAAATTATAAAGCCCTTTATGCTGCTGCATGAAGGGCTTTATTTTTAGGTTAGATGTTTACACCAATGCTTCTTCCGCGTAGGCTTCCAGCGGAGGGCAAGAACAAATCAGTGTTCTGTCTCCATGGGTGTCGTTAACTCTTCCAACCGAGGGCCAGAACTTATGTTCGGCAACGTATGGTAAGGGAAATGCCGCCGCTTGTCTGGAGTACGGCCTTTCCCAGTCGTTGCTTGTTATTACAGCCGCTGTATGCGGAGCATTCTTTAGCAGATTGTTTAGTTTATCGATAGAGCCGTTTTCAACCTCGGTTATTTCTTTACGGATAGCAATCATGGCATCACAAAAACGGTCGAGTTCATGCTTGGGCTCCGATTCTGTGGGCTCGATCATTAAAGTTCCGGGTACAGGGAAGGAGACAGTAGGAGCATGGAAGCCATAGTCCATTAATCTTTTAGCGATATCTGTAACCTCAATTCCGAAGTTTTTAAAAGCCCTGCAATCTAAAATCATCTCGTGCGCACAGCGGCCATTGCTGCCCGCATACAATACAGGATAATCTGTTTCCAGCCTTGCTTTAATATAGTTCGCGTTTAGAATTGCATATTTTGTTGCATTAGTAAGGCCTTCTGCTCCCATCATCGCTATATAAGCGTGAGAGATGATTAAAATTGAAGCCGAACCCCAGGGAGCGGCAGATACCGCATGGATTGATTGTTCATTGTTGATATCCACTACAGGATGTCCGGGCAGGAATGGAACGAGATGCTTAGCAACACCGATAGGCCCCATGCCTGGTCCGCCGCCTCCGTGCGGAATGCAAAAGGTTTTGTGAAGATTTAAGTGGCATACATCCGCACCTATATTGGCCGGGCTTGTTAATCCAACCTGTGCGTTCATATTGGCTCCATCCATATAAACCTGGCCGCCATTTTCGTGGATAATATCGCAGACTTCGATTATGGATTCCTCGAAAACACCATGTGTGGATGGATAGGTTACCATTAAACAAGACAGGTCATCTTTGTGTTCTTCAGCCCTGGCTTTTAGATCGGCCACATCAATATTTCCATTTACATCACACTTCACTACCACTACTTTCATTCCCGCCATAGCGGCAGAAGCAGGGTTTGTTCCATGCGCAGATGCAGGGATAAGGGCAATGTTACGTTTTCCTTCCCCTCTGCTTTGATGAAATGCGCGAATAACCATCAAGCCAGCATACTCGCCCTGTGCGCCCGAATTGGGCTGGAGACTCATCGCCGCAAAGCCAGTAATTTCACTAAGCCATTTATTAAGTTCGTCGAAAATTTGCATGTACCCGCCGGTTTGATCCAGAGGGGCAAATGGGTGCATCTTGCTAAATTCCGGCCATGTTACAGGAATCATTTCGCTGGTAGCATTCAGCTTCATGGTACACGAGCCCAAAGGAATCATTGAATCGCAAAGCGACAGATCTTTGCTTTCTAAAGACTTAATATAACGAAGCATTTCATGCTCCGAATGATGGGTGTTAAATACCGGATGGGATAAAAACTCTGATGAACGCAGCAGTTGGCCCGAAATTCTGGCCTCAAGCTTAATTTTTAGTTCATCGATGTTCAGGTCGTTGATGTTTTTTGCTTTCACCTTCGCAAATACCCTGATAATAGTTAATACATCCTGAAGGTTACTCGTTTCATCCAGTGAAATTGTTATTTCAGATCCCTGATAATGAAAGTTCATTTCATTATTAATAGCCTCACCGTGGATAGCATTAGTTAGTTCTCCCGCATCTATTTTAATGGTGTCGAAAAAAGATTTGTTCTCTTGATTATAACCTAAAGATTCAAGCGCGTCTGAAAGAAATACACTTAAACCGTGTACACGTTCGGCTATCGCTTTTAGGCCCTCTTTACCATGGTACGCAGCGTACATTCCGGCCATTATAGCTAATAAAGCTTGCGCGGTACAAATATTAGAAGTGGCTTTATCGCGTCGGATATGTTGCTCACGGGTTTGAAGGGCCATTCTAAGAGCATAATTTCCGGCCGAATCGATGCTTACTCCGATAATCCGCCCTGGCATACTTCGTTTGTATTCTTCTTTTGTGGCAAAGTAGGCGGCATGGGGGCCGCCGAATCCCATTGGTATGCCAAAACGTTGGGTGCTTCCAACCACAATGTCTGCTCCCCATTCTCCCGGGGGAGTTAATAATGTAAGGCTCAATATGTCGGCAACTACAGTAAGTTTAATGCCTTTTTCGTGAGCTTTATTTGCGAATTCGGTATAGTTGTATACCGTTCCGCTTGCCGCGGGATATTGAACAATCGCTCCGAATAAATCATCTGTTAATTCTGCGGTTTCATGATTACCAATTTGTAAGCTTATTCCGTAAGGAGCAGAGCGGGTTTTTAAAATGTCGATGGTTTGAGGGAAGATATCTTCGGAAACGAAGAACGTTTTTGCCAGCTGATTTTTACGAAGGCTGTATTGCATAAACATCGCTTCGGCGGCGGCGGTACCTTCGTCAAGCAGCGAGGCGTTTGCTATTTCCATTCCGGTTAGGTCGATAACCATAGTTTGGAAATTAAGTAAAGCCTGCAAACGTCCCTGCGAAATTTCGGCCTGATAAGGCGTGTATTGAGTATACCATCCCGGGTTCTCGAATATATTTCTAAGTATTACAGGTGGCGTAATGGTATCGTAATATCCCTGCCCGATATATGATTTGAATACTTTATTTTTTGAAGCAGTATTTTTTAACCCGTTCAAATAATCAATCTCACTTTTAGGCGCAGGAAGATTAAGAGGTTGCTTCAATCTGATCTGATGTGGAATAGTTTGTTCTACTAATTCATCCATTGATGCAGCACCAACTTTTTTCAGCATTTCGGCTGTTTCTGTGGCGTTTGGAGCAATGTGACGAGATTCGAATTTTTCCTGGAAATCTATATTTAAACTCATGAAATTGAAAGAATTGTGGGTGCCGCAAAGGTAGGAAAAATAGCCCTGTTGGCGAAGGATGACAACCTATATGTGGAAAAACTGTGTTTGGTTAACAACTCTCCGACAGGGCAACGTATTGGAATTCAAGGGAACTTTATTTTCTCGATATCCGCCCTGTAGATTAACGATCAACGCGACCTGAAGTATTTCATCTAAAGAAAATCCCTCTCCAGCACCGCGTCTTCTATTTGTCTTAAATAAAGTTTTATAGTATGCTCCAATCCATAATAAAGGGCATCGCAAATTAGAGCATGGCCTATGCTTACTTCCAGAAGATTAGGGATATGAATAGTGAAATGTTTAAGATTATTGAGGTCTAAATCATGGCCGGCATTTAAACCTAAGCCACAAGCTTGAGCCACCTTGGCTGCCTCAATGTAGGGCGCGATGGCCTTCTCTTTATCCTGATTAAAGCGATGGGCGTATGCTTCGGTATATAATTCAATCCTGTCGGTGCCGGTAGTTGCGGCTGCTTCAACCATTTTCGGGTCGGGATCAACAAAAATTGAAACGCGTATTCCTGCTTCTTTAAACTGAGCAATCACATCCCTCAAATACTGCTGATTGGCTATAGTATCCCAGCCATGGTTCGATGTGATTTGATTCAGGGCATCAGGAACCAAAGTAACTTGCTCTGGTTGGTTATTGAGTACTAAATCTACAAAGCTTTGTTCCTGACAATTGCCCTCAATGTTAAACTCGGTAGTTATTGCCGCTTTTAACGCATAAACATCCCGGTAACGAATATGCCTTTCATCCGGCCGCGGATGTATGGTTATTCCCTGGGCCCCAAACCGCTCGCAATCAAGAGCAACTTCAACCAAATTAGGATTATTGCCACCTCTGGAATTTCGAAGCGTAGCTATTTTATTGATGTTTACCGAAAGTTTTGTCATAACATAGATTATTTATCATTTTAAAACGAAGAAAACCGCCAGGTTGTAGAGTATGAAAACCACCGGAAAATTCCAGCCATACTTTTCGCTCCTGAAAATACAACAGTAAAGAACGAAAAGATAATGATGTAAAGCGATTCCTTTATCAATTTAATTGCGGAAGACTGAATGACCCGACTTATAAAAATGATGATTATTGAGACGGTAAAGTTCCGGTTTCCTTTAGTTCGGACAGAAAATCGGCCCGGCCTTTTTTGTTTACGTTTACCTGTTGCGGAATTTTAACATAATATCCGGTTCCATCGTAAGTGCGCTTGCGCGGATGTTCTTTACATGTGTCAGAACAGCAGCCATCAAGATCCCAACCGCAATCATCGCACTGAGTGAAGTGTTCGTTGCACTCTGGATTAGCGCAATTAATCATTTTCGCAGTAATTTTACCGCAATTATAGCATTGCGAAATTACTACCGGGTTTACCGAATTAACATCAACAGCCACCCGGTTATCAAACACATAGCACTTTCCTTCAAAATCTTTTCCGCCGGCTTCTTTACCATATTTGATAATTCCGCCATGGAGTTGGTAAACTTCCGGAAAGCCTTCATGAAGAAGAAGGGCTGAAGCCTTTTCACATTTAATTCCGCCGGTGCAGTAAGTCAGGATTTTTTTGTCCTTGTATTTTGCCAACTCATTAATTTGTGCCGGAAAATCACGGAAGTTATCAATGTCCAGAGTTATGGCATTTTTAAATTTCCCAAGCGAATGCTCGTAGTTCGAACGTACATCAAGTACCACCACATCATCTCTGTCTTTCATCTCCATGAAATCAGCAGGCTCTAAATGAATTCCGGTTTTCTTTTTGGGATCGATGATATTAGGATCGCGTAAGCCCGAATGCACAATTTCAGATTTATAACGGCAGTGCATTTTGATGAATGAAGGTTCTTCTACATCATCAATTTTGAATTCAGTAGACGCAAAACGAGGATCGCTGTGTATCGCTTCCATATAAGTTTTGCATGATTCTACGGTGCCCGACACGGTGCCATTTAAACCCTCGTCGGCAACAATGATACGGCCAACAAGATCTAGTGATTTGCAAAACTTAAGGTGTTCAGGGGCAAATTGCTCCGCATTTTCTATTGTGGCGTAACAATAGTAAAGTAAGGTGTGATATCTTTTCATAATTCATCGATACTGCTGCAAACAGCGTTAAATGCGGGGCAAAGATAAGATTTTGATTCTAAAGTTTAAACGCCAGCCTGAAGCCTGATTCTGTTTTTTTGCCATTGGAATAAACAATTCCATACTGTGCAACCATATTTAGGTATTGAAGGCCGGTGTAAACTTCTGTATGATTTTTAAGAACCTCGGTGTTTAAATAGTTTGCACCCACTATTTCTTGCAATTTTAACTTCCTGATTAGCGGGACCTTGCTCATAATAAGCCCCGAAAAGTTGTGCTGGTAATGGCCCTCTAAATACTGGCCTTTTGTGCTGAAAGTATACAAATTGAGGAAAAGAAAGCTGTTGATGTGAGATTGATAACTGATACTTTGATTGCCCGAAAAGTGCCTGTAGTCGGTATAGTTGATGTTTTTTACATCGAAGAATTTGCCCGCACCCAGCCAAAAGGAACTCTTGCCATACAATCCCAGGAGTATATTGCTTTTTGATGCGCTAAGCGATAACTGTTTGAAACTTAGGTCGGAGCCCAAAAGGTTATTTATACCTGCGCGGTATGATAGTGTTACTGTGGGGTAATTTGACGGAAGGAAGTATTTTCCATTCGGATAAGTGACGTATTTGTTGCTGAAGTTTAGCTTAAATTCAGGTTTAAAATAAACGCCTGATGTTGTGCGAACAGGGGAGTTTCCATACTGGGCGAAAACGGGTTATTGGAGCTGAAGCTTCGGTTCTCAACATCTCTCCAACTATAATCGGTAGAGTTAGGGAGCCATTTTCGTTCGGACCATTCGGTGCTTATATATCCGCGCAAGCCACCCGCCAATCTTCTTGAAAGCGAGAGTTCCGCAAAGCGTTTCTGGTAGATTTTGAGATAATTACGCTCGTAAACCAACGAGTTGTATGAGTTCGCTAATGCCGGAATGGGGCTTTGAGAGTTCATGTCTAACATATCAGAACCCATTTTGAAACCAATATTAGCGAATTTAAAGGGCAGATTTCCCGACAAAGAGGCATTAAACCGTTTAGCGGAAAACGCATATCGGGCCTTTGCGGACAAGTTCATATAGCGGTTAGTTACCGTATCTATAGGTTTAAAGTATGAAACGCCATAGTCGAGGCCCCAGCCTTCAACCGTGTTAAAATATGTAGAGCCGAGGATAGAATTGAAGCGATAAGTTTCCTTGTTATAGCGGTTTCTGTGGGTATAGCCTCCCAGTAAAAGAAAGCGGCTAAACTTAAACTTGTTTTTGGCTTTATCAACCGAATCGAGATAGGGCTTTGATTCTTTTTTGGTAGCGAGTACCTGTTTTTTGCTGTAATCGGTTTCTTCTTCACCAGTCAGCGGAACCGGCCTCGCCTGGTTCCAATAAACCGAGTCTTTTTTACTCACATCCTTGCTTATGCGCATCACCTCTCTGAAGGCTTTTTTGTCCATCTTGGTCCCCAACTCATAATTACGGTACACCGCTATAAAGTATCCCCCAAAATCAAAACCCATAATACGGGCACGGAAGTCGAAGCGGGTTAATGAGGGATACCAGTCTTTTTCGGCGATCGGTGTAAAATCCTGCCTGATGGTGAGGGTGTCGACAAAGTTAATACCGGCACTTTTAGTTAGCGATAGGTTTGCGCTGTGAATACGCCAACTGTCTTCTATAATATAGATATCGCCGCTAAATACCGGCTCAGCTTTTCTTTTCGGGATAACTCTGATTTTATTCACTTCTAATCCGTTCTCGGTGGTAGTGCCAAGCCATTTGTAATTGTAGTAGGAGAGGGCATTATCCGCAATGGGCGAAATTACCGGCCGATTGCTAAGCCCTTCCCAGTTTTGATGATTGGCATAAAAATCTACATTCATCGCGGTTGCACGGTTAAAGCTAAAAGCCTTACTGCTGCCCGAAACTTTTGAAGAGATCATTTCTTCCTTAAAATCATTTGGCGGCATAAAGCTTAGCTTAGATTCAGATTCGGAGAGGTAATAAATTCCTCGCCGGTTAGAATCCAGGCCCAGGGCATTGGCATCTACATCTATACCTAAAATTTTCTTTGGGGCTTTGTACATGCGCTGCAATCCTTTTATATATACATCAGCATTGTACCCTTTAAGCTGTTTATGATAAATCGCTCTTTGGCGGATTGCTTTGCGGATGATGGCATATGCCGGATCTTCTGCGTTAGATTTGATGACAATATCTTTAAGTTGGAAGGATTCGGATTTTAGAGTGATAGTAATAATTTGATCTTCTGTTAATTTTACTTTCTCAGTTCTCGAGCTATATCCGATTGCTTTAAACGTAAGCTCATAGTTGCCCTTTTCAAGTTTTATGGAAAATTCTCCCTCGCTATTGGCAGAGGTGCCTTTGCTGGTATTGCTGATGTAAATACTCGCGAATGGAACATGCTGTTTTTGCTCGTCTTTTATTTTCCCTTTTAAAGTTAGTGTTTGAGAAATTGAAGCTGCGGGAAGAAAAAGTAAAACCAGAAATATAAACGGAAGATGTTTCATCGATCAAAAGTTTCGTAAATATGGAAACAATTGCCAGTAATGAAAATTGAAATGTGTTAAAGAAAGTTAAAGTTAAAACCCGTAAAAAAGCCGGAATGCTTTATATGACTGGCCCGTTGAGGTCCAGGCATACCCATAATCAGCTCGTACAACTAAACGCTGAAGCCCAAAATAAACTTCCCTATAGGAATTGTGAGGTTGAATCAAGCAAGCTCCTCCGGCAATCTCTTCTAGTTTGAGTTTTCGGATAAGAGGAATTTTTCTGAGGAAAAGGCCCAGGAAATTATGCTCGTAATGTCCCTCGAAATACTTGTTGTTGGTTGCGTAGGCATAGTAATCCAGAAAATGAAAATTGGGAAATAGCGGATTATAGATAGCCGTTTGGTTACCGGTGAAATGTTTAATATCCGGATAGTAAAGTGATTTAGTGTTGATAAATTGCCCGGCTGATAAATAGAAAGAGCTATAACCAAAAAGCCCGGTTTTTACCTTGTCCTGAAAAAGGTCGACGGCGATAAAATCATAGTTTACCGCCGAGTTTAGCACATTTGGGATACCCTTCCGGTAGTTAAGTTTTATGGTAGGATATCGTGCGTTTTCATATATTTTGCCGTCGGGGCGGGTAGTGTAACGCTGGCCATACGTATACGAAAGCTTGGCTTCAATGCTAAACGCATTGTTAACCGGGAACAGGTTTTCATCGAATGTAGGAGTAAGCGGATTATTCGATGTTAGAATTTTTGCCGCGTTATCGAAAACGGGTTTGTGTGATGCGTTTCGCAATGGAAACCTTCTCGCTATTTCTGCTCCACCCGTTACAAGCAAGCCATCAGAAATTTCTCTTTGAGCACTTAAAGCAAAGAAGTTTGCCTTGTAAAGTTTGAGGAAGTTTCGGCCGTCGAAAAGCGTGGTTAAGGTGTTATAAAAAAGGTTGATGGTGCCTTTGTTATTTAAATCAAGAAAATCACTGCCTGCGTTAAGGCTGAAACTTTCGTGATGTAAGGTGTCTCGGAGATAATCAATCCGAACATTGGTGTTTATGGTGTTACTGCTAAAACCATACCTAAACCTTGGCCTTATATCGATAGAGCGCCGTGGAGAATACTCTTTTCTGAAATGTGGTTTCAAGTCTATCGCCCAGCCTTCAACGGTATTAAAAAACACGGTACGGTTAATGGCGTTAAAGTGCCAATAACTGTTTCTCGAATAATTATGAAGCGTGTATCCGCTGAAAACGAATTTCAGCGGTTTAAATCTGTTCCGTTTCTTTTGTAGGGAGTCGAGTACCGACTTAGACCGGGCTTTTGCTGCGGCTGTGTCTTTTAGGCGGTAATTAATATCTTCTTCGAAAGTTAAGGGCACGGGCCGGTTTTGCAACCAGTATTGGTTGTCTTTTCGGTTCGCGTCCGAGGGGATTTTCATTATCTCATCCTTGAAGAAGTTATCCGGAAAAGAAGGGTTTATCTGATAATTGCTATACAAACCAGTAAAAAAACCCGCAAACTTAAACCCAAGAACTTTACCCTTAAAGTTGAAGGTTATATCTGAGGGGAGCCAGTAGCTTTCACCCACTTCAATAAAATTCTGACTTATTCTAAGCGTATCAACAAAATTAATCCTCGCTTCTTCGGTAATCATCAGGTTTACACTGTAAAGGCGCCAGTCGCCCTCTACAAGGTAAATATGTCCGCTAAAAACCGGATCGAACCTGTTTTTGGGCTGTATGGCAATCTTGTAAATAGTATGTCCATTTTGGATGCTGGTGCCCTCTAACTGATAGGTGTAATAATTAAAAGCATTGTCGGCTACCGGAGATACGTAGCTTTGATTGCCAAGCGGTGCCCACTGCAGCAGGTTATCGTAAAGGTTAATCTGCAAATCGAGCGCCCTGTTAAAACTAAATCCCTCCCTGTCGCCCGCCACTTTCGATGCCTCCATTACTTCTTTTACATTGGGGTATTTATAATGAAATTTAGATTTAGTTTCTGAGAGATAGAGAATTCCCCGCCTGTTCGAATCCAGGTTCAGTGCTTCGGCAACATCCTGTCCGAGAATTTTTTTCGGGGCGCCTACCAGCCGCTGCACTCCTTTGGTATAAACATCGCAGGTGTACGCCGGTGTAGACCTAAGTGTTTTTCTTTTTGAGATTACCTGCCTGATTAAATTGTATGCAGGGTCTTCTTTTTTATTGCTGGAAATTATCACTTCTTCAAGCGTATACGATTCTTTTTCAAGCACGGCATTTACCATAACACCCTTTTTTACTTCAAACTCGATCTGCTCTTGCCTATAGCCCACAAATCTGAAAATCATGGTATGCCTGCCTGGTGGAAGTGCAATTTTGTACTCGCCGTTTTGGTTGGCCATAGTACTGTTGCTCGAATTTTTGATAAAAACAGAAGTAAAAGCTATAGGATTTCCCCGGGTATCGCTTATTCTGCCGGTAATGTCAATAAGTTCCTGCGAAAAGGCCCTGGAAGTAAATAGGAGTAAAATCAGTAAAATTCTTTTCAAAGCTCTGAACACAAAATCGTATAAAAACCCCCGTGTGGATTGATTTGTTTCTATACTGGCTATAACGTATTTATAATATAGCAAGTATATACAACATATACGACTTTTAAGATAACAGAGTTGCTGAAATTAACCGGGAGCCAGAGGCAGGCTTAATAACTTAATCCGAAGCGAATAGTTATGCGGTTGAAACTGTACTCACGTTTTGTGGTATACAACTGGTTAAACCCTTCTTCTGCCGATGCCAGCTGGTGTCTGTAACCAACGCTTAGGGTAGTTTTATTCGGTTTTAAGTTCCCGAATCTTAATCCGACGACAGGATTTAACATATAGCCGCCCCCGAACTTTAAGTCACTGGTTTCTTTTTCAACCCAATCGAAACTGTACCCGGCATCCATGCCAAAATAAGGAGCGGTTTTAGCATGATTAAGGTAGCACCTAAGCCCTGCGGCAACCGGAACTAATACAATTTGCTGGTAGGAGTCTATCCCGATTGTTAGTCCCGCCTCCAGTTGTAGCTTTTTGAACCTTATTCCGTTAAATGTTTGGAAATTAACCGGCAGGCCGCCCAAAGTTCCCACCATAATTCCCGCCTCGGTATGATTAGCATAGGTGTACGATTGCGCATAGCCATTGGCGGCCGATAACAGGGCAAACAGCCAGGCTAAGGCGAAAAAATTTATCCTTCGTTTAATAATATATGCGGTCATATTGAGGCTTGCTTAGCTGTAAATGACTTAATTCGATTAGTTTAGAAGGGTTACTGTAATCATATTGGTGAATGCCGTCATAAGCCGTAACTATCAGCGATTTGGGTGTCGCTAATACATCTGTAGGGTAGATTTCTTTTATTTGATGAAGTAAGTTAGGTGTTGTTTTGAGGCTTGTTTTATTAAAAACTTTTAATCCTGACGCACCATCACATAAATATAAACTCTCTCCCGAAATGGTAAGGCCGTGCGGATTGTTCATTGGGTTTGATCTAATTAGTGCCGGACTTTTCGGGTTTTCAATATTAATTACCTGAAGCTGATTGCTGCCCGCCTGGCACATATTACCCGAGCGAAGCGTAACGTAAGCAAGTTTTCCGTCTACTATTACCGGATCGCAGCTGCTTACGTGAGTGTAGGTGGATAAAAACGCTGGTTGAGAGGGGATAGCCGCATCATAAATATGCATGCCGGTGGTTGAACCGATAAAGAGCTTATCATCGGCAGGAAAGATAGTTTCTATGCCGGCACCCAGAGTTATTTTTTTAAGATATTTCGGACTGGACGCATTGCTAACCGAAAATAACCGCATATCGTTATGGTCTATCGCATACAAGTGATCATTTAAAAGTGTAAAGCGGGCTAATGACCCTCCTTGTCCGTAACTTCCGGAAGAACTTAAATACAATAAGTCTTCAACTCGTTTGTTGTAACTTATTTCTTCTTTATAAGTGTTGGTAATAATCGTGTCCTTATATAGTCTGATGCGGGTTTTCTGGTTGTCGGAATAAGCTTCCAAAAATACATCTTCAACTCGTTTTACAAGTTTGATGTTTTGCGGATCGCTGATATCAAAAGCTAGCAGGTCTATATAATTGTCGGCATACAAAATATTACTGTTCACAGCCATATTTTGGTTACCTTCAATAGGCAGAAAGCTTAGGTTTTTAGGAATAGAGGGGTTAGTGTTATCTACAATATGAATCCCTTTGCCTCTTTCATTTATAAAAAGATAGTTTCCGTAAACATAAATCGCGCCCGAGTTTGATAACTCTGTTGGTGGCTGTTGCGAAACCGACAAAGCTCTAAAGGTGCTGAGATCAACTTCGTAAGATATTTTTCCAAAATAAGTGGTAGTTCTTTTTTCGGTATCACACGAACTCAAAAAAGTCAGGGAAATAAACAGTGATACTGCAAGGAAATACCTAAAGGTGAGTGGGGTTTGTAATTTAGCTTCCATATGTGTCGGTTAGAGTTTAAGTAATTACGCAGCTCAATTACAAAATGATACTAATGTCAAAATAATTCATTTGAATTTTAAGTAATTGAATGCTTTGCAAGTTTATATGTAGATTTGCCGATTAAGACGACGGGTAATTTGAATATTAGGTAATAGAATGCAAGAGAAGATCAATTTATATACAGCTGAAATTAAATCTTTTGTTCCCCAAAACGCCGAAGAGCTGGAGACTTTCAGAATTAAATTTTTAGGTTCAAAAGGGATTATTAAAGATATTTTTGACGAATTTAAATCTGTTACACCCGAAGAAAAACGGACACTTGGGAAAGTACTGAATGAATTTAAGGTTCTTGCTGAGCAAACTTATCAATCGTTTAAAGATAACATCGAATCACAAACGGTAACTAGCGGTTCTCAACTGGATGCCACGCTTCCTGGGGATGGCTTTGAACTTGGCTCACGTCATCCTTTATCGCTTGTACGAAAAGAGATCATCGAAATTTTTAAGAAACTCGGATTCTCTGTTGCGGAAGGGCCTGAAATTGAAGACGACTGGCATAACTTCTCTGCATTGAATTTTCCGCCCGAGCATCCTGCGCGAGATATGCAGGATACTTTTTTTGTGGCCTCAGCCCGGCCCTCTCCAAAAGAGAGGGAGTCGTACGCCACAAATGATGCTCAAAACAACCTCTCCGAAGGAGAGAAAGAAATTATGCCCCCCCTCTCCCCCGGGAGAGGGGCCGGGGCTGAGGCTTTTGCACTGCGTACCCACACTTCATCAGTACAGGTGAGGATGATGGAAAACGGAAAGCCGCCTTTTCGCGCTTTAATGCCCGGAAGGGTTTATCGGAATGAAGCGATTTCCGCACGTGCGCATTGCTTCTTTCATCAGGTTGAAGGATTATATGTAGATGAAAATGTTTCATTCGCCGATTTAAAGCAAACTCTTTTCTATTTTGTACAGGAACTTTTTGGCGAAGGAACTAAGGTTCGTTTCCGCCCTTCATATTTCCCTTTCACAGAACCATCCGCCGAAATGGATATTTCCTGCAGTATCTGCAAAGGTGGCGGGTGCCAAATGTGTAAGCAAAGCGGATGGGTAGAGATACTGGGTTGCGGGATGGTAGATCCTAACGTTTTGGAAAACTGCGGGATCGACGGAACAAAATTCACGGGTTTTGCGTTCGGTATGGGGATAGAGCGTATTACCAATTTGAAATATCAGATACGGGATTTACGTTTATTCTCTGAAAATGATATTCGTTTTCTTAAACAGTTTCAGTCTGAATTGATTTGATGAAGAGAGGTGGAATACTTTTAGTTTTTGTGTTTGCGCTTTTGTCTTGTGCTAAAGATGACGGGAGTCGTATTCCAGAAACCTTCGTAGATTATAAAACTACAGTGCAGGAATTTGAAAGCCTCAAAGGTGAGTATGATATTTTGTTGGTAGAGGGGCATGGAATTGCCGGACTATTGATTTATAAAGCAGGTGCCTACGATTACAGAGCTTATGATCGTTGCAGTTCTTACGAACCCGAAAAAAGATGTGCGGTAGTTCGCCAGACGGCATTTACGGTTAAGGATCCATGTAGCGGATCGGTATTTTCCCTTTCAGACGGTGCGGTACAACAAGGGCCTGCTGTAAGAAATTTAAAAAGATACAGGGTACGGGTAGTAAATAATTTTAACATACTAGTATCCAACGACTAAATGGAAATCGACAAGATAAAGGAAAGTATTGTTAAGGCCGCCCAAGAGCTTTTCAGGAAGTATGGTTACCATAAAACCAGCGTAAATGAAATCGCTAAAAAAGCCAAAATAGCAAAAGCCACCATTTATAAATATTTCGACAGTAAAGAAGTTCTGTTGCACTCTATCCTGATGGATTACATCCGCATCAGCGTAAATGAAATTATCGAAAACTCATCAGAAGAAACAAACAAGGAAGCATATCTCAGTAACCTCATTTTACAAACCAGCCGCCTTTCGTACACCATTTGTAATGAATTTATCGGTTGGGATTTTATCCGCGAATCAACCAACGCTCAGGAATTTCTGAAGCTTTTATCAGACGATCTGGAGGTTTTTCTGATTCAATCGTACCGCGAAACACATCTGTTTAAAGGCGAAACTAATTATACAGAACGCTTGCGATTTTTAATTAAATCCAGTAAAGCAATTGTTTTTTCTTTTGCATTCACCTCGGTAAGCGACTCTGATATCCGCAAAAATTTCGTTAGTTTTCAAAAAGAAATACTGCCGTATCTGGTGAAAGCAGCTATTTAACAGGCTGAAGCTTCATCATTTCAGCAAGCACTAACAAGGCTTTTTAATCTCATACAATCCCTGTTAAAATTTATTAATTTTGCCGCTCATGAAAAAAATTCCGGCAGATAAAAAGCGTATAGAAAATATACTGGTAACAGATATTGCTGAAGGAGGCAAGGGTGTAGGAAAGTCAGATGATTTGGTCCTTTTTATCGAAAAAGCCGTTCCAGGCGATGTGGTAAATGTGGAGTTGTTCAAGAAAAAGAAAAACTTCGCTGAAGCGAAAGTTACTCAACTCATAAAACCTTCCGAATATAGAACAGAGCCTTTTTGTCCGCACTTTGGCGTTTGTGGCGGTTGTAAATGGCAGCACATGACCTACGATGCGCAATTGCGTTTTAAGCAAAAGAGTGTGCTTGATGCTCTTGAGCGAATGGCTAAAGTGGACGTGTTAACCGCCGAGCCTATTCTCGCATCTTTTGAAACGAGATATTACCGAAATAAGTTAGAATTTACCTTTTCGAACAAGCGCTGGCTTACCGACGGCGATATGGCTGAAGCTGATGAAGGACGTCAGATGAACGCCCTGGGCTTTCATGTTCCATTGCGTTTTGATAAGATTTTGGATATTGATGTATGTTATTTACAGTCATCTCCCTCGAACGAAATAAGAAACGCCATCAGAGATTTCGCGTTAAGCGAAAATATAAGCTTTTATGATTTACGGAACCATGAAGGTGCTTTAAGAAATTTAATCATCAGGACATCAACCACCGGAGAATTGATGGTGATAGTGGTTTTTGCCTATGCTTCGGAGGAGGAGGTGAATAAAGTTATGATGTTTGTAAAAGAGCACTTCTCTACTATTACCTCTTTATTGTACATCCTCAATCAAAAAAAGAACGATACCATTTTCGATCAGGAGATCCATTTATTCGATGGGCGTGATTTTATTTTTGAGCAAATGGGCGATGTCGCCGGTTCGGAAGATTTGAAGTTCAAAATCGGCCCGAAGTCTTTTTATCAAACCAACTCGCTGCAGGCGCACCAGTTATACTTAATTACCAGGGAGTTCGCCGGCTTTAAGGGAGATGAATTGGTGTACGACCTTTATACAGGTGCGGGTACTATCGCAAATTTTATCGCCCGGCATGTTAGAGAAGTAGTGGGCGTTGAATATGTTCCTACGGCTATTGATGATGCTGTTATAAACTCCGGGATAAATAATATCACCAACACCAAGTTTTTCGCCGGGGATATGAAGGATGTTTTAACTCCCGAATTTGTGATCGAACACGGTAAGCCGGATGTAATTATTACCGACCCGCCACGTGCGGGTATGCACGCGGATGTGGTTGCCCGGATCCTTGAGATTGAGGCACCAAAAGTAGTTTACGTAAGTTGTAATGCCGCAACGCAGGCAAGGGATATCGCATTGCTTAAAGAAAAATATACAGTAGCACGTATTCGCCCTGTTGATATGTTTCCTCATACACAGCACGTGGAAAATGTTGTATTACTGGAATTAAATCAGTCATAACATGGAAATCAAAGATTTAATTAATCAGCCTGAAGGCGAAGGAGGTTCGCCGCAAAAGGAGAGCCCTTTAAAAAGTCTGGAGATTGATTTAAAACTGTATAATGAATCAATAAAAGAAATTGCTTTTGAAATATTAAATGAGGGTTTATCTGTGTATCCGATTTTTGTTGCCCACCAGCATGAGGTTGCGTTGGGGGAATTGATTCTTGATAAAGACGAGCTTAATACTCAATGGTCCATACAGGCATCAATGCTGGAAGAGTTTGTACAAAAAGAGATTATTCACAAGGATAAGAAAGACAGGTTTATTAAACAATATAAAGACCCGAATAAATACATGTGTTTATTTGTAATAGTACCAGAAGGGGCTAATTTTGTGTTTTATCCCTATATTTAATGCAATAATGTTATTTTGGAGCCCTAACATAAAATAAGGATGTCTGATAAAAAAATTCTGATTCTAGACAAAAATCAAATTCGTCAAAAAATCACCCGCATGTCTTATCAGATCTGGGAAGACAATCTTGAAGAATCTGAATTGATTATCGCGGGTATTATCGATTCGGGTTATACGCTTGCGGGCCGTTTGCAAAAGGAACTGCAAAAGGTTTCGGGCATTAAAGTTACTCTGATGAAGATAACATTAGACAAAGACAGCTCGCACCTGGAAGCAACCACCGATGTACCGGTAGAGAATTGTACCAATAAAGTTGTTGTATTGGCTGATGATGTATTAAACAGCGGCCGCACATTAGCGTATGGCCTTGGGGTGTTTCTCAATACACCTTTAAAAAAATTACGTACAGCTGTATTGGTTAATCGCAGCCACCGCAAATTTCCCATCTCACCCGATTTTACAGGGCTCGATCTGGCTACAATTATTAAGGAACATGTAGATGTAATTCTCGAAGGCGAAGAAGACGCCGTTTATTTAAGGTAGCCTTTTTCTTTAAGTATCCCGATTACTCTTTCAGGCGTTTGATCTGCGCCCATAATAGTAAGTTTTGCCTGTGTGTAAAATGAATCGCGGGCCTTCAGTCTTTCAGCTATGAAAGCTTCCAGTAATTCGCCTTTTAAATTCTTTAATATCGGCCGCTCGTCGGTAGCATTTGCCAGCCGAAGTGCCAGCGCTTTTGGGGATAAGGATAGATAGATGGTCAGCCCGTTTTTATTCATCCACTCCAGGTTGTCAAAAAAGCAGGGTGCGCCGCCGCCCGTAGCAATTATCGCATCAACTGGTAAATCGCTTGATTTTAAAATTTTATTTTCGGTTTCCCGGAAGGCATCCTCACCAAAATCACTGAAATACTGGCTAATAGACATGTTAGTTGCGGTTTCGATTTCTTTATCCATATCTATAAACCGGTATCCTAATTTCAAAGCAAGTCTTTTGCCGAGAGTAGTTTTGCCGCTGCCCATAAAACCAATCAGAAAAATTTTCATAAAACGCCTTCCCGTTTAAGAACGATTAAATCTGTTACCGGCGGTTGAACGTTGTTTTGCTTTAAAAGCGATGCAACCTGCCCTCGGTGGTAACCGGAATGATTCGTTATATGCAACAAAATATCTCGCACGGTATTCTCCAGCCTGTCGCCGGTAAAAGTGGAGTAACTAATAATCTTATCCAGATCTTCCTGAGTTGCCACCCTATTCATTTCGGCGATATTTTTGGTGTGAAGTTCTTTGAAATCGGCTACAGGATGAATGTCCCATGGCTTGTATTCTGGTTTAATGCCATTAATTCTGCTTAGCCAAACATGCTGTGAGTTAAGTATATGGCTAAACAGAGCTTCAGCCTTGGGAATACTATTACCAGCGTTTATAAACGCTTCAATATATCGGGCATCGGCCACTTCTGTATAGCGGATGAGGTCAGGCAGCATATTAAGGTTTCTTAAAATAGTTTTCCTCCAATTGCTGATATGAAGGGAGATTACGATAATGCCATTTATTTATCACCTCGCCATCCTTTAATAAAAGTAGGCCAGGGTTTGCCCTCACCATGCTTTTTAAGGGAACAGCATCCGCATGAAAGGATTCCATCACTAATTTATTTTGATTCTTAAAACTCTCTACATTTTCCGGCGAAGCTGAAGTAAGTAAAACTGTTCTGATGTTATAATTTTCCGCACCGTTAATCGCTAACGCGTTTAAATCGCCGATCGCGTTTTTATTCGTCCCCATTAAATCATAAGCTACGATTACCAGATTATAATAGGGGTTTTCAATAATTTCGGCGGTATAATCGGTGCCGAAGGAGTCCATTATTTTAAGATCCTTGATTTTGGGTTCGTAACCCTTTTTTACAAGCTTACTTTCGGGTGTGCCCGTTATTTCCCAGTTACTGTCTTTCCAGATCTCGGTTTTAAGGTATTCCTTGTCCGACATGCTTTTCGTTTCGCCGGTTTTTTTGTGTTTGAGTATATAAGTAATTTCATATTCGTCCTGCGCTGCACCGGGTGGAACCTTCATGTATTCGGGAAGGTTGGCACCAACATGGTAAGGAAGAAAATCTTTAACCGGAAGGTAGTTGTAGGTGTAAATCCCAAACCCGAAGGCGATGATGCTGGTGATCCATAATGCCGTGTTTTCGGCTTTGCCAGATTTAAATAGCGGCCTGATCTTTTCTTTGTTGATATAAAGTATAATAATGAAAAACAGCAAAACCAGATCTTTGGTAAAAGATTGCCAGGGGGTAAGCGGGATAGCGTCTCCGAAACAGCCGCAGCTTCTAACCACATCGAAAGCCGCAGAATAAAAAGTTAAGAAAGTGAAGAAGATAACCAATAACAGTAAGCCAATGGTGACTTGTTTTGCTTTGGTACCCAAAAGAAGAGCAGCACCTAAAATGATTTCCAAAGCGCAAAGAAAAATGGCTAAGGCCACCGCGAAATCATTAAGGAATGTCATGTGAAATACTTCGAAATATTCTTCGAGCTTATAGCCAAAACCAAGTGGGTCGTTGGCTTTAATAAACCCGGAAATTATAAAAAGTATCCCTACAAAAATTCTTGAAAAGTTTACCAAAAGCTTGTTCATTTTTATTTCAGGTCGAGTTTAATTAAAGCAAAAACCGAATAATTTAACATGTCCTGGTAATTAGCTTTCACACCTTCCGAAGCAAGGGTTTGCCCGGCGTTATCTTCAATCTGTTTAACCCGGAAGATTTTCATCAAAATCAGATCGGTTAGCGAGCTTATTCTCATATCTCTCCAGGCTTCTCCATAATCATGATTTTTAGCGAACATCAGTTCTTTGGTTTCTGTAGCCTTTTGATCAAATTGACGTTCTACCTGCTCCAAAGGAAGTTCGGAAGGAGCTCTTTCATCCAGTTCAAGTTGCATCATTGCAATAATGCAATAATTAATAATTCCGATGTATTCTGATATGATATCCTCACCAACCTTCGAGATTTTTTTTTCTTCAAGCGTTCTAATTCGTTGAGCCTTAATAAAAATCTGGTCTGTAATAGAACTAGGGCGGAGAATCCGCCAGGCTGTACCGTAATCTTTGGTTTTTTTAATAAAGAGGTCGCGGCAGATTTTTATCACTGCATCGTATTCTCCGGTGGTATTTTTTATCAAAACAGATTTTATTTGATTGTAAGATGAATAAAGCTGTATTTTGCCATTAATGGCGGATAAAAATACAGAAATTCATCTGAATAATAAGCCTTTCGCGATAGATGCTTCCGGGCAATTCGTAAAGAAAAGTATAAATGTCGCGGGCCGGATAATCGACTTCGATAAGCCTAAAGTGATGGGCATCCTAAATATCACACCCGACTCATTTTATGAAGGCAGCCGGGTTGGTTCTCCGGAAAATGCGCTGGCCAGGGCGCAAAGAATGCTCGAAGAGGGGGCCGACTTTATTGATATCGGTGCTTATTCGTCTCGGCCGGGTGCCCTGGATATTTCGGAAAGCGAAGAACAGAGCCGTTTGCTTCCTGTATTAAAACTTCTGGTAAAAGAATTCCCTCAGGCAGTTTTATCTGTAGATACCTTCAGATCGAATGTTGCTGAAGCTGCTATCGCGGAAGGCGCGCATATTATAAACGATATATCAGGGGGAGATTTAGATGTAACTATGATAAGCACAGTGGCGCGGCTTAAAGTTCCCTACATTATCATGCACATGAAAGGTACTCCTCAAACCATGAAAGAACTGGCCCAATATGATGATGTATTAACGGAAGTTTTTAGAAGCCTGCATACAAAGATTTCCATATTGAAGCAGGCCGGCGTTAAGGATTGTATAGTTGATCCTGGCTTTGGTTTTGCCAAAACAATAGAACATAATTATGAACTATTAAATCACTTCGAGTTATTCAAGGCTCTCGGTGCGCCGGTTTTAGCGGGCTTGTCAAGAAAGTCTATGATTTGGAAAGTTCTCGATATAGACAGCAAAGACGCGTTGAACGGCACCACCGTTTTAAATACAGTCGCATTGATGAAAGGAGCCGATATTCTGCGGGTTCACGATGTAAAACCAGCCGTAGAGGCAATCGAACTGGTGGAGAGAATGCGTTGAACTATTAACACTTACTAATTACCTGAGAAACCGATCTAAATTATTAATTTCATCCCCATGGAAGGTTTCGACATAAGTTTCCTGCACCTTAGGTTCCTTGACCTGATAGATATAGTTTGCGTAGCTATTATTATCTACTATGTGTACAGTCTTTTAAGAGGTACTATCGCTTTAAATATCTTGCTGGGGCTTGTAATTATTTACCTTGTATTTCTACTGGTTTCTCAATTGCAGATGAAGCTATTGTCTGAGATTTTGGGAGGATTTGTAAGTGTGGGGGTAATTGCGCTGATCGTGGTTTTTCAGCAGGAAATAAGGCGGTTTTTGTTGCTTATCGGGAAGAATGCTTCTTTACAGCAAACCAAGCTTTGGAGAAATTACTTTATCGGAAAAAAAGAGCTGGAGAAAGCAAATTTTATTTTTATCCGGCCAGTAGTTGAGGCATGTAAAAGCATGCAAAATAGTAAAACAGGGGCACTAATCGTGTTCGCCAAATATTTCGACGAGCAATACTTTCAAAACAGCGGCGAAACGCTTAACTCTGCTATATCGAAACGCTTACTCGAAAGTATCTTTCAAAAATACAGCCCTTTGCACGACGGTGCCGTGGTTATATCGGAAGGCCGTATTAAATCGGCAAGTTCTATTTTGCCGCTTACAGACAATGAGAAACTTCCTGCGCAGTTTGGTTTAAGACACCGGGCGGGAATTGGGATTTCGGAGATGAGCGATGCCGTTGCGGTAATTATTTCCGAGGAAACTGGCGAGATCTCGTATGCAAAGCAGGGTAGGGTGAAGATGAATGTATCTCTGCCTGAGCTGGAGAGGTTGTTGAATAAGGATATTTGATCATAAATAAGAAGCCACAAAGTCTCGAAGACACTAAGGCTGTGGGCATATATCTTAGTGCCTTTGAGCCTTTGTGGCTATAAACTCTTCCTAGCAATACTGCTCAAACGCCCCAATCAAATTATCTGCAATCATCTGTGCAGGGCGCCCCTCAATCTGATGACGCTCAATAATATGAACTAGTTTTCCATCCTTAAATAAAGCCATAGACGGCGATGATGGAGGATAAGGCAACATATAACTTCTTGCTTTATCTACAGCTTCCTTTTCTACACCGGCAAAAACGGTAACCAATTTACCAGGGTGTTTTGCGTGTTGAGATGCAATTTTAGCCGCCGGACGAGCATTTGCTGCAGCGCAACCACAAACAGAGTTTACTACTACGAATACCGTTCCTTCACCTTTTATTACTGCGTCAACCTCTTCCGCAGACTTTAAATCCTGGAAACCAACCTTTGTTAAATCTTCCCTCATAGGGGCCACTAAATATTCTGGGTACATATTTTTTGATTTGCGATTTTTGATTTACGAATTACGATTGAATCCGTACAAAAATAATGTTATGGTAACAAAGGTAAAAATAAGCTTATCAATGCTTTGTCACATTTAACAAACCTTGAAAAGATACTCCCCGTAATAAGTTGATATTCATAAGGCAATGCCTTACTTTTGTAATTCATTTAAAAAACACAAACTATGTCATCAGTAGAGACAACTTACGTACCTTACAAAGTTAAGGACATTTCCCTTGCAGAATGGGGCCGCAAAGAGATTGGATTAGCAGAAGCAGAAATGCCAGGCTTAATGTCACTTCGCGAAGAATTTGGCGCTTCACAGCCATTAAAAGGTGCACGCATCGCAGGATGTTTGCACATGACAATTCAAACTGCTGTACTTATCGAAACACTTGTTGCTTTAGGTGCTGAAGTTACCTGGTCATCATGTAACATCTTTTCAACACAAGATCACGCTGCTGCTGCAATCGCTGCTGCTGGTATTCAGGTTTATGCTTGGAAAGGTCTTAACGAAGAAGAATTTGACTGGTGTATCGAGCAAACTTTATTCTTTGGCGAAAGCCGCCAGCCACTAAACATGATCTTAGATGATGGTGGTGATTTAACTAATATGGTATTCGACAGATATCCTGAGCTAATAGCAGCTATCAAAGGGTTATCAGAAGAAACTACAACAGGAGTTCACCGTTTGTACGAGCGTATGAAAAACGGAACATTGCATTTACCTGCAATCAACGTGAACGACTCGGTTACAAAATCGAAATTCGACAATAAATACGGTTGCCGTGAGTCGTTAGTAGACGCTATCCGTCGTGCTACTGATATCATGATGGCTGGTAAAGTTGCTGTTGTTTGCGGTTATGGCGATGTGGGCAAAGGTTCAGCAGAGTCTTTGAGCTCACAAGGTGTACGTGTAATCGTTACCGAAATCGATCCTATCTGCGCTTTACAGGCGGCTATGGAAGGTTACGAAGTAAAGAAATTCGCTACAGCAGTTCTTGAGGCTGACATCATCGTTACTACTACAGGTAACTGCGATATCGTTCGCGGCGAGCACTTCAAAGTAATGAAAGATAAAGCGATCGTTTGTAACATTGGTCACTTCGATAACGAAATCGATATGGCTTGGTTGAACCAAAATTACGGTCATTCTAAAATCGAAATCAAACCTCAGGTAGATAAATACACTATCGACGGAAAAGATATCATTGTATTAGCAGAGGGCCGTTTGGTAAACCTTGGTTGCGCAACTGGTCACCCGTCATTCGTAATGTCGAACTCATTTACCAACCAAACTTTAGCTCAATTAGAGCTTTGGACAAACCCTGGTAAATACGAGAATAAGGTTTATACGCTTCCTAAATTTTTAGATGAGAAAGTTGCCCGTTTGCACCTTGCTAAAATCGGTGTAGAACTAGATGTACTTGATCAGCATCAGGCTGATTATATCGGTGTACCTGTTCAAGGTCCGTTCAAGCCGGAAGCATACAGATACTAAGAGTTTTTGTTGTCTCAATAGAAAGCCATTCGTTATTATAGCGAGTGGCTTTTTTTGGTGGATAAACTTGCCAAAAGTTTGGAACTTTTGGAATTTAGACGCTGTAAATATTTAGATTGATTTTTGTTTGGAAAAGGTACTTGCGTTTTTATAGGATATTGCAGCCCTGCTGTTTCTCCAAGTCCTCGCCTTAGCCGATCAATGCCCAGGTCACGCTGCGGGCTCAGTGCCATCAGGTTTAATTTAAGAGTTTCCTTCTTCGAACTTCCGGGTAAACCTATAAGGTTTCTGAAACCTTATAGGTTTTTATCATCAGACTTCGGCTTAATATTCTTCAAATTAAACTTCGGCTTATAGGCGGGCTTAGGTTTTTCTTCTTCGCTCTTTCGTCATCATCCTGTTAACTCCAGATCATTATCCAGGATCTATTGTTCTTGTGTCTTCTACAACGCAGACAGCGTTTAGAACGCTGTCTACGTTTATTCTCTTCCGGCTCGATATTTTTCCACCGAAACATCCGCTTATAACAGGATGGGATTTTTATCTAAGTTTACCCTCATCGTTCCCTATCAATCAAAGTCGTTTACGGGGACTTTTGTGGCCGTACGTCAAGAAGATTTAGTTGTTAACTTTTACGAGCTTCATACCAAGTTGCTTCTGTTTTTTTAAATAGTCTACCATCATAATATATCCAGGCTTGGCCGGATATACATAGGCCGATGATGCATCAGAAGGCATGTTAATTTTGTCAAAAGATACCAATTGCTTTTCCGGTAGTATGATATTCCCAATTACCTTTTTTCCTTTTTCTCCTTTTGCTTTGTCGTAGTTAACATATACGGCGTTAAAAGTTTTTTTATTGCTGCTGTTAGCAAGAAACTGATAATCAAAGTCTCCAAATGCTTTCATGAAATGACCGGTGATGCCTGGCCCGTAAAGTTCGCTACCTGGTAGTAAAGATACTGTTGCGCGGTCTTTTTCAAATTGCAAAACTTCATCTAACGACAGATCGGGATTTACTACAAAAAGCAACATGTTACCAACAACGCCTTTCAATATACTAGATCCGCCTCCTAAAGCCAATGATGCGATTCCCATCGCGCTAACATTTCTTTTGAACTGCTCGGCCACTATATAAGTCTTTCCACTTGCCATACATGCAATTTTGTGTGTGAAATTGTTGTAAGATGGATCAATAACGGTATTTCTCGCTGCCTTTTTTACATCAGTAGTCCACGAATAAAACTTCTTGGCAGTTTCTTTTCCGGCAATGTTAAAACGTTTCGTATAAAATCCTAAACTTTTACCAGCACCAGGTTTCGATCCCTTGGCATAATAGTCTCCTACGGTTACAATTTCATTTTTCAGATCGTCGATTGTCATCCCGGTAATCGAGAGAACCTCATCACTCTGGCCCTCAACAGGTATTTCAAATAATTTTTTGCCAGTTTGAATATCAATTAATAATAAATACGATTCCACTTTTGTAGAAAACAGGCCATCACGCTTAAACAATGAGGCCAGTAGATACTTATCAGAGGCCTCTGTTGGGAAGATAGTTTCGTAGCCTTTCCCGTCGCCACTGGAAATTGACCATTTGTTCAGCACCTTGTTGTCGAACATCTCAAGCGCCCATCCTTTTCCCCGCCCATCGATGCTGTTTTTTATAAAACCTTTATTGCGAACGGGCAATATATTGACAGAAAGACTAAATCCGTTACTGCCGTCTTCGCCATAACTCAAACTTTGCTGCATCGCTGCTTGGTCTCCCTTAGTTACATCGCTGATAATTCGGCTACCTAATTTTGTTAGTTCATTTGAGTAGGTTTCGATTTCAAATGTTTTGTCTTTAAAATTGTAAAACATCAAAGCCATGGCCGACTCGTTAAACACATTATTTACGAGCATATAATAGTCTTTCGGTTTTACCAGATTAATGTCCTTTACCTTTTTAAGGTTTTCATCAAAAATAGTAAGGCCATAATTGGAGTTTTTTCTATCAGCTTTATCTCCCTTGTAGAAAAGTGAATAGCCTTTTACTTCGTTATTGCTAGTAATCGGATTAATAGCCCTGCTGGAAATCGACGAAAATCCGTCGAGGGTTTGAGTTTGCGAAAAGCATGTTGTAGCCGCTAGAAGCAGCGTGGCCAGTAAGGCGGGTTTTTGTGACATATTTATTTGGTTTTTGTTTTAATGTTGTCGAGATCAGTGACAAGGCCGATAAATCTGCCCTTTGGAAAAGCTTTTATATATTCTTCGGCACAAGCTTTGGCTGTGGTAGGCAAATCGGCTAATTTAGCGCTCGCGAAACGAGCAATAGTCGAAAACTCATCGTTTGAACGTATATCCCCATACTGTCGTTCGATGGCCTCTTTTAGTGCTTTAAAGTCCCCTATGTTAAGCGCATTTAAGAATTCCAGAAACTTGTTCAGTTCCTGAGAATAATAGTTGTTTGTGTTAGAAACCACCTCGGCATATTTATGTGCCTGCAAGTGGCGCTTCAACTCGCATAGGCTTAGAAGTGTTATCGTTTTTAAAAAGACACTTTGGGGCTGTCTTTGCAAGGCGCAAAGCGAGTAGTACAGCGACTTGTCATAATCCGCTGAATTAAATAGTGTTTGTATCGATTCGTATTCGGCAGCACCGGCAACTTTTAGGGTGTTTCTATATCCGATATCTTTTATTTCGACAGTAGTGTCTTTTCCTACTTGGAGAAGTAATTTCCGGATGGCGGCCATGCGTATTTTGCAATCCGGATGGGTTTGTAAGCTGTCAGGCTGATCATCGTCTGTTGCAATTTTAAAAATTGAAGCTTGCGTATTGGAAGAAGGTTCCCAATTTTGCTTACACGAAAAAAAGAAGCCTTGTTTTTCAAAAAGACCATTGTTTTGCGAAGGTGAGCGCTCGAAGATTTTTATCGCATTGTAAGCTTCGGAAGGATTATAGTTTGCCGTTTTCATGATGTAGAATGCCAAAGAATCGGCAGCGGTTTCCTGGCTCCTCATATGATAAAGATTACGTACGGATACTTTCATCAACAGGTCGCTAACCCGTTTGCTTTTGTTATATCCATTTCTAAGGATTTTTTTGTACTCTGTTTGAACTTCTTTGTTAAACAGGCTACTAAGATAGCTTTCGATGTTTTTCTGTACATGATTAAGTACGCCATGGCTGAGCTCATGGGCCATCACAAAAGCGATCTGGTCGTCGTTTTTTAGCATCGTTAACAATCCGCTGTTAAGGAATATAGTGCCATCTCCGGCTGCAAATGCATTATCGACATAGCTTCTTGTGACAATTAGCCTGCTGTTTTTTGTTTGTGGGTTGGCTGCAATAAGGCGCCGGAAAATCCGCTGGAGATTAGGCTCAATTAGGGTATCGAGCAAGGCCGTATATTTGATTACTTCGGCAATTTCTTTAGATGCATTTTCCCTAATTGTATTAAAGTGTTTTTTGTAGTCTGAGCGCGTATTTGAAGATGTATAAGACAGCTTTACTGAGCTAGCAATCTCTCTAGAGATTGCAATTACTTTGGAAGAGTCTTGCAAAACAAACGGAAAATGTTGCCCGGGCAGACCCTGGCCGTTAGCCCGCAAGTGCAATATAATGCAAAGAAATACAAAAGAAATCCGGTAGCTGCCTGCACTTTTCATTTTATTAGAAACGCTTGGGAGTTTTTTCGGATAGGACGTGTCTCATCAAGGCTTTTACTGTTTAAAGGATTTTTGGTTTCAGGATAATTCAACGCGGCCAGGAAGAATTGGACATGCATCTGTACCCAGCCTGATCAACTATTTAATTGGGGGCGGTATCTTTCGGGCCTACCTTTTGATATTCTTCAAATTAAATTTCGGCTTGTAAGCGGGTTTCGGCTTTTCCTCTTCGCTCTTTTCGTTATCAATTCCCCTTAAATCCAAATCAGTGTCTTGGATTTCCTGCTCAGGTGTTTTATCTTCGATAGACGAAGAGGTATTCCTTTCAATGTCCGACTCCACCAGTGAATCTGTTTCTATCTCAGGCATCGATTCAGGTACAAGTTCTTTTTTAATTGGCTGCCCGGTTTGTTCTTCACCCGCTGCCGGATTTCTCGGTATATTTTTAAGTTTAAACTTAGGCTTGTAGCCCACTTTAGCTGCGTCTTCTTGTTTTGCAGGATTTGTAATCGGTGTTTCCGGAATTTCCGGCTGGCCGGGGCGGCTATCAGAGCGGTTAGCATCCGCTGCATTTTCCGAAGCAACAGATTTAATATTCCTCGGCCTAAATCCTGGTGTTTTAGCTGGGGTATTTGTCGGCGTGTCCGGAGTGGGTTCCTCTGGTTTAGCGTCTTCCAAAATGGAGTTGCTTTCCACAGCAGGTTTTATATTTCTCGGTTTAAATCCGGGAGTCTTGGCAGGGGCGGGACTAGCGGGAGTTTCCGATTCTGAAGTTGTTGTCTCAGGAGCTTTAGCCGGAATGTTTCTTGGTCTGAAGGCAGGTTTGGCTACGGGTTTAGTCTCCTGTTCTGGCTCAGGTGTCTGCTCCGTTTTGTTAATGTTAGCCGATTTAAACCGCGGTGTAAACGCAGGCTTCTGCTCAATGGTAGGAGAGCTTAATGGCTCTGCTTGTGATGCAATGGCAGTCTCAACCTGTGTGACCGCTTTCTCTGGCAGTGTTAAATGATACAGTCTCCTAAGCTTATTGAACCAGAATTTTTTGGTATGGTCGAAGCTCTTTCCGCCCATGGCCCCGAAATGACTTTTAAACTCTGTATACAGCACTGGTTCAGCTTTTTCAAACTGAACGAGGTCTACTTTTTTCTTTGCAAAGAATTCTTCGAAAGTCATTAAAGCTTTTTCTCAATCTTATCCAGCCGATCAGCCATCTTTTCGGTTACTTCCAGAAACTTTTCGTTGAAGTGTTGTTGGTCATCTAATCTTGATAAGAACTTCTCATTGAAGTGTTGTTGCTGTTCAAACTGTTTCAAAGAAACATCTACTAAATTTGTTAAAATTTCAGTTTGCTGATCTTGCTTTCTTAGCATTTCAGCAATTACAACTAACAGATCTTTGTCTTTCATTATAAAAGTTACCAGCTAATTTACGAATTGTTTTAATATGCTTGTATCAATACATCAGTTGGGATATGGAGCTTTTCATGAAGCTGTCTTATCATATCCAAAGAAAGTTTCCTCTTTTTATTGAGGATTTCACTTGCTCTGCTCTTTAGGCCTACAACTTTCGCTAGATCTGATTGTGTATAACCAAGTTGTTCCATCCTGAATTTTATAGCTTCAATCGGATCAGGTAAATCAATTGGAAAGTGACGGGTCTCATATTGCTCGATCAAAATACCCAGTATCTCCAGTTCATCCCCTTCTGGAGACCCTTTTTTTGCATCAAAGATTATTTCAAGCCTTTCGAGGGCCTGTTCATAATCTTTTTTTGTTTTTATTAGTTTTAAGTTCATTGTGATCAAATCTTTCCCGCGTCAATCTTGTCATACTCTTTGTGTGTTCCGATAAATCGTATCCACATCATTTGATAATGAAAATTTATTTTAACAATTAGTCTGTAATGATTTCCTTTAATATTAAAAACTACCCTATTTTCACCAAGTACACTTAGGGTCGGATACTCGCTTTTGATTTCATGCGTGTTCTTCCACGTGCCTTTCTCTGCCTCCCGATACCACGATTTAAGTCGTTGTTCGCAGTCCGAATGTTTGACCCAAAACTCCCGAAGAATTTTTTTGGCTATGATTCTCAAGTACTTCTTTTTGCAAGATAGGCAAAAGTTCCCGAATTGGGAATTTTATTTTAACTGTATTTACTCTGCCATATTATGATAAACCGCCTGCACATCATCATCTTCTTCAAGTTTATCAATTAATTTAAAAACATCAACAGCCTGCTCTTCGGTAACATCAGTATGCGATAGTGCGATACGTTCCAGCTTTGCACTCTTCATTTCAAAGCCTTTTTCTTCCAAGGCCTTTTGCATTTTTCCGAAATCTTCAAAAGCGGTATGGATTACACCAATATCATTTCCTTCTTCATCTGCTTCAACATATAAATCTTCAAGGCCCGCATCAATCAGTTCAAATTCAAGTTCTTCAAGGTCCAAATCTTCCGGCGGAACAAATCTAAAAACTGCTTTACGGTTAAAGATAAAATCCAGAGAACCGGTCTTACCTAAAGTACCGCCTGTTTTATTAAAGTAACTGCGCACGTTTGCAACAGTTCTGTTGGTGTTGTCGGTAGCGGTTTCAATAAGGATAGCAACGCCATGTTGAGCATATCCTTCGTAAACCAGTTCTTCGTAATTTGAATCGTCCTTATTTGACGCCCGTTTAATTGCCGCATCAACACGATCCTTCGGCATGTTAACAGCTTTCGAGTTTTGAATAGCTGTACGTAAACGCGAGTTGGTCTCGGGGTTAGGTCCGCCCGACTTAACAGCCATTACAATCTCTTTCCCTAAACGGGTAAACTGAACGGCCATTTTGGCCCAGCGCTTAAATTTTCTTTCTTTACGGAATTCGAATGCTCTTCCCATTAAATTGAAAAGTAAAAAGTAAAAAGTCAAAAGTAAAAATTAAAGCACGATTTCGGGTGATTATAAATTCAAAATTCCTCTACCTCAATTTAGACGCCAGAACACATGCTTTTTTATACTTTTTAGTTTGCCCCTTAAGGTTGAAAATTTCGAAGTAAACGATATAAATCCCTATCGCGGCCCTCTGTTCATCATCTTTCATTCCATCCCAAACTAACGTTCCTTCTGCCGCAAGCGTTATGTTCTTTGCCAACTTCTTAATCAAAACCCCTTTATCAGAGTAGATACTCACGTTTGCTACCTTCCCGGCATCCTTAAAATGGTAATTGATGAAAAGTGCGTCTTCAAATCCGTCGTTATCAGGTGAAAAGGTTTTTGACAGCAGTTCAATTTCGTTTGACTGTTGGCTCATCTCCTCAACAAACTGGGAGTTTTTATATCCCGGAGTAGCAAACCCTGCAATTGCCGCGGCGGAGCGAAAGTTACCCGCTTCATTAGCCGGATTCGAAAAGCTTGTTCTTTCCAGGGAGACACCTTTCGGGTCTTTAATCAAAGCGAAGTGCATTTTTTCTGAATAGTTGAGCTGATCAATTTTGGTTTGCCCGCTAATCAGCAATACTACTCCGGCTTCATTGCTGTATGAAGGCATTGAGTTCATCTTTAGAAATGCCTCGGGGTTTTCTGCACGATAATTACTTTTTACCACTTCAGGATCTTTGGTAAGTACCAGGTAGTCGCCCGGTTTAAATAGCCTTGTTGAAACTGCTAAAGGGCTGATATTAATTACACTGTCCGGAACTTTTGTGCTTGCCAACGCAAGCTCTTTCAGATCCAGGAGCTTATTAGAATTATTATAGATCTCAACAAAATCAGTACCTCCGGCTCGTGGATTAAAAAGAACCTCGTTTATTAAAATGTCGTTTTTAGCAATCTTATCAGGGTAAAAGAATTCGGCGTAATTTTCAGCAGGAGAGATGCTTGCCCCCGAGCAATCTGTAATGTCGCTGCAGCTAATCCGATAGTTTTTCCCTCTGGATATACTGATAAATTTTAGCTCCGCCTCATCAAGTGCAGGGGTGTTGAACCTCACTTCCGATGGGCTGCCTATCCCATTATTTAGAAGATAGTTTCCGGGTGTTCTTGCGGATATATTTTCGGGAGGCTTGTTAAACTTTAAAATGATGGTACAACTGTCAATCAAATTCGCGTTTGTGATTTTCAATGGCGTTGACTTATAAAGCTGATGGACTGAATTCTGTCTGCCCGGAGTACCTCCCGAGGCATCCGTGCTGGCTGTCCAGTTTTGGGTACCGGTACAGGCCGACCGATAATCCATCAACTCAAGTGACCATCCGCCTCCCTGCTTTTCCCTGCTTTTATACCATGTGTCATCAAAATAGACCGAATCAACCAACCTTCCGTTAAAACTCTTTAAAACGCTTCGATCCGAGGCATTGGTTAATGCTGGCCAGGGAGAAATACCGGCGACTTTTCCGTAAGGGTCATAATTGCTTGTATCCCCCGAATTACAAATGATTAAATAATTTCCCGGAAGAATAATACACTTCTTCAATATGCCTTTTGTCCTGGAGTTACTAAGGCTCCATCCATCTAAATCAATAGTATCCTTGCCGGGATTATAAAGTTCAATAAATTCAACCAGTGGCAACTTAATTTCCGGTGAGGGATCGGCAAATATTTCGGTAATAACTATCCGGGCAGTATCCGTACGTAACGGAGGCAATTTTGGAGTGGTAAAGCTGAGTTCTGAGTTAATTATTGAGTTTCCGGCACAATCTTTCAGATTGGAGATTACCAGCTTGTAGGTTGTGTTTGCCGCGAATTTGTTATTGAAGCTTATTGTTGCCATGGTTCCGCGGGTATCAAAGACCGTAGATTCTATCCCGCCGGCAGAAGGAATTGTACTGAACGACCCTGTTGAAACGTCAGTAAATTTATTGAAATATACCGAAATCGAGGTGTCTGACAATTGTTTTATACTGTCTGCTCGTAAGGGTATTTTGTCAAAGTTGTTTATTGCGGCGGAGTTTTGTTTGCCGGGTGTGCCGCCGGAAAGATCGGCCGAACTTACCCAGTTATAAGCTCCCCGGCAAGCCGATAGATAGTCTATGCGTTCAAGCGACCAGCCGCCTTGCTTTTTAGTGGCGTTGTGCCATGAATCCCGATAGGAAATTGAATCAACCAGCCTCCCTTTGAAGCTTTTTAAATAAATCTGATCGGTGGAGTTGTTAAGGCTTGGCCAAAGGCTCAATCCGGCAACTTTGCCGAATGTTTTATACTGCGATGTGTCTGCGGCCGAACACAAGATCAGAAAATCTTTTGGTAAAATGCTGGCCTTTTTAATAGTTGACGACGTTTTTGAGTTGGCTAAAATCCAGCCATCGAGATCAATAGTATCCTTTCCGGGATTGTATATTTCTATAAACTCGACAAGTGGTAGTTTGATTTCAGGCGATGGGTCGGCGAGGATCTCTGTTAGATAAAGACGGGCGGTGTCTTGCCGAACCGGAAGCGGTTTTGGCGTGGTAAATGTTAGATCATTATTAGCGGATATGATCTTGCCCGAGCAGTCGCGCAGATCACTGATAGTAATCTGGTAGGTTGTATTTGGGGTAAAATTTCCTTTTAACGCAACCGTACATTTGGTGCCCCATGAATCGAAAGAGGCAGAGAGTATTTCGGGAAACGCAGGTGTTAATTTGAATGCGTTTATAGAAGTGGAAGCATCGGTATATTTGTTAAAATAGATAGTAAAACTGCTGTCGGATGCCTGTTTAACACTATCGGCATTGAAGGGGAGCTTATCGTAATCTGGAATGTGTATGGAGTTTTTTGTTCCCGGAGTTCCACCAGAGTTGTCGACAGAGGATTTCCAGTTGTAGTTCCCCGAACAAACCGACTTGTAGTCTATTCTTTCAATCGACCATCCACCTTGTTTCTTTTCAGGAGAACTGTGCCAGGTATCTGAATAAGCAACCGAATCTATTGGTCTGCCTTTAAAGCTTTTTAAAATAAGTTTCCCTGATGAATTTGTTAGTCCCGGCCAAGGAGTAAGTCCGGCAACTCTGCCGTATGGTTGGTAATTTAGTGTGTCTGCTACAGGGCAGAGAATAAGGTACCCCCTGGGCAGAATCTTAGCGGCTTTAAACGTTGATTTAGAAATTCCGGCACTTAATGTCCATCCCTCTAAATCTGCCGTGTCTTTTCCCGGGTTAAAAATCTCTACAAATTCTGCAAGAGGCAGCTTTACTTCGGGAGAGGGGTCTGCGAAAATCTCGGTAATAAAAACGCTTGCTGTATCTTGTTTTACAGGTGGCGGGGCAGCTGTACTGAATGAAAATGAACGTGGTATTATAGTGTTTCCCGCGCAATCTTTAATCTGTGTAATGGTTAATTGATAAGAAGTACCAGCCTGAAATCTTTTATTAAACGTTAAAATGGCGGATCTGGAATTTGGGTCAAGGATTGTTGAGTTTATTTGAACATTGCCAGGTGATAGCTCGAATCCGGCCACTGGCAATGACAGATCAGCTGGTTTATTGAAAAAGATTTGTAAGGTACTGTCTGATGCCCTCTTCATACTATCGGCTTTGAAACCGAGTTGATCATAATTAGGAATAAAAGTAGAATTTGGTTTTCCTGGTGTTCCACCGGAAGCATCGTTTGATGCGGTCCAGTTGAATATTCCGCTGCAAATCGATAAATAGTTTATTCGCTCAAGCGACCAGCCGCCCTGCTTCTTTAATGTTGTGGGGTACCAAGTGTCTGAATAAGCAACTGAGTCTGAAAGCCGTCCTTTAAAACTTTTTAAAGTTACCTGGTCTGCTGTATTCGTCAGCGTTGGCCATGGGCTTAAACCTATCGTTTTCCCGAACGCCTTGTAATGAACCGTATCTGCCGCCGGGCAAAGAATAACGTATTCATTAGGCAGGATAGACGCATTTTTTAGTGTGGTTTTTGTGCGCGAATTATTGAATGTCCAGCCATCTAAATCTATCGTGTCTTTACCCGGATTTACAAGTTCTACAAACTCAGCAAGCGGCAGCTTAATTTCCGGAGATGGATCCGCTAATATTTCTGTAATGAAAATTTTTGCCGTATCCTGACGCACTGGAGGTAATTTGGGAGTATCGAATGAAAACAAGCGGGTATGCAAAGTGTTGCCGGCGCAATCTTTTAGCCGGGAAACGTTAAACTCGTAGGATGTTGCCGGTGAGAACGCTGTGCTAAAAACAACTGTAGCTTGTCGGGCACTGGCATCAAAAGTTACAGATTTGATAAGGCCTGAAGAGGGCTGCAGGCTAAATGCGTCTGTTGCTGTTGTTACTTCGGCAGGCTTATTCATGTAGACATTTATTGAACTGTCTGATAGCCGCTTTATACTGTCGGCTTTAAAATTTAGTTGATCGTAATCGGGAATAAAGACCGCGTTTTGTTTTCCCGGTGTTCCGCCGGCAGCATCTTTTGAAGCTGTCCAGTTGAATAATCCGCCGCAAAGCGAGCTGTAATTTATCCGCTCCAGCGACCAGCCTCCTTGCTTCTTGTTTGGATTTTCATGCCATGTGTCCGAGTACGAAACAGAATCAATTGTTTTATTTTCCGGACTTATAAGCTTAATAATATCAGAACTGTTGTTTAATGATGGCCATGGAGATACTCCTATGGTTTTTCCGAACTGTTTAAACTCATTCGTATCCGCCTTAGCGCAAAGAATAAGGTATTGCCCCGATTTTATGCTATCGGTGGAAAGGGAAGCCGACGATGCAGCGTCAGAATATTTCCAGTTCTTTAATGAAATGCTGTGATTTGTGGTATTATACAGCTCAATAAATTCAACCGAGGGCAAATCAATCTGTGGTGAGGGATCGGCGAAGATTTCATTAATAACAATATCTCCTTTTATTGCGATAAAAGGTTTGATATACGAAAATGTGGCGGTGTTGCCGGAAGAAACAAGATTGCCAGCCTTATCGGCGATGTTTGTTGCCGTTAAAATGTACGAACCTGTATTTAACCCCTTAGATAATTTAAGAATAAATTTTGACAGATCTGCGCTTGTTTTAATCAAAACCGGGTTCCCGAAACCATTGCTAAGGGTATAATTTGTGATGGTTTTAGCCGAAAGACTGTCAACAGCTTCACTAAAAAGAACTTCAATCGAGGTTGAATCTATCACGGTAGCGGAGACTAAAGCAGGAGGTGTATTGTCGGTAATTAGTGCGTTGATCTTGAAGTCGTCGAAAAAATGTTTTTGAAAAAAACCTGATGTGGATTGCTGAATGAATATCCCGAAATAAGCTGATGTGGTAAAGCTGGCATCCTGAAAAGTGCCTTCGGTAACATAAGAAGTTCCGAGGCCTGTTATATCACGTTCGAGGGTGAAAAGGTTATCGGCTGTTCGGGTTATCCTCACTTTAATTTTATTGTTTGAGGTATTGAGAATGCCATCGGCCCCATCAATTAGTTTTAGGTTAGAGGATGCGGCACCCAATCTTTTGAACAGACAAATTTCATCGTTGGTATTTCCCAACCGCACAAAGTACCCGTTAATGTTTGTTGATTGAAGGTTTGCCTGATCGGAACTTAGATATACATCCACATAATTGGCCCCCGACGGATTGAATTGGAGATTTACCCAGAACTCCCATTTGCAGTTATTTCCTAACGCATTAGGTGTGCTAAGGTAGAAATTACTGTTGGCTGTACCCGAGTTTGATCGTAACTGTTCGGTTATAACTGTAAAGTCGTTTGCGGCGTTGCTTCCGCTCCAACCCGGATTACTTGTAAGATTACCGTCATTAAATGACTCATTCAATTGAGAAAAAGCAAAATTCGCCCACAATATGAGTGAGAAGAGTAGATAATTTTTCATCTTTGGCAGATTATTGAAAATCGAAACTAAATAAAAAATTAAGAAAACAAAATGAAAGTCGCAGTTGTAGGCGCTACGGGCCTTGTAGGTTCGGTGATGTTAAAAGTTTTAGCAGAGCGCAATTTTCCGGTTACTGAATTGATTCCTGTAGCATCAGCCAAAAGTGCTGGTAAACAAGTGGAGTTCAAGGGTAAGAAGTACACAGTAGTAACAGTGGAAGATGCAATTAAGATGAAGCCTGAGGTAGCTTTGTTCTCCGCAGGTGGCGGCACTTCATTAGAGCAGGCTCCGTTATTCGCAGCAGCAGGCATTACTGTGATTGATAACTCATCAGCTTGGCGCATGGATCCAACCAAAAAATTGGTTGTGCCCGAAGTAAATGCCCATGTGCTTACAGCAGAAGATAAAATTATCGCTAATCCGAATTGTTCAACAATTCAGATGGTGGTGGTTTTGCAGCCTCTTCATGCTAAATATAAAATAAAAAGGGTGGTAGTTTCCACCTATCAGTCGGTTACCGGTACAGGTGTAAAGGCGGTTGATCAGTTGATGAATGAGCGTAAAGGCATTGAAGGCCCTATGGCTTATGCTTACCCCATCGATCTTAACGTTATCCCTCAAATTGACGTGTTTACCGAAAACGGATACACCAAAGAGGAAATGAAAATGATTAAGGAAACCAACAAGATCATGGGTGATGATTCGATTAAAGTAACAGCCACCACGGTGCGTATTCCTGTAATGGGAGGCCATTCGGAGTCGGTTAACATCGAATTCGAAAACGATTTTGATCTTGCGGAAGTTCGCGGCATTTTAGAACAGCAGGAAGGTGTGATTGTGGTGGATGATCCGGCGAACGCTAAATATCCGATGCCTAGGGATGCTCACGAAAAAGATGAGGTGTTTGTTGGGCGTATCCGCCGCGACGAATCGCAAGCCAACACCTTAAACTTGTGGGTTGTTGCCGATAACTTGCGTAAAGGGGCCGCTACAAATGCGGTTCAGATTGCGGAGTATCTGCTTAAGAAGGGCTTGTTGAAAGCATAGTTTAAGTTGTGAATTTTATAAAAAGGGCGTCAGACGATAGGTTTGCCGCCCTTTTTTTATGGTGTCTCAACTCCCTATAATTAAAGAATACTTCGGTAAGCATGTTTATTGTCATATCCTAATAATTAAAACTTTTATCCAGGTTTGCCGCATTATTTGAAAAATTCTTCTATTTTTAAATAACAAAAAAATATATGCGAAATCGTTTATTAGCCGGAGTACTCCTGATGGGTACGCTTGCCTGTGCTGAAGCCAATGCTCAGAAAAAAGATACAGTTGTTGTTCAAAAGACAAAAATCGTAGAGAAGCCTGCCACGCCTCCCGAAACGGCAAAAGAGAAGAAGGCAACACTGGCTGAGAAAATCAAATCAAGTAAAAAAATCGAAGGGCTCCTTACAATCTATCAGGATACTATTACCGGTTCAGTACAACTATATATAAAGAAAAGTCAGTTGGGCAAAGAGTTCGTTTATCAGAGCTTTTCCCTAAACGGCCCTACCCGTCTGTATCTAAATCAGAGCATGCACCGGTCTACAAGCGTAATTAAAATTGTAAAGGCATTTGATAAACTCGAATTTCAGGAAGTAAATACCAGTTTTTATTACGATAAAAATAATGCTGTTAGCAAAACAGCCGGGGTAGATGTTCCGGAAACTGTGGTGTTGTCTGAAAAGTTTAGCGTGGAAGATGCCGGAGGGTATCTGGTAAATGCTGATGCTCTTTTTATCAGTGATAAACTTGATCCGGTGAAACCGCTCACTCCGGTAGGCGCTCCCCCTACAGCTTTTTTCAACTTAGGATCTTTAAATACAGCAAAATCAAAATATTATAAAGTAAAGTCCTTTCCCGACAATACAGATATTCAGGTTGATCTGGCTTACGATAATCCTGCTCCTTACAATGGTGGCGGTAATGATATAACGGATGCACGATATGTAAGAGTTCGTATGCAGCACAGCTTTATTGAAGTGCCCGAAAATAATTTCAAACCCCGGTTGGATGATCCGAGAATAGGATATTTTACCCAACAGGTAAATAATCTCACCAGCGTTGATCCTGTGAACTATCGTGATATTATCCACCGTTGGAACCTGGTTAAAAAAGATCCCGCCGCAGCATTAAGCGAACCAGTTGAACCAATTTTATGGTGGATAGAAAATACCACACCGCTCGAGTATCGTCAAACAATAAAGGAAGCAGGCGAGAAATGGAATGAGGCTTTTGAAAAGGCAGGTTTTAAAAATGCGGTGGTTATGAAGGTCATGCCTGATACCGTCGACTGGGATCCGAGTGATATCAGATATAATGTTATTCGCTGGGTTTCCTCAGCAAATCCGCAATACGGTGCAATCGGCCCAAGCTTTGTGAATCCCAGAACCGGCCAGATACTTGGTTCGGATATTACCGTAGAATGGTTTTCAGGCAGCTCGACACCTCTCATGGATGAATTGTACAGCGGGCCTTCATCTCAGGTACTAACTTTCCCCGGCATGAAGCATAACGATGCCGCATGTTCACTGGCGCAAGAGTTAAAAGCTCAGTATTCTGCCGGACTCACTACACTTGAAGCAACGGGGGCCGGGGAGAAGGACATTAAGAAAATGCACAAGCAATTTCTATACTACCTCTTATTGCATGAAATGGGCCATACATTGGGCCTTAATCATAATATGAAAGCTAGTCAGATGTTAAAGCCCTCCGAACTAAACAATACCGTTATTACTCATACAAAGGGTTTAATTGGAAGCGTAATGGATTATCCTGCAATTAATGTCAGTCTGAATAGGAGCAAACAAGGCGATTATTATACAACCAAGCCGGGCCCTTATGATATTTGGGCCATAGAATATGGTTATACTTCGGTACCGGTTTCCGAGGAAGACATTTTCCGCAAAAAGATCCTAAACAGAAGTACAGAACCCGATCTTGCTTTCGGAAACGATGCTGATGATATGCGCTCTCCGGGTAAGGCGATAGATCCGCGGGTAAACATTAACGACATGAGCAGCGATGCTATCGGCTATGCAGTAGAAAGATTCGCTCTGGTAAACGCTATTATGCCTAAACTGAAGGAGAAATATAGTAAAGAAGGGAAAGGATACACAGAGTTAAAAGCCAGATATAATAGTTTAATGGGGCAGCGCCTGGGAATGATTCATGTCGTAAGCCGCTATGTTGGCGGCGTGTATGTCGACAGGAGTTTTGTCGGGCAAAATACAATTAGTAAACCTTATATGCCCGTGTCTCTGGTTACCCAAAAGCGGGCGATGGGAGTATTAGCTAAAAATATTTTCGCCCCTGATGCTTTTAAGAACGATGCTTATCTTTTGCCCTATTTGCAAAGCCAGCGCCGGGGATTTAACTTCTCCTCCGGTACAGAGGATCCGAAGCTTACAAGTACTTATAATATATTAGCTACCGCTGCGCTTGATCATATTTTACATCCTACCACAACTCAGCGAATTACCAATAGCAGAATGTATGGCAATCAGTATAGCCTGGCAGATGTGATGAACGATCTTACTAAAGGGATATTTGACGCTGATCTGAAAGCCAATGTAAATACTTATCGTCAATATCTGCAAACTGCCTATGTTAAGCAATTGACGCAGCTTGCCGATGTTAAATCTCAGGCGGATGATGTAACGAAAGCTGCGGCACGTTATACGTTGAAAAAAGTTAAAGCGAAAGTGGGTGCCGCGGTTTCTTCTAACGAGGAAACCAAAGCACATAGAAGCAACCTCATTTATTTGGTTGATGAGGCATTAACCGTAAAATAGAATTTTAAGATTAATAAGGGGGGGGGGTGGTGTGTACTACCCTTTATCGCCCTTTTAATCTTTTTCTTAATTCTTGTTTGAATTCTGATTTTTTGCCGTAAATTTGCAGTCCTTAAACGAGAGGAGGTATCACAGATTATGATCATAATAAACGTAAAAGACGGTGAATCATTAGATAAAGCACTTAAACGCTTTAAAAAGAAATTCGAGAAAACAGGAGTTTTAAGAGAACTTCGTAGTCGTCAGGCATTTGAAAAAAAATCTATTACCCGTCGTACACAGGTTAAAAAAGCGATTTATAAGCAAGGCTTGAACCAGGAAGCTGGTATCTAGTTTTTCTCAATATATTTTTTAAAAATCAAAAACCTATTTGTATATTGCTTAGGCCGTATATAAATAGGTTTTGATGTTTATAGAGCGTTTTACTAACTACCTTCAATACGAAAAACGTTTTTCTGCGCATACTATAAGCGCTTATATTCAAGACTTACATCAATTCGAAAATTTTATACTAAAAAGCGAAGCCGATTTCATATCTGCGACTCACTATGACGTACGCTCATGGATAGTTGACATGATTGATCACAAAGCCGAACCGCGCTCTGTTCAACGTAAGCTCTCATCGCTTCGTACGTTCTATAAATTCCTTCAGCGTGAAATGCTGATAGAGGTTAATCCAACTCTTCAGGTTAAGGCACCAAAAGTTTCAAAACGATTGCCGGTTTTTGTAGAAGATAGCAGCCTGAATAATCTTTTAGATCAGGAGGATGTATTTGCTGATAATTTTGAAGGATTGCGAGACCGTGTAGTTATCGAACTGCTATTTGGAACCGGAATACGTTTAGCCGAACTGATTACTCTTAGCGATGCGGATGTAAATTCTTATGAGCAAACCATAAGAGTTTTTGGTAAGAGAAGTAAGGAGCGGATCATCCCGGTTAATGTTTCTTTGATGAAATTGCTTAAGGAATATCTAAAAGAAAAATCAACTCAAAATTTACCGAACTTTTCACAGTCATTGCTCGTAACAAATGATGGTAAGCCTGCTTATCCTAAACTTATTTACCGCATAGTGAATAAATACCTGGGTCAAATTACTACTCATCAAAAAAAGAGCCCGCATGTATTGCGGCATTCATTTGCTACAAGTTTACTCAATAAAGGCGCGGATTTGAACGCCATAAAAGAACTTCTGGGCCATTCAAGCCTGGCAGCTACACAAGTGTATACACACAATTCTGTAGAGCGATTAAAAACAATTTATAAACAAGCCCATCCAAAGGCTTAAACAAGGAGGAAAAATGAAAATCAGTGTTCAATCTATCCATTTCAATGCCGATAGAAAGCTATTGGCCTTTATTCAGAAAAAAGCTGATAAGCTCGATCAGTTTTATGATCAGATAATTAGCGCGGAAGTTTATTTACGGTTGGAGAAGACGGAGGACGAATTAAATAAAATTCTGGAGATAAAGTTGAATTTACCCGGGAATATGCTTTTTTCCAAACAACAATGTAAATCGTTTGAAGAAGCAGCCGATCTGGCCACCGAATCCCTTCGCCGTCAGATAGATAGATACAAGTCTAAACTCAACGCACGTTTAAGTAATTATAAAACAGATTTTGTTCTAAATGTGGCAAATGCCTGATTAAAATATCTTTAACAAAAAATGAAAAATCCGGCTTTAAAACACTGCCGGATTTTTTTTTAAAAAAATTTTGCTGAGCCTTTAATTTGTGTAGATTTGCAGTCCCTTTCAGAGAGGTCTTTTATTTTAAATTAATCACTGAAAGCATTGTTCTTTAACATACGTTTTTTAAAAGAGTTTTAAATAACGCCTCCTTAGCTCAGCTGGTAGAGCAACTGACTTGTAATCAGTAGGTCATTGGTTCGATCCCGATAGGAGGCTCTTTCAATTTATGATTGAAGATTTTTGATTTACGAATTCCAATCGTAAATCGTAAATCCCGAAATCGAAAATTGACTGGGGGGATACCAGAGCGGTCAAATGGGACGGACTGTAAATCCGTTGCTTCGGCTACGAAGGTTCGAATCCTTCTCCCCCCACTGGAATAAATGATTGAAGGAAGGAATATCAGAAGGCTTGAAGCATTCACTCTGGAATAAATGATTGAAGGAAGGAATATCAGAAGGCTTGAAGCATTCACTCATTCATTCCTTCAGTTATTCAATCATTATAAATAATAAGCGGAAGTAGCTCAGTTGGTAGAGCGATAGCCTTCCAAGCTATAGGTCGCGAGTTCGAACCTCGTCTTCCGCTCAGGTAGTACATTGGTTTATTAGTCAATGGTCTATTAGTTCAGTAGTTGTTAGTAGCCATTATAGGGATACTAATGAACTACTTTTCATTTAACTAATGAACTAAAAATAAAAAGCCGATGTAGCTCAGCGGTAGAGCACTTCCTTGGTAAGGAAGAGGTCATGGGTTCAAGTCCCATCATTGGCTCTTGAATGAAATTAATTCATAAAATATAAAATTTAACCTACAATAGAAGTATAACATCATGGCAAAAGAAAAATTTGACCGTAGTAAACCACACCTTAACATAGGTACAATCGGTCACGTTGACCACGGTAAGACTACATTAACTGCGGCTATCACTAAAGTATTAGCAGATGCAGGTTATTCAGAGGCTCGTTCATTCGAATCAATTGACTCGGCTCCTGAAGAAAAAGAAAGAGGTATCACTATTAATACAGCTCACGTAGAATATTCTACAAAAAACCGTCACTATGCTCACGTTGACTGTCCGGGTCACGCGGATTATGTAAAGAACATGGTTACGGGTGCTGCTCAGATGGACGGTGCTATCATCGTAGTTGCTGCAACTGACGGTCCGATGCCTCAAACTCGTGAGCATATTCTATTAGCTCGCCAGGTTGGTGTTCCTTCACTTGTTGTATTTATGAACAAAGTGGATATGGTTGACGATCCTGAGCTTTTAGAGCTTGTTGAAATGGAAGTTCGTGAGCTATTATCTTTCTATGATTTCCCTGGTGATGATATTCCTGTAATTCAGGGTTCAGCTCTTGGTGGATTAAACGGAGATGCTAACTGGGTTCCTAAAATTCTTGAATTGATGGATGCGGTTGATAACTACATTCCAATTCCTCCACGTCTTACCGAGCTTCCTTTCCTTATGCCTGTTGAGGACGTGTTCTCAATCACTGGCCGTGGAACTGTTGCTACAGGACGTATCGAGCGTGGGATAATCAATTCAGGTGAGCCGGTAGAAATACTAGGTATGGGTGCTGAAAACTTAAAATCAACTGTTACAGGAGTAGAGATGTTCCGTAAAATCCTTGACAGAGGTGAAGCAGGTGATAACGTAGGTTTGCTATTACGTGGTATTGAGAAAACTGATATCCGTCGTGGTATGGTTATCTGTAAGCCAGGTTCAGTAACTCCTCACACAGATTTCAAAGCTGAGGTTTACGTATTGTCAAAAGCTGAAGGTGGACGTCACACTCCATTCTTTAACAAATACCGTCCACAGTTCTACTTCCGTACAACAGACGTAACTGGCGAGATCACTCTTGCTGAAGGAGTAGAAATGGTTATGCCAGGTGACAACGTTACCATCACTGTAAAACTTATCAACGCTATCGCGATGGAAAAAGGTTTACGTTTCGCTATCCGCGAAGGTGGTAGAACAGTTGGTGCTGGTCAGGTAACTGAAATTTTAGCATAAAACCCCAACCCCTAAAAGGGGCTTGAATACGGTTTAATAAACGTAAAGTACTGAGGTCGAAATGGCCTCAGTACTTTGTACTTAAATACTAACTATAAGTCCCTTTAGGGATTTAGGGTTACACACGGGAATAGTTCAATGGTAGAATAGAGGTCTCCAAAACCTTTGATCAGGGTTCGAATCCTTGTTCCCGTGCTAAAGCTTAATAATGGCTAAAGTAGTAGAATTTTTAAAAGAATCGTACGACGAGATGACCACTAAGGTCTCTTGGCCAACATGGTCCGAATTGCAGAACTCTGCGGTAATCGTACTTATAGCATCATTAATTATTGCAATAATGATCTTTGCGATGGATAATGGAATACGTACTATAATAGAATCATATTATCATTCAGTGACTAATGCTTAATACAATGAGTGACCAACTGAAGTGGTATGTAGTAAGAGCCGTTAGCGGCAAAGAAAAAAAGGTAAAACAATATATAGAGGCCGAGATTAACCGTCTGGGAATTTCTCATTTATTGCCACAGGTTTTAATTCCTATGGAGAAATATTACCAGATGCGCGAAGGAAAGAAGATCGCTAAAGAGCGGAACTTTTATCCAGGCTACGTATTGGTAGAAGCAAACCTTGACGGTGAGCTTGAACATGTTATCAAAAATATAAACAGTGTAATCGGATTTCTTGGAGACAAGGCCGGTAATGCAGTTCCATTACGCCCGGCAGAGGTAAATCGAATACTGGGAAAAGTAGACGAGATGGCTCAGCAGGGAGAAGTCATGAATGTGCCATATTACGTAGGCGAAAACGTCAAAGTAATGGATGGTCCGTTTAATGGATTCACTGGTGTAATTGAAGAGGTAAACGAAGAGAAGAAAAAACTAAAAGTTATGGTTAAGATCTTCGGTCGCCGTACTCCGTTGGAGTTGAATTACATGCAGGTAGAGAAAGAATAAAAAGTATAAAGTAGCAAGTATAAAGTATCGTGATTTGGCTTAATAGCCTGATTGGTTGTTTATACTGCTCATTAATAGATATAAAGGTAGAAAGTGTAAAGTTGAGGGAATTTAGGCTAGTGGTCTTGATACTTGATACTAAATACCTGATACTTCCAAGACCTTAAATGTTACTTAGCTTCCAACTTACTAACATTGAGTACAAATAATCAATAAAAATGGCAAAACAAGTTAGTGCGCTTATTAAATTACAGATTAAGGGAGGGGCAGCAAATCCTTCTCCACCGGTAGGGCCTGCGTTAGGTGCTAAAGGTGTAAACATCATGGAGTTTTGTAAGCAGTTCAATGCACGTACCCAAGACAAGCCAGGCAAAGTATTGCCAGTTGTAATTACAGTTTACGCTGACAAGTCTTTCGATTTTATCATTAAAACTCCTCCAGTTGCTATCCAGTTAATGGAAGTTACAGGTTTAAAGAGTGGATCAGCAGAGCCTAACCGTAAAAAGGTTGCTCAGGTTTCCTGGGAACAGGTTGAGACCATTGCTAAAGATAAAATGACCGACTTAAACGCATTTACTGTAGAGTCTGCCATGAAAATGGTTGCGGGTACAGCGCGCAGTATGGGAATTACCGTTAGTGGTAACGCTCCCTGGAATTAATTAATTCAAATTAAGAAAGTGGCTAGATTAACAAAAAATCAGAAAAAGGCACTATCCAAAATTGAGGTTGGTAAAGCTTATACTTTGCAAGACGCATCTGCTCTTGTAAAAGATATTACCACTACAAAATTTGATGCTTCTGTAGATATCGACGTTCGTTTGGGCGTAGATCCGCGTAAAGCAAATCAAATGGTACGTGGTATCGCAACACTCCCTCATGGAACAGGTAAGACTGTCCGCGTTTTAGCATTAGTAACTCCTGATAAGGAAGAAGAGGCTAAAGCTGCCGGAGCAGATTACGTTGGTCTGGATGAGTATATCGCCAAAATCGAAGGTGGATGGACAGATGTTGATATCATTATCACCATGCCTAGCGTTATGGCTAAAGTAGGTAGACTTGGACGTATTTTAGGTCCTCGTAACCTTATGCCTAACCCTAAATCTGGTACTGTAACTACCGAAGTCGGTAAAGCGGTAACAGATGTAAAAGGTGGTAAGATCGACTTCAAGGTTGATAAAACCGGTATCATTCATACTTCAATAGGAAAAGTATCTTTCCCGGCTGACAAGATTTATGAGAACGCAGTTGAAATTCTTCAGGTGCTTTCAAAATTAAAGCCTTCGTCGTCAAAAGGAACATATTTCAAGAGTATTCACATCTCTTCTACTATGTCTCCGGGAATCGAAGTTGAAACTAAATCAGTAGTGGGGATCTAATCATGAAAAAAGAAGAAAAACAAGAGATTGTTCAAGCTTTGTCTGAGCAGATTAAAGAGTACGGTAACTTTTATCTTACCGATACTTCCGAACTGAGTGTATCAAAAATTAATGTCATTCGTCGTAAATTCTTTGAAAACGGAATCACTCTTCAAGTAGCAAAAAATACCCTTATTCGTAAGGCAATGGAAGCTGCCGGTGTTGATTCTTCAGAGTTCGACGCTGCATTAAAAGGTTCATCAACTATCCTGTTTTCAACTGTAGCAAATGCTCCTGCAAAATTAATCAAAGAACTTAGAAGAACAGGCGATAAGCCAGTTTTGAAAGGCGCTTATATTGATACAGCAGTATTTGTTGGCGATAACCAACTGGATGCTTTGGCAACTCTAAAATCAAAAGAAGAGCTTGTCGGAGAAATTATTGGATTGTTGCAGTCGCCTGCTAAAAACGTTATTTCTGCTCTTAAATCGGGTGGAACTACAATCGCAGGTTTAGTGAAAACATTACAAGAAAGAGGTTAAAACGGGCACCTGTAAGCTCCGTAAATTTAAAAAAGTATTGATTTAAAATTAAATATAATGGCAGATTTAAAAGCGTTTGCTGATCAATTGGTAAACTTGACAGTAAAAGAAGTTAACGAATTAGCTCAGATCCTTAAAGACGAGTATGGTATTGAGCCTGCTGCTGCAGCTGTTGCTGTTGCCGGCCCAGCTGCTGGTGGTGATGCACCTGCTGCTGCGGAAGAAAAAACTTCTTTCGACGTTATCCTTAAAGAGGCTGGCGGTCAGAAATTAGCAGTTGTTAAACTTGTAAAAGATTTAACAGGTCTTGGTTTGAAAGAAGCTAAAGATCTAGTTGACGGAGCTCCAAAAGAATTGAAAGCTGGAGTAACTAAAGACGAAGCTGAAGCTTTGAAAAAACAATTAGAAGAAGCAGGAGCTGTTGTTGAGGTTAAGTAATCTTAACACAGTAAATAAATAGCCTTAGACTCCGGTTTTCACCGGGGTCTATTGCTGTTTGTATCGTACCCATTTTGTTTGACTTTACAAGATTGGGGATAATCCAACAAAAACCTAATAAGTCACAGTTTATTTTTTAAACTAAAATCTTAATCCATTGGCAAACAAAAATCAAAGCGAAAGAGTAAATTTTGCGACCAGCAGGCACGTGATCGATTATCCCGATTTCCTGGATGTGCAATTGCAATCTTTCAGGGAATTTTTTCAATTGGAGACTACTTCAGACAA
>JACMJM010000013.1 GCA_014380615.1 Sphingobacteriaceae bacterium
ACATCGTTCATAACTGGCTCATTTTAAGCAGCTGCAACATTTATGGTACACCCTAATTTTTCTGCTTCTTTTTTCAGACGTGCAATTTTTCTTGCTTTAACCTGCTCCTGATCAAGTGCTACCAGCTTAGGGTCATAGCTTGTTTTTTTACTTACCATATTGTAGAATATAACTGCAAGCCTTCTGGCGACAGCCTTAATGGCTTTCTTACTTCCCTTGCTTGCTGAAAGCCGCCGGTAAAGCTGTCCCAGTACTCCTTTGTTTTGCCACATGGTTTGTGCGGCCATCCGGAGAGCCTGAGTGGCCGGATTGTTTGTAAAACGTTTCTGATGTCCAAATACTTTACCTCCGGTTTTTTTGGGACGGGCGGCAAGGTTCAGCCAGCTGGTAAAATGATCGGCTGTTGGCCATTTGCCCATATTCAGTCCTGTCACCGACAGGATGGTTAAGACGGTGTTTTCTTCCAGACCTGCTATTTCAGTCAGGTCTACTCCCACAAGGGCATGCAGATATTCTTTTAAGTTGAAGTGATACTGGTTTTTACGGGACTTTTGAGTTTTTGTCGATACTTCAACAGGCTTTGGAACCAGCTTTTTCAGCAGGCCTTCGATCTCGGTTTCATAGGCCAGCATTTGAGCTTTATAAAAATCGTACGCTTTCAGGTGATGATTCAGAACAGTGATAAAATGTGGTTTATAAACCCCTGTTAAGGACTTGACCAGTTCTTCTTTACTTGCTTTAAGTTTTTTCAGGTTTAATCCTGATAATATCGTTTCCGCATCAGTACCCCCGGTGGCTATCCGCTGTAGAATTTGCATGCCGGTCACTCCCTCGATATCACTGATCAGATGCTGGTATTTGATATTCATTTGAGTGAGGGTTTTCTGTATCCGGTTCAATGTATCGCTCTTCTGTTTTTGAAAAATGCCTCGTTCATGGATATAGGTCCTAAGCTCGCGGTAACTTTCATCTGCAATGTGAGAGGCCCGGAAGAGTCCATGGGCATGGAGGGTATGTATCCACTGACTATCACTGACATCTGTTTTTTGACCAGCCACATTTTTATAATGGCTGGGGTTTACCACCGTGATGTGAATATCATGCTCTTCCAGTACTTCAAAAAGTGACATCCAGTAGGAACCGGTGGCTTCCATAGCCACATGGGTAATTTCTGCACTTTTAAGAGCTTCTGCCATTGCGTGCAGATCTTCGGTATAAGAACCGTACTCTTTAACAATGCTTATCCCATCCCTGCCCTGATAGGAAACCAGCATGTTCATACTGCCTACATCGATTCCTGCCGAGTTTGGATAAATAACGCCTAATTGAAATGAATCTGCTTTGTTTTTTGGCTTGCTTTTTTGTTCTTTTGACATCGTTTACATTCAGTTAGAAAAGCAGGCTAACTCTGATACTTTCAAGGAATAATAAAAGCTTAGTAAACAGGGTCAAGCCCGACAAACCGGAATTGCCACTAATATATTTTTTGCAAAGTATCAGTCCTAAACTCAGAGACGGACTCCATGGGTACCAAAATGCATTTCAGGTTGTGTAGTTAGCCCGCTTTTTTTTTGCAAAATAAAGAGCCAGTTATAAGATGTCATCTCTATATTTTATTTTTTTTAAAAAGTCCCTACTCAGAGTGACAAGCGTAAAAAAAACGTCAATGGTAGCGGAGTCGAAGCACGAGTTATCCTTACAAACTTGTTTTTGTGATGCCGAAACTATTACTGTACGGTTTGCAATCCGGATTATACCCCGTAATTACATAACAACAGCCGTTCGTTATGTATTCGACAACCCTTCCTCAGTCCTCCCCCATAAACCTACATCCCCCTCTTTCAATATTTATTATTCCGTCTCCTGATTTATAAATACCTTTATTACTCCAAACACACCTGAATGATTAAACCCTTACTAACCTTCTTTCTTGTCTTTAATATACTTGCTGCACAGGCTCAAAATTCAATACAGCCAAAATCGAGACTGTTCACTTTGCCCAGGGATATTACCGTCAATGATTATGTTCCGGGAGTGGTGATTGTGAAGTTTAAAGAAGCAGTGGGTTCTTCTGCTAAAACACGAACACTGGGGCTGCCGGGTACCTTAAAGTCTAAATCGGTTTTATCCTTGAAAAAGGTTTTTACTGAGGCCGCATCTTCCGTTAAAACGTCAGCAAGGCGGCAAAATGATGCGGGGCTTTCCCGTATTTATGAGCTGCAGGTTAACAGGGCTTCTAATATAGAGACCGTCATTAACGAGCTTCTCACCGATCGGCAGGTAGAATATGCCGAACCAAGATATATTCATCATACCAATTTAATTCCTAACGATCCGCGTTTTCCTCAACAAGGTTATTTTCAGCAGGTTATGGCTCCGCAAGCCTGGGATTTGATTGGTCCCGGAAGTGTCCCCTCTGTTATTATCGCTATTGTAGATAGTGGTTCGGAACTAACCCATCCCGATCTGGCGGCAAATATTTATTACAATGCGGCCGAGAATCCATCTAATGGATTAGATGATGATGGTAACGGAAAAGTAGACGACTTCCGGGGTTGGGATTTCGCTGGTAACAGCGGAAACAGCGAGGATAACAATCCGAATGTAGTAGGGCCCGCAAACGATCATGGCGTGCATGTAAGCGGAATTGCCGCTGCTGTTACTAATAACGGGGTTGGTGTGGCCAGTATCGCTTTTAACACGGCAAAGCTGCTAATTGTAAAAACTGGTCCGGACAATAGCGGAACCGATATTCTTTACGGATACGAAGGAATAAAATATGCGGCCGACATGGGAGCCAATATCATTAACTGTTCGTGGGGAAGTACGAGTGGCGGAAGCTTTGGCCGCGATATCGTGAACTACGCTATCAGTAAGGGCTGCCTGATTGTTGCCGCAGGAGGGAACAGCGGTGGAACGAAAGCGGAGTATCCGGCTGCTTTTCCGGGTGTTTTGGCTGTAGCTAATGTTGCTTCTAATAACGAGAAGGCGGGGTCATCAAATTACGGAAATTACATTTCCATTTCGGCTCCCGGAAATAGTATTTTAAGTTCCACCTTTAATGCTACTTACGGAACCAGTACCGGTACCTCCATGTCGGCACCGGTTGTTTCGAGCACCGCCGCTTTAGTTAAAGCTTACCGCCCCGGCCTAAGCATGCAGCAGGTGGGTGAACTGGTACGCGTTACCGCCGATGATGTTTATAACGTAAATTCCGAATATCCCTGGCAATTAGGAAAGGGTAGAGTAAACGTTTTTAAAGCCTTAACGCAAACACCTCCGTCGGTACGTATCGCTCGGTTCACCCAGCAGGAAATTAACTCGGCCAACAATACAGATGCCGATACCCTGTATCTCTTCCTTGATTTAAAAAACTTTTTATATCCGGTTACTAATCTAAGCCTCACCTTAAATTCCTCAAATCCTAATGTAACAGTGCTAACTCCCCAAATCTCTTTGCCAGCTTTGGGAACGTTAGAAACCGCATCGCAGGTTGGCCCTTTTAAAGTTGCTATCCTGCCGGGTTCTCCATCGAATTTAAAAGTTGATTTTAGATTGAATTATGCCAATAACGCTAATTCCTATCAGGATTTCGAACATCTCACGGTAGTTGTAGCTAAAGATCAATTAGATATAAGCAACGGAACTATAACCACCAGCATTGCCAGTAACGGACGCATCGGCTTTAGTGCCCCCGAGCAGGAAGAAGGCCAGGGATTTGTATATAAGGGCCGACAAATGCTTTATGAAGCAGCACTCATGATAGGAAATTCGCCGACGAGGGTATCAAACAGTGCCAGGGGAATAAATGATGAAACTGATGAGCATTTTGTGAAAATCGTTTCCGCGCATCAGGTAGTCAATAACGCCGACTCTATTGTTGCCGAGTCGGAGTTTGATGACCGTGCAAATCCTAATCGCTTAAATGTGGCTGTAAAACACCGGATAATTGTGTATAAGAACGCCCCAAATACTAATTACGCCATAGCAGAATTCGAAATTTTTAACCGAGGAACAACCACCCTGGGTAATGTGCACGTGGGCTTATTTACCGACTGGGATATTGGCGACGGATTGAATATAACAAAGTACGATCCCGCTTCGCGTTTGGGTTACGTGTATAGCAAGGACCCGGCCGAGCCCTATGCCGCCGTTAAATTATTGAACCAGGATGCACCTCCGGTTTACTATCCTTTATCTTCGGGTATTGAAGGGAATCCACTCTCAGATCAGGAGTTTTCTTTGGCCGATAAATGGGAAACACTAAGCAGCGGAGTAAAATCATTCGGTATAGGTGCCACTACAGATGGGGTTGATGTTTATTTTACATCCGGCTACGGGCCGTATTTTATTCCTGCGAACAGCTCGATCAGGGTGGCATTCGCATTTATAGGCGGCGAGAATTTAGAGAATATTCAAACTACCGCACTGGCGGCACAACAAAAGTACGAACTGATTAATCCAGGGGGGACACAAAAAATTACAGATTTCGACCTGCAGGTTTATCCTAACCCTATTGTAACAAACGCAGAGGCTGTAAGTAATATCCGTTTCACACTACCCGAAGCCGGACAGGTTTCGCTGGAGCTTTACAATCTTACCGGCCAAAGAGTAAAGACTTTAATATCCAACAAAACCTATGGAAGAGGAATCCACTTCTTTAGAGATAATTTGTCCGAAGGATATTCAAATGATGTACGATCAGGGGTTTACTTTTACAGGATGAAGTATAACGGCGAATCGAAATCAAGAAAAATTATTATTCAGAGAGACTAACTGATCCGTGGAAGCAAAGTCTGCAACGCGGTTCATAGCTTTCTTTCTCTCCGAGAAGAATGGTGCTTTCATTGTCAACCGTGCGGTATGAGAACGTAGCGGGCGAGCCGCACATTACGCATACCGCATGAACTTTCGTTACTTCTTCGGCGATAGCCATCAGTGCTGGCATAGGGCCGAAAGGCTTTCCCTTAAAATCCATGTCGAGGCCCGCTACAATTACCCTTATTCCTTTCTCCGCAAGTTTAATACAAACATCAGGCAATTCATCGTCGAAAAATTGGGCCTCATCTATCCCTACAACCTGGGTGTTGGAGCCGAGAAGCAAAATAGAAGAGGCGTTTTCTACGGGGCTGGAATGGATGGAATTAAAATCGTGGGATACTACCGCGTTTGCATCGTAGCGGGTGTCGGTAATTGGTTTAAAGATCTCAACGTTCAGTTTTGCGATTTGCGCTCTTCTTAGCCTCCTGATTAGCTCTTCAGTCTTGCCAGAAAACATGGAGCCGCAGATTACCTCAATACTGCCCCGCGGCCCGGTTTTAGACCTGAAATGTAGTTCGCTGAATAACATCAATAACCCTTTGCTGTCTGCTAATATCAGAATTTAATCCTATTTTTGGCCGCTGAGTTACCAACATATACGCTCTTTAAACGTTATGATTGAGATGAAAACACACAATATATTCAGGAAAGTAGGAAGCATTTTAGCCGAGATTAATGAACAGTATCAATATCTGTCAGAATCTCCCGAAAAACTTAACGACCTGGAACTCGAACTGCTTGCCGCAAATGCCGATTTTCTTGCCGAACATATCAAAGTGTTAAGGAAATTAAATCCTTCCCAGACTGAACCGACTCCAATTGCTGAAATTCTTCCGCAAGATCTTAGTCAGTCTGACCAATACAGAGAAAGTGTAAGCGGGATCGAAAGCATGGAAAATGCTGATCACTTGATTAAACAGGAGTTGCCGGAAAGCTACTCATCGTTTCACATCCCAACAGAAAATTCAATACCTGTTACCGAAGCACCTACAGAAGAGACTGAGGCTGTTCCATTTGTTCCCGAATTCGAATCTACTACACAATGGGTTGAGGAAACTACCCCCGAAATAATTGAGCCAATTAAAGAAGCATCATTCGACCGGGCGTTTACTCCCGAGGCTAATCCACTCACTATCTCCAGCTCCGATCAAGCTGACCCACCGAAAGTTATAGAAGAGGTTTCGGAGCAGATAATTCCCTCAGTAATATCTGAAGAGCCTGCCAAAGTACTCACCGTTAATGATTTGATGTCCGCTCAGCGCGCTCAGGCTTCGGCGTTTGCTAAACCGCAGCCTGTTTCAGATTTGAAATCAATTATCAACCTGAATGATAAGCTTTTATTTATTAAAGATCTTTTTAACGGATACAGCCTGGCCTACAGCGAAGCTATCGAGATAATTAACCGTTTCGACTCTTTTTCCGCGGCAGATAATTTTCTTAAAGCGAACTACTCCGTAAAGAATAACTGGGCTTCCCGGCAGGATACAGCAGATAAGTTCTACGAATTGTTGAACCGGCGTTTCGCTAAATAACGCCCATCCGGTTAGAATCCAGTTTTAGAAAGATAAATAAGAGTATCGTAAAACTGATCAGCGAAGAGCCCCCGTAGCTGATAAAAGGTAATGGAATCCCGATTACTGGTACCAGTCCTATGGTCATCCCGATATTAACGAAAAAATGGAAGAACAAAATAGATGCTACGCCATATCCGTAAATGCGTGTAAAGGATGAACGCTGTCGCTCCGCAAGATTTATAATCCTTATTAGCAGAGTTACATAGAGTGTTACCACCACAAAACTTCCCGCAAAACCCCACTCTTCGCCAACGGTGCAAAAAATAAAGTCGGTACTTTGTTCAGGTACAAAGTCATACTTCGTTTGCGTGCCTTGTAAATAACCTTTGCCCCATAATCCTCCCGAACCGATTGCAATTTTAGACTGGTTAAGGTTGTAACCCTCGCCGCGAGGATCGTTGATTTTACCTAAAATTACGTCGATACGATTTCGCTGATGCGATTGAAGGATACTATCGTAGGCAAAATCTACACAAAATATAAAGACGACAGATATAGCCGTACCAATTGCGATGGTGGTGATAAACGAGCGGTTTTTTTTATTTGAAGCTATTAATACAGCGGCTATGGCGACTAAGATCCCGGTAACGGCCCATGTATTGAAAAGAAGCGTTAACACAAAAAGTGCTATAAAAAGTGCCCCGATTACCAGTGTATAGCCCGAAAGCCCTTCGCGATAAAGTACAAAAACCAGCGAAGTAAACGTAAGTGCCGATCCTGTATCAGGCTGCAGCATGATAAGGGCCATGGGTATTACCAAGATAAGAGTGCATACAATTAGCGTTTGGAAATCCTGCAGTTTAAGATTGGTAGAACTAAGATACTTCGCAAGTAAAAGACAACTCGAAAACTTCGCGAATTCCGACGGTTGGAGCCTGAAACTTCCTATCGGGATCCATGCCTGGTTACCGCCAACGTTTCTTCCTACAAACAACACCACTACAAGTAATATGAGGGTTACGCCATAAAAAATGGGGGAGAAGGCATTAAAAAACTTATTATCGAGCAGCAGGATCACTGCTCCAAGAATAAGAGCGGTTACAATAAATAATAATTGCTTACCGTAATTGGTGTCAAGATCAACGATACTTGGGTTTTGCGGATCGTATACCGCCGCATGAATATTAAACCAGCCGATTACGCAAAGTGTTATATAGATAAAGATTATTATCCAGTCGATATTAAAAAAGAGGCTTCGCTGATTAATCATTTCTTATCGCTTTTTATTCGCTGTAACTGCCGGCTGTTGCTTTTGTTTATTTGATGAACTGTCGGGTTTTTTAGGCGCAACAGGTTTTGGCGCAACTTTCGGTCTTGGTAATAAGTTTCCCTTAAGTATTCGGTCTACATAATATTTATCTCTTTTAGTCGAGTCGGTAAGATACTTTTCGATTAGTAAGCTGGCGATAGGAGCGGCCCATGTAGATCCGTGTCCGCCGTTTTCTACCACCACGGCTATAGCGATCTTGGGGTTGTTTCGCGGTGCGAATGCAAAGAATACCGAGTGGTCGTCGCCATGCGGATTTTGAACAGTACCCGTTTTACCGCAAATTTCGATGTTGTAAATGGCTGAATAAGTAGCCGTTCCCGGAAATTGGTTCACCACCATACTCATCCCCTGGATAACGGGCTCGAAATATTTCGCGTCTACTCCAACATAGTTCTTTTTGGTGTATTCGGGTTTGATGTATTTTTTTTCTCCGATAGCCTTTACTAAATGCGGTTTGTAGAAAAAACCCCGGTTTGCAACAGTTGCTGCCACATTAGCCATTTGCAAGGGAGTAATTCCTAGTTCGCCCTGGCCTATTGATAGTGATATGTTATATCCCGATCTCCATTTATCGTTGCGATAACGCTTGGTATATAAAGAGTCGGTGGGCAGCAAGCCTTTTCTTTCATGAGGCAAGTCAATGTCAAGTCTTGAGCCGATACCAAATTTGGCTACCCCTTCTCTCCATCGTTTAAAGCCATTTACCGAACGCATACCCGAACGATCTATCATTGCGGCATACACGTTTCCGTAATAGGTATTGCACGATACCTGTATTGATCGCGGGAGGTCTGATGATCCGTGTACGTGGGTGCATTTCATGGGTCGGCTTCCTCCATAATAATATCCGCCTCCGCAAAAAAAGCGGGTGTCTGCCTTAATCGATCCGAATTGCTGCCCTAGTAATGCATTAATTACTTTGAAAATCGACCCTGGTGGATACTCAGCCTGGATCGGACGGATAAACATTGGCTTTAAAGGGTCGGTATTAAGGGCTGTGTAGTTTTTCCCCCGTTGCCGACCAACCATCAGGTTGGGGTTATAACTGGGGCTGCTTACGAAGGTCAGGATTTCTCCCGACGAGGGTTCAATCGCAACAATGCTGCCGATTTTATTAACCATAAGCTGCTCACCAAACTTCTGAAGATCTTTATCGAGTGAACTGATCAGGCGCTCGCCAGACACTGCTATTGTATCGTAGCGGCCATCAGCAAAGTGCCCCTTAGGGCGGTTAAACGCATCCACCATCAATTGTTGCACGCCACGCTGGCCCCGTAAAAGTTCTTCGTATGATTTTTCTACGCCGGTTTTTCCGATATAATCTCCTTTACGGTAAAAGCCAACAGATTTTTCGATATCTCTTTCGCTTACCTCACCAATGTATCCCAAAAACTGTGCTGCAATACTATCCGGATAATATCTTACCGAGCGGTTTACCACATAAAATCCCGGATACTCATAGAGTTTTTCCTGAAAAGCGGCATAGGTTAACGCAGATAGCTGCTTTTCGAAGATAGAAGAGGTGTATCTCGAATATTTTATGGCCTTCTTAAACTTTTTATCAAAGTCTTCTTTGTTGATCCCAATCAAGCCGCAAAACTCTAAGGTATCGAAAGGTTTGACTTCATTCGGGATCACCATTAAATCGTATACCGGCTCGTTTTGAACCAGTACTTTGCCTGTGCGGTCTAAAATAAGCCCCCGTGCTGGGAAGATAGGGATGCGGCGTAAAACGTTATCTTTTGCCGAAAGGAAATAGCTTTTATCAATTACCTGGATATAGAACAATCTCAGCAAAAGCACTAACGCAATCGCAATAAAGATTCCCTGAATAACATACCTGCGGGGGAAGAAACTGTTCATTTACTCTAACGCTCTTTCTGCCGGTAAAAGATGAACTCTGCTACCAGCATCAAAAATACTGTAAAAAGAGAACTTAAAATTATCCGAATTAGTGTGTAGTAGAAATCATTAAAACTAAAATCTTCAATTACAAACAATATGGTGTGATGCGCAATAGTTAAAATACTGGCGTAAAAAAAGAACCATCTAAAGCCCATAATTCCCAGCTTTGGTTCTGGTTCAATCTCAAAGCTCAGTCGCTGAACGGTAAGGTTGATAAAAATTACCCGTACCAATGCGAGTACGGTACAGGCCGCAGCATTTACACCCAGGGTATCATAAAAGCTGTCTACGGTTAGTCCTAATAAAAAAGATAGGAGGAATAACAGCCAGTTAGGCGTTTCGAAAGGCAGTAAAAGGATGAATAGTATATATAAAAAAGGTACCGAAAGATTATAATACCCTATATTTTTGAGTAAAAATACCTGGATAAAAACCAGTAATGAAAAACGAATCAGATTGCTGACAATTATTCTAATCATTTTCTGTTTGTGATTCTGTTTCCACGGCCTGTCTCTCGGCAGCCATGGTGCTTTTTACAACGTAAACGTAGGCAAGGGTTGAAAAGTCTGTGCTTAAAACCACTCTTATATCCGAAGAAATTTCACCGCTTTTTTTGCGGGATTCTTTTACTTGTCCGATAGATATACCCGCCGGGAACAATGATGAATAGCCTGAAGTAACAATGTGATGGCCTTTCTTAACATCCACATGATTGGGAATATCTTTTAAGCTTGCAAAGCGGGGGTTGTAATTTTCCTGCCCCCATACCAGCGATCCGAAGGCCTGGCTCTCGGTGATCCTCGCACTGATTTTAATGTCCTGGTGAAGTAATGACTTAATCGTTGCGTAATGGGTTGACACATTATCTACAATTCCCACAATTCCTGAAGAACAGATCACCCCCATACCTTCTTCGATACCATGCATTTTCCCTTTATCAATAGTAATACTGTTGTTTTTTTGGTGAATAGAATTATTCACTACCTGAGCGACTATAAACGTGTATTGTTGTAAGGTGGTTGTATCATTTATTGTTCGTTGCTCAACTTTACCATTGTAAAAAGATGTTTTTAGCTGGTTTCTGAGTTTTGCGTTTTCGGCTGCCAGGCTATCGCTTACTTGCGCCAGCCGCAGGTATTTTTGAAGTGTATTGTATCGTTCGTAGGCCTGACCGATTAAGCGGTTGGAAGAATTAAGGGTACTTGCCCGTTGAAAGGAGTTATTTCTGATAACCAGAATAAGCGAAAGCGTAAAGAAAATTACGAAGAAGAAAAATGCGTTGTACTTGCTGATAAAAATCAAGAGGTTACGCATAGACTAAAATTTGAATGAGAGAATGAAAGAGTTAAAGAATGAGAGAAGGTTATTCTATCCTACATTCATTCTCTCATTGATTATTGCATTAAGAACTTAAAATTATTGATATTTTTTAGTGAGATACCAGTGCCTCTTACAACCGCGCGTAAGGGGTCTTCGGCAACATGAACGGGTAGTTTTGTCTTGGCCGCCACACGTTTGTCGAGCCCTCTTAATAAAGCACCGCCACCAGTTAAATAGATCCCTGTCTGATAAATATCCGCAGATAATTCAGGCGGGGTAATCTCTAATGCTTTTAGAATAGCTTCTTCAATCTTAGAAATTGATTTATCAAGGCAGTGTGCTATCTCTGTATAGGATACGGTAATTTGTTTCGGAACCCCCGTCATCAGGTCTCTTCCCTGAACGGCAAAGTCTGCCGGAGGATCGCTCAGTTCTGGCAGTGCCGCTCCAACTTCGATTTTTATCTTTTCTGCAGTACGCTCACCAATCATTATGTTATGCTGGCGGCGAATATATTGAACAATATCACTATCGAAATTATCTCCCGCTACGCGGATAGATTGATCGCAAACAATTCCCGATAAGGCAATTACCGCAATTTCTGTAGTTCCGCCACCGATATCGATAATCATATTGCCCATTGGCTCTTCTACATCAATACCAATACCCACGGCGGCTGCCATTGGCTCGTGGATAAGGTAAACTTCTTTGGCTCCGGCAATTTCCGCCGAATCTCTTACCGCACGTTTCTCAACTTCGGTAATACCCGAAGGGATACAAATAACCATTCTTAACGACGGAAAAAACCAACCTTTGCCATTGTTAATCATTTTAATCATTCCGCGGATCATGTGCTCGGCGGCATTAAAGTCGGCTATTACACCGTCTTTTAATGGTCGAACAGTACGTATATTATCGTGGGTTTTACCTTCCATTTGCATGGCCTGGCGCCCGATAGCAATTACTTTATTCGTTGTTCGGTCGAACGCCACGATAGAGGGTTCGTCGACAACTACTTTGTCATTGTGTATAATAAGGGTGTTTGCAGTACCGAGGTCGATTGCAATTTCCTGTGTAAACCAGTTAAATAAACCCATTAAATGAAATGTTAGATGTTAAAATTAAGCTAAGTTAACGTCTTTTTTTAAAAAGTGTTGTTAAAATACTCGCACTCCGAAGTACGTCAAAACTTTTTATAAGTTCCAAACTTTAAAAAAAGTTTGCGCAGCACTAATGTTTAAAATGCCTAACCCCTGTAATAACCATTCCGACACCTTTTTGGTTCGCCATATCAATTGATAGCTGGTCTTTTATTGAACCACCGGGTTGAAGGATTACTGAAATTCCGGCATCGGCGGCAATCTCCACACAATCAGGGAACGGGAAAAAGGCATCTGATGTCATAACCGCACCCTTTACGTCGAAATTAAAGGCTTTTGCTTTTTCCAATGCCTGGCGCAATGCGTCGACTCTTGACGTTTGACCGACGCCACTTGCCAGCAGCTGGCCGTTTTTAGCAAGAACGATGGTATTCGATTTGGTGTGTTTTACAAGTTTAATGGCAAAAAATAAGTCTTTCAACTCCTGCTCAGTAGGTTTCCTTTCGGTAGCCGGTTTCATTAAATCGCTGCCTTCTATCGATAGGTCCTTATCCTGTTCGATAATGCCATTAAGAAGCGTTTTGAACTGCCTCGACGGAAGCTGAACCTCTTTACGAAGCAATAAAATCCGATTCTTTTTTTCCGTTAAAACCTTAAGTGCCGCTTCGCTGAAAGCGGGTGCGATTAATACTTCAAAAAACAACTTATTGATTTCTAAAGCTGTCTTTTCATCAACTTCTCTGTTGCAAATAATAACACCGCCAAATGCCGAAACAGGATCGCATGCCAATGCAAGTTCCCATGCTTCGCTAAGTGTTTCTCTTGATGCCACGCCGCAAGCGTTGGTATGTTTTAAAATCGCGAAGGTAGGTTCTTCAAATTCATCAATTAAAGAAACGGCCGCATCAATGTCTACCAGGTTGTTGTAGGATAATTCTTTGCCGTTTAATTTGCTAAACATCTCGTCAAGGTTGCCATAGAAGAAACCTTTTTGATGCGGGTTTTCCCCATAACGAAGCGGAGTAGCTTTTTGCTCGCTTTGCTTAAATACGTTTAATGAATTATCCTGATTAAAATAGTTGAAAATGGCGGTATCGTAATGCGAGGAAGTATTAAATGCCTTTTTAGCGAAGTCGCGGCGATGAGAGAGCAGGGTGCTTCCGTTGTTTTCGCTTAAAATGCCGTGCAAATTAGAATAATCATCTTTCGAAGCCAGGATAACAACATCCTGAAAGTTTTTTGCCGCAGCTCTGATTAATGAGATGCCGCCTATGTCGATTTTTTCAATTATCTCTTCTTCGCCAAGGCCTGCTTTTACTGTTTCTTCGAATGGATAAAGATCAACGATTACGAGATCAAGCTGAGGGATGTCGTATTGTTCGGCTTGAGCAATATCTTCCTGAAGTTCTCTTCTGGAAAGGATACCGCCAAATACTTTCGGGTGGAGCGTTTTCACGCGGCCGCCAAGTATCGAGGGATACCCGGTTAGATCTTCCACGCGTACTACATCATAACCCAAATCTTTAATAAACTTCTCGGTGCCTCCGGTCGAATAAAAGGTTACACCAAAATCATTCAGCTGTCTGATTAAGGGCTCTAAATTATCTTTGTAGTAAACTGAAATTAAGGCGTTTTTTATTTTAACCGGGTGACTCATCGCGGGGATCTGATTTGAGGCCGCAAAGGTAGGAATTTGACCTCATAAATTTAATTTTTTCTGAGATGAAAACCGGTCGGTATGAATTTTTGTTAAAAAGGGAATATTTAATCAAATCAGGATTTTTTTTACCCTTGGCTGTAAATCTGATTTGCATTAGTTAAAAGGTAGTAACCCACAATTTATAAATACTTTCTGGCACAAAAAACAGCCGCTATCGGCATCCAATTTACAGCGACTTCATCTTCTTAAGCAATTGCTCTACAACTTTTGGATAATGCAGATGTTCCAATTGCTGCCCCTTAAATTTTATCATTTTAAGATCGTCGCCTTTCTCAATTTTAAATCGCGATTGGTGAATTACCTCTCCCTCATCAAAGTGTTCGTTTACAAAATGTATCGTAATACCCGATTCTTCTTCGAGGTTGTCTAAAATACTTTGATGTACCTTATCACCGTACATTCCTTTTCCGCCATATTTAGGCAGTAGGGCGGGGTGAATATTTATAATCTTATTAGGGAATGTTTTTAAAAGATTTTCTGGTATCAGCCACAAAAAACCAGCGAGTACAATAATGTCAACCTGCAGGTTTTTTAGCAGGGCAACCACCGTTTCGGTTTCGTAAAATTCTTTCCTGTTAAAAATATGCGTTGGTATCTCAAAATTATCTGCACGCTGAAGTACAAACGCATCAGGATTATTGGTAAGCACAATAGCCACTTCAGCATCATTATGCTTTTTGAAGTGTTCCATTATTTTTTGAGCGTTAGATCCTGAGCCTGAGGCGAAGATTGCGATACGTTTTTTTAAGTGCATAATTTAACCTGATGCCAAATATATCATTTCATTAAAAATAAATGATAGTGTAGCAAAACTATCTTGAAATATTTCAAGTGCTTGCCTCTATACTTTCGGCTCAATTTCGGGCAGCTCTTTGGTTTCAATAAAATGCTTGAAATATAAAATATCTTCTCTGATAATTTCTTCCAATGCGGGGCTGAATTGCCGGGCAAGGCCGGTTCCTATACCACCTATCGGCGATTGATAGCTGAATACTACTTCAAGTTCTGTTCCGCCATCGGGGGCATCATTAAACTCAACTTTTCCACCATGGTCAAGTGCTGAGCCTTTAACCGAGTGCCAGCCAATAAAATGATTTTCTATTTCTTTAACTATTTCGGCATCCCAGCTTACAGGAGGTGTGTTTTTTAAGAATTTAGCTTTCCAATGCGAGCGAATCGGGTCCCTTTCTTCAACAGATTCGATATGGCGCATAAACAAGGGCAGGTTTTCCAGCTTTCGCCAGAACTGATACACTTCTTCTTTGGGCTTGTTTACAATAAAATGCTGCTTGATATTAATTACTTCGGGTTTTGTGCTGTCGGCACCTATAAGCTTGTATAGCGGGCAGTGTCCGGTACTGCCGCGCATAAATAGAGTGCCTCCTGCCACAAGTTTAGCCATTCCTGTTGCCGGGTTGTTGAATATGGAGGTAAGTCCCGAGTACAACAAGAGAGCACCTCCGATTACTGATACAATTCGTTCGGGTGTATTGATGTTGTGGTATTCATTTCTCAGATTAAAATGATTTTCAGTATTTCCGGTATTATACTTTTCCGGATGATTATACATGTCGGGATATATTAGTGCCATGGCTAGAGGTTTTTTATAGAACGTTTGTGCCCCCGGAGTGTTTTGATTTGGGTCGAGAAAGTATAAGGGTTAAATTGTATTATTGCCGCAAGCGATTATCGCATGTTATGAAAAGGATTTTGTTTATAGTGTTTTTATCAGGTCTGTGGTTTGTGCCCCAGGCTCAGTCTTTAAACGATACTTCAGCGTTAGAAGCCGTTGTAGTGAAAGCTTATTTCTCAGATCAGCCGTTGTTTAGGGCGCCTGCCTCTGTAAGTGTTATCGGTTCGCAGGTGCTGCAAAACCAGCCGGATTTTTCGTTATTACCTGCTATAAATACCGTACCCGGCGTTAGAATGGAAGAGCGTTCGCCCGGAAGTTATCGTTTATCCATTCGCGGCAGTTTACTTCGTTCGCCCTTTGGTATTAGGAATGTAAAGATCTATTTCGACGATTTTTTATTAACCGATGCAGGAGGAAATACCTATCTGAATATCCTCGATGCCGCAGCCGTTGGTCGTATTGAGATATTAAAAGGGCCCGAGGGGAGCATATTCGGAGCTAACTCGGGCGGGGTTGTGCTAATAAGCAGTAAAAGGCTTAATCAAGATAGTACAACCCTTTCTGCGGGCATCAGTGCGGGTTCATACGGACTGTTGCATCAAAAAGCAAGTGCGGGCCTTAGCGAGAAAAACTTTTCATTAAGCCTCCATCAATCCTTTCAGCGTACCGACGGGTACCGAAACAACAGCGCGATGAAAAGAAAAAGCTTTCAGGCCATGCCCCAATGGAATTATTCAAAAGCCGCCTCTCTGAAAATTTTAGCGATGTATTCTGATTTGCATTATCAAACCCCGGGAGGTTTAACTGATGTTTTATCGCAAGGCAATCCACGCCTGGCTCGGGCAGTTGCGGAACAGCAGAAAGCCGGAATTTTCAATAAAACATTATTTACAGGCATTTCTCATTCTCAACTAATAGGCCCAAACTTCAGGCATCTACTCGCAATAACAGGCTCAGCAACCGATTTCGAAAATCCCTTTATAACTAATTATGAAACGCACAAAGAGGCGAGTTTGGGATTAAGAACCTATTTAGAGCTAACGGCGAATGATAATACATGGAACTGGCAATATGGCCTCGAAACCCAAAAAAGCCGCTCGAAAAATCGGAATTACAAAAACAATAAAGGAGTGGCGGGCGATACGGTTAATTTTGTAGACCTGGGTGCGAGGCAAACTTTTTTGTTTACCCGCTTTGCTTTAACTACTTCCGATCATTTAAACATCGAGGCGGCACTAAGCCTTAACTTTTACAATTATTCCTTCGCATCTATTTATCCCATAGCCTCCGATAAGGAAACACGTAAATTTAAAAAGCAGTTCATGCCCAGGCTTGCGATGTCATATTTATTAATTGATGGTTTGGTGGCTCGTGCTTCGGTTAGCCGCGGTTATTCTCCCCCAACCCTTGAGGAGGTTAGGCCATCTAATCTCGAAATAAACACTGATCTGGAGCCGGAGAATGGCTGGAATTACGAAGGCGGGTTCAGGCTTTCTGCTCTTAACCAACGAATCTACCTTGACGCCGTGTTATTCCGCTTTAAGTTAAAAGATGCTATTGTAAGAAGAGTAAATACTGAAGGCGCAGAGTATTTTGTAAATGCCGGGGGAACTAGTCAAAAAGGGCTTGAAGCACAGCTTACCGGATGGTTAGTCCCTCAGAAAGGCAACGGGCTATTAAGAGGCCTGAAAATTACCGAGGCATATACCTATAGCAAATTTAAGTTTACTGATTACATAATCAAAAAGGTTGATCTTTCGGGCAAGTGGCTTACTGGGGTTCCGCAACATAGCCTTGTGAGTTCTGCCGAATTCTATTTTCCTTCAAAGTTCAAGGTATATATTCAGCATAATTTCGTTTCAGCATTGCCGCTTAACGACGCTAATACATTCTATGCAGGAAAATATCATTTGCTGCAGGCCAGGCTAAACTACAGCCGGCTTTTGAGTAAGGTTTTGATAAACTTTTATGCGGGTGCCGACAATATTTTAAACGCCCGTTATAGCCTGGGGAATGATTTGAACGCTTTCGGGGGTAATTATTTTAATCCGGCGGCATCAAGAAATTACTACGGAGGTGTTACTCTAAGCTTTTAACAAATCCGGTTATTCATTAGTTGTAATATTTTAATTGATTTAAAACTCATGTACCTGCCCAAGTAAAAATGGATTTAAAAATTGCAAGCGGTTTCCCTGTAGCCCGTTTATAACATTATTTTTTTTTGAAAATTAATCTATATTTAAATTTTTATTAAATTCAGAAGATAGATTAGTGCCCTGAATGGAACAACCTGCTTTAATTACTTCCTTGTCTCAAAATCTTTTAAAAAATTTGCCCGGGATGATATACCACTGCAAATTTAGTCCCAATCGAACACTTACTTACGCCAGCAACGGGAGTTATGCTTTAACAGGATATTATCCCAAAGAACTAATTAATAATGCGTTTGCGGAATATGCGGATTTAATACATCCTGAAGACAGAGAGTGGTTACTGGAATACTTTAAAGAAAATCTGGCTAAAAAAGATGAATGTAATTGCGAATACCGCATTATAAGCAGAGACGGAGCAAATAAATGGGTAAGAGAGATTGCAAACGGGGTGTATAATGATGCCGGTGAATTGCTTCATGTAGAAGGATATATAACGGATATAACAGAGAAGAAAGAGTTTAGGCAGGTGATCTCTAAGTTAGAAACCCATGTTCAGGAAAAAACCTCTTACGAAAAGCATTTAAAAGCACTATTAGACAGAATTCCGGATACTTTACTGCGCATTCGTCGAAACGGCGATTATATCTCTTATAAAGCTGAAGGGGATCAAGCCCCCCTATCATCAGGGAATAAGATAAAAAACATTAATGGGCTTTTTCCCGTCGCTGTAGCAGATGCCTTTCTCCTGAAAGCGCAACAAGCTTTGGATAACGGCAAGAGCGTTTCGTACGAGTATTACCTTAAACATTCAGATCATCAGCGGTTAAATTACGAAGCACGATTTATAAGAAACGATGAGGATGAGGTTATATGTATTATAAGGGATATAACCGCAACTGTTAAAGCAAAAGAAGAAATTAAAACCGCTAAGGAGTTTTACGAAAGCATTATCAATAATGTAAATATCGATATAGCGGTTTATGATGATAAAAATCGCTATTTACTAGTGAGTAAATCGGCGGTTAAAGACGATGCTGTACGAGAATGGTTAATAGGGAAAGACGATTTTGATTATTGTAAAGAACGGGGCAAAAATATAGAACTTGCCGAATCGAGAACCGAAATGTATAACCTGGTTGATGAGTTGAAGAAACCCATCGAATGGATTGAGGAGCTATCGGACGAATTAGGAAAAAAGCGATTTTTTGTACGGACATTAAAGCCTTTAAAAGGCCCCGATAATCAAAAATATAAAGTTGGTTACGGTGTGGATATTACAGCCTTAAAGATCATCCAAAATGAGCTGTTAAGGCGCGAGCATCTTCTTTCGTTTAGTCATAAACTCGCCAAGGTGGGTTATTGGGTTTGGTATCCAAGTAACCGGAAACAAGAATGGAGCGATGGCGTATTTGATATACTGGAGGAGGCCAAAAATGAAGTAACTCCTTCACTAAACAATTATCTCAACTATATCCATCCTGACGATAAAGAGCATTTCAAAAATACAATCGAGCAATCTAAACAAAGCAATTCCTCTTATTCCCTCGAATATCGAATTCTAACCCGAAACGGGAAGGTGAAATATATAAAAGAGCAGTCTTCCAGTAAACGGCCCGATTCGAATTCCAATCAATACCTGTTCGGGATGGTACAGGACATCACCGAAATGAAAGCGTCGCAGGATGCTCTTGCCCACAGTGAAGAACATTTCAGGGCCATTGCGGAAAGTTCGCCTATTTATATTATTGAAATTTGTTCCGGCTATAAAATTACGTACATAAATAATATCGGAAACCGTAAGGAGGAAGACGTAATTGGTTCTTCGGCATTCGAATTCGTTTTACCCGAATATCGCGATCAGCTTAGAGAAACGTTAGATAAAGTACTTGCCTTGGGAATAGTTGAAAACGTTCAGATGCAGGGACAGGGAAGCAATGGTGCTATAGAGTGGTACGATGTAAGTATTGGGCCGGTTAAGAATGATTCGGGAAAAGTTGCTTCAATAATCCTTTTAGCACAAAATATAACGGAGAAAAAGGAGAACGAGCAGGAACGAGAACGCTTAATCCGGGAAATTAATAACCGGTACAACGAATTAATGCAGTTTAATTATATTGTATCTCACAACTTACGCTCTCCGATAGCAAATATTTTGGGGATGTCGTATATCCTCAACCCCAATACTCCTCCAGACGATGTAAAGCAGATCTTTGATTACATTATGCAATCTGCCCAATCTATCGATACGTTAATAAAAGATCTGAATGATGTTTTAACAGCCCGATCGCCTTTAAACGAAAAAAGAGAAGCTTTCCAGCTTACTGAGTTAATAAACGGTGTTTGTAATAACCTCGAACAGCAAATATATCAGTCTAACGCCGATGTAATAATTGAAGTTGAAAAAGCCGCAGAGCAGATAACCAGTATAAAAAGCTATATCCAAAGCATTATCCATAATTTGGTTTCGAATGCGATAAAATACAAATCGCCCGATAGGTATCCCGAAATCCTGGTTAAAGCCTGGAAAGATTCGCATCATACTTATATAGAAGTGTCTGATAATGGTATGGGTATCGACCTTGAACAATACGGGCAGCAAATCTTCGGGCTTTATAAACGATTTACTACTCAAAGTGAGGGAAAAGGCTTAGGCTTGCACATGACCAAAGCCCAGGTAGAATCATTGGGAGGAAGCATTTCTGTAAAAAGCGTGCCTCAGCAAGGCTCAATATTTACAGTGGTATTAACTAATTAGGCACGGTTTAATCCATTATCTTTGCATGCTTAATGCGATTAATAGATAATTTTCTCTCTCAATCCCCTGGTAAAGTATTTGCCTTTCTGATCTTATTGGCGATTCCGGCCTTTTTTATCAACCTGGGTTTATTGCCGCTTTTTGCCGATGAGCCGACAAGAGCTAACGTCGCTTTGGAAATGATCCTTTCGGAAAATTATTCTGTGCCAACTATCGGTGCCGAATTTTATTACAACAAACCGCCCGTTTATAATTGGGTGCTTGCTGTTGCTTATCAGGCCTGCGGAAACTTTAGCGAGTTTGTAACGCGCTTACCAGCCATAATACCCTTGTTCTTATTCGCCGCTACTATTTATATTTCTGTTAATTATTTCTTGAAAGATAAGCGAATTGCCTTAGTCAGTGCCATGCTGTCTATGTTGAATGGGAGAATGCTGATCTATGATTCGATGCTTGGACATATCGATATTTTTTATTCCTGGCTCACCTTTATCTCCTTCATGTGCATCTTTTATTTTTATCAAAAGAAGCAATGGTTTCTGCTCTTTTTTTCTTCCTATATTATTACCGCTATTACTTTTTTATGCAAGGGTATGCCCTCCATTGTATTTCAAGGGATAACCATCATAGCATTCCTTCTCTATACAAAGAACTTTAGTAAGCTTTTCGGCTGGAAACATATTTTGAGCGGCATATTTTGCCTGCTGATAATCGCGCTTTACTTTTATAATTATTCGCTGTATAATCCTAACCTCGAAGGGTATCTGGAAACCATCTGGGATCAGAGCAGCCAGCGTACCGCAGCCAGCGTAGGCTTTTGGAAAAGTATAAAGCATATATTGGCTTTTCCGTTCGAATACATCGGACACTTGTTCCCGGCCAGTTTGTTGCTATTGTTTTGCCTGCACGGCAGGTTTTTAAAAACAATTTGGTTAAACCCTTTCCTTAAGTTTTGCACTATAATATTTCTTGCTAATAGTGTAGTATATTGGCTTTCGCCCGAAACACGTCCAAGGTATCTTCTGATGCTTTTTCCCTTATTGTTTATTGTTTGGAGCCATGCTTATTATACCTATCGTGAGAGTTTGCCCGGGGTTACCAGGGCTTTTAATATTATTATTATTGCTTTGGCGATAGCGGTAACGGTCGCGATACCCGTTGCTCTGTTCGCGGGGATGGAGCAGTATGTGCGCTTTTTGTTGCCGAAAGTTATACTGGTTTTTTGTTTGTCGGGGTTCTTTGCCTTTTTGATAATTCGCTTACGCGATACCAAGCTCTTTGCCTTCCTGGCGTTGTTATTAGTAGTGAGGCTTGGATTTAGCTGGTTTGTGTTGCCGCATCGACTGCAACATGATGAGGGAACTTATTATCGTTCGGCCTCACAAGAAATGGGCAGGATTGCCGGCAAAAATTCCTTTTATTTCTATCAGTACCACCCGGAAGTTCAAAATATCCCTTTTCATGATAAACTTATCTTTTACATACAGAGGGAACGCATGAAACAGGTAAAGTTCACAGAGATAGACACTCTAAGCGGTTATTATCTTACCTTTGACCGCGATTTAAAAAATCCTGGTGCCCGCCTGTTGAAAACATACAACAGCAATCTGAAATTATACAAAATAGAATGAGAGAACTCTCGGTAGTAATAACCGTTCTTAACGAAAAAGAAAATATAGCTCCGATGATCGAGTCTATAGAAAACGCTTTAACGGGAATTGACTATGAAGTGATATTTGTAGACGATGGTTCTAATGACGGTACACAGAAAGAAATTCGTAAACACGCAAACGACCATGTAATTCTGGTTGAGCTGAGGAAAAATTACGGTCAAAGTACCGCCATGACTGCCGGAATTGACCATACAACGGGTACCTACATTGCATTACTGGACGGAGATTTGCAAAACGATCCTTCTGATATCCCATTCATGCTTCAGAAAATGAAAGATGAAGACTGGGACGTTGTAGCAGGAAACCGTAAAAACCGTAAAGACGGCATGTTCCTGAGGAAAATTCCATCTAAAATCGCCAACGCTTTAATTCGCCGAATGACGGGGGTTTATATCAAAGATTACGGTTGCACGCTTAAAGTTTTTAAACGCGAAATAGCTGAGGATTTGGGAATATATGGAGAACTGCACCGTTTCATTCCGGTTTTGGCCAAACTTCAGGGAGCCAGTATAACACAGGTAGATGTTAAACATCATGCTCGCCTTCACGGTTCTTCGAAATACGGATTGAACCGCACTTTTAAGGTAATGGCAGATTTGGTAACGATGGTGTTTTTTCGGAAATATATTCAGAAGCCGATGCACCTTTTTGGTACGCTAGGGTTTATTTCTTTTGCGTTAGGGGCATTCATAAATTTTTATTTATTGATACTTAAAATCTTAGGCAACGATATCGGCGGAAAACCTCTGTTAATTCTGGGCCTCATTTTTGTGTTAGGCGGAATTCAGCTGATAACAATCGGCATTTTAGCGGAAATAAATGTTCGTACATATTTTGAAGGAACAAACAGAAAAACGTATCAGGTAAGAAGAGTTTTTAAAGGAAATGAAGAAAATTTGGAAAGTCGTTAAAACGCCTTTAAAGATTGTAATCACAATCGCGCTGATTTACGTTGTATTTCAAAAGATTGATTTTAATCAGCTAAAAGGACTATATCTCACAAGTAATCTGTTTTATATATTTCTGGCTCTGCTGGCTTATTTTTTTTCGCAGGTTGTTTCTTCCTGGCGCTTGTTAAGCTTTCTGAAATCGATTGGAATCGACGCGTCTTTCGATTTTAATTTCAAGCTGTACCTTCTCGGCTTATTTTATAACATTTATGGCGGTATCGGCGGCGACGGATACAAAATTTACCTGCTCAGAAAGCGTTTTCAAAAACGTACCAGGAGGATTGTATTTGCCATACTTTTAGACCGGGTTAGCGGCTTGTGGGCTATCGGTTTTCTTTTCGCGATACTGATCTTAATGATCCCGAGGATTGAAATACCATGGTACATTATTTTACCAGCCCTGGCAATGGGTACCATGAGTTATTACGTGGTACTCCAAAAATTCTTTAAAGAATATAATACAAACTTTATTCAGGCTCATGCAAAAGCCATCGCGGTTCAATCTTTGCAGTTGCTGAGTGTAATGTGTATTTTATTTTCGCAAAATTTTTCCGGTAAATTTTCGCCTTACCTTTTTAGCTTCTTAGTGTCATCAATTGCCGCGATTGTACCCATCGGGGCATTCGGATTCGGAACCAGAGAGTATGTAATGATTCATATTTCGGAGGTGTTTGATATGAAAGAGAGCCTGGCTGTATTCGTTACTTTTACTTTCTCAATATTATCGACATTGGTTGCCCTTTCGGGACTTTGGTTTGTTTACCGCTCGAAAGAGTTTGAGCCATTGCCGAGTGAAGAAGAAGCCGAAGATTTCGAAAATGAAGCTGATAAGTCTATTGTAGAATCGCCTGATTAGTGTTGTACCAGCGGTAAAACTCTTTTAAGCCGTCTTTGAGGTTTGTTGAAGGATGGTAATTTAATAAATTCTCCGCTTTAGAAATATCCGCATAGGTTCGAGGCACATCGCCCGGCTGCTCTTCCAAACGATTAATCTGGGCTTTTTTGCCGCATACATCTTCTACTGCTTCAATTAATTCTGAAAGCGTTACGGTATTGTGGTTCCCGAGATTAATAATTTCAAAGTCCGACTTATCGTAATCTATTGCCGCGATAAGCCCTTTCACGGTATCGCCTACAAAAGTATAATCCCTGCTTGTAGAGCCATCACCAAAAACTGGGATAGGCTGATTGTTAAGTATAGATTTAAAAAATTTATGAATAGCCAGATCAGGTCTTTGCCCCGGTCCGTAGACCGTAAAAAATCGCAAAGCGAGAAAACGAATTCCGTAAAGTTTGCTGTAAACATGCCCCAGCATTTCGCCCGAAAGCTTAGTTGAGGCGTAAGGGCTTATAGGTAATAATTTTTCTTCCTCGTTCCATGGCACATTCTCATTTATTCCATAAACGCTACTTGATGAGGCAAAAATAAACTGTTTTATTTCGCGGCTTTTGGCAAATTCGAGCAGTGTTTGTGTGCCGCTTACATTCACATCCTGATAAAGGATCGGGTTCTTGATACTTGGCCTTACTCCGGCCTTGGCCGCAAGATGGATAATGATGTGAATGTCGGGTATTTGTTCCAGATCGGCGGTTTCCCTGATATCACCTTCAATAAACTTAAAGTCAGGGTTTGTTTCAAAGGGTTTGATGTTCAGTTCTTTTTGCCCCCTGGAATAAAAGTCGTCGAAATTATCGATAGCGGTAACCTTAAAATCGCGGTTTAATAATTCACCAATCAGGTTGCTGCCGATAAAGCCGGCTCCACCCGTTACCAGAATATGTCTCATCAAAGTATTTAAGGCTGCAAATCTACGCTATTATTTTTTTTTATGATATTGGAAGGCTCATTTCTGAGTAAAATCTCCTATTAAACTACGAACTTTGTACAGGCCTCATGATTAAGGCATATACAACAGGGGATTAAAAACCTATACCTTTACCTTAAATAAAGAATGCCATTAAACCATCAAGAAGAGCGGTTTATTGAGCACCGTAAACACTATAACCATTGAAATATGCTCATCCGCCAGCTGGCTGATAGCCATTAAAACGACAATTATATGAAAATAGTAATAACAGGTGCCAGCAGTGGAGTAGGATTTGAAGCCGTTTTAGAATTTATACTTAATTCTGAACATGAAGTTGTTGCCCTTGCACGCAATGAAAGTAATTTAAAACGACTTTACCAGATCGCATCCTCTCTTAATCCCGAATGCAAGCTGTTCCCCGCTAAATTTGATATCGTGCATGACGATTACACTTCGCTAATTAGTTTTATAGAAGACAGGATCGGATCGGTTGATATTCTGATTAACAACGCCGGGCAACTCATCAATAAACCGTTCGAAGAAACCACCCAATTAGACTTCGTAGAAATGCTGCAGAGTAATTTATTGGGCCATGTTAAAATGATTCACCATTTATTGCCACTTTTAAATGAAAACGCACATGTGGTAAATGTGGGAAGTATGGGCGGTTATTCGGGTAGCGTTAAATTTCCGGGATTATCGGCTTATTCGGCAAGTAAGGCGGCCTTGCATACGCTTACGGAGTGCCTGGCGGTTGAGTACAAAGAACGTAAAATTCATTTCAATTGCCTGGCTTTGGGTTCCGCCCAGACAGAAATGCTCGAAAAAGCTTTTCCTGGATACCAATCGCCTGTAATGGCCTTTGAAATGGGCAAATACATTGCTGATTTTTCTCTCACGGGGCATAAGTTTTTTAATGGAAAAGTACTACCTGTTGCCGTTACAACCCCATAAATCAATATCATGAAATCTATTTATTGTATGCTGATCCTGTCTGTTTTCGCACTTGCTTGCAGTAACGAAAGAGAGGTTAAAACCGATGCCGCCGACACCCTTGAGATAAAAAATTCTTCACAAATTACTACTTCTCCCTATAGTGTTGAATATGATGAGAATACTCAGAATTTGAGCTTGATTAAAAGCAGGGAAAACGCTATGGATGCGAGTGTGGCAGACATTATTCGGGTATTGAATCAAAAGTATGAAGGTATAAAACTTGATTTAGTAAATGAAGGTACTGATACGGTGGAAGTTAAAATCGATGACGCCAGCAAACTTAATCAGCAAATGGGTACCGCTGGCGCCGAAGCATACCTGGCCGAACTGACTTTCTCTTTTACAGAATTAAAAGGGGTTAAAGCAGTGAAGATCGATTTTGAAGAGGGCGATCATGCTATGCCGGGAGTTTATAGCAGGGATGATTTTAACAACTTGACAGTAAATAAATAAAACGGCCACCCAAGTTATCGGGTAGCCGTTATCTTCATAAGCAGATAGTAAAACTTTAGTCTTTCTTTTTATCCAAAAGCAAGATCTCATTCACAATAATCTCAGTAATAAATTTCTTTACACCCGCATTATCGGTATAGCTTCTGGAGCTTAACCGGCCCTCAATGCTAATCTCACTTCCTTTGCGTAAATACTTTTCAGCCACTTTCGCATTGTTATCCCACATTACCAGATTGTGCCATTGTGTTTCTTCAATTTTTTCTCCTTTATCATTTTTATAAGAAGAGTTTGTCGCGATAGATACCTTCGCCAGCTTTTTGTTGTTAGTGGTTGTTTTGATTTCTGGTTCGTTACCTAAATGACCTACAAGACGAACGCTGTTTCTTAAATTACTCATGTTTTTAATTTTTAGTTGATTTACCCGATTAACGAACAGTGATATTCCTTCATCACCGACGATACAAAGGTGCAAACAGCCCAAAAACTTAGCCGGAGTGTAAACATTTATATCCGTATATATCCGGATATACACGGATAATGTTTATGTTTGAGAAACTAAAACCTATTTACATGTTAAAAAATTTTATCTCCTCTTTACTATTCTTTGCGATTTCTTTAAGTGCTTACAGCTATAGTCCGGTAGATACTGTTAAAATGCCCAATTCGGACACTATTATTGTGAAAAGTTTTAAAAAGAGCGGGAAGTTAGATAAAGAACAATATCTCGTTAACAATACACTACTTTTCACCCGGCACTATCTTTACAGAAGTAAATTCTACGGATACCATACCCGCTTTACTAATGCTTCTAAAGATCAGCTCACAGCTATTAAAGAGATTTGGAACAACGGCACTATACGTATAAGTGGCACTCTTAAAAATGGGAAGCGGGAAGGGGCTTATCGTACCTTTTATCAAGATGGCTCTCGCCAATGCGATTGTAACTATAAAGACGGAAAGAGGGATGGTAAGCAAATGACTCATTATGAAAACGGTCAGTTGTTTTACGAGGTGATTTATCGGAACGGAGTACCATGGAGTATCCTTAAAGCTTTTAATAAAGACGGGAGCCCCGTAGAGACCTTTACTTTGAAAGAGGGTAATGGAACTTTTCCGGTTTTTGCAGGGAAACGAGGCCGACTAGTTAAAGTGCAGCACTATCAACTCGGTGTAGTTGTTAAAACCGAAAAGTATAAAAAAAGTACGGCTGGGAGTATCCAATAAATCAGTTATGGAAAAAATATGCCTTGATTGCTCAGAACCCTTAAAAGGCCGGGCAGACAAAAAATTCTGCGATGACCAATGCCGGAGCAACTATAATAACCGCTTAAAATCAGAACGCAGCGATTTTGTAAAAGAAGTAAATGCTGTTCTTCGTAAAAATCGCGATATTCTGCAAAAATTAAACCCCGACGGAAAAACCAAAGTCAGTAGAGAGAAGTTGCTCAATAAAGGCTTTAGCTTTACCTATTTTACACATGTTTATCAAACTCAAAAAGGTAACACCTATTATTTTTGTTATGAGTACGGTTACCTTAAACTCGAAAGCGAAGATTTTTTGTTGGTAAAGCGGGAAGATAGCCAGCAATAAAAGAATGATAATTAAACATGTTTAAAAATAAGCAGCCCCGATATAAGGTTCAGTTAAGTAATGCTGATAAAATTTTTGAAGGAGTTATTTTTGCACTGTTGGTTTTCTCCCCGCAGAGTCTCCTTTTTCAGGGACTCTGCGGGGAGAAAATTTTGTATTACATTTACCTGCCATGCCTGTCAGACGAACCATATATGAATCACAGGGAATCTACTTTATCACCTTCACCTGTGCCCGTTGGCTGAAACTTTTTGAATTAACCCAGAGCTATGATCTGGTTTATAACTGGTTTAATTATCTTAAAAATCAAAACCATCACATTGTCGGATACGTCATTATGCCAAATCACGTGCATGCGTTAATTGCTTTTAGTAACAGCGAAAAAAGTATAAATTCTATTGTAGGAAATGGCAAACGTTTTATTGCTTACGAATTGGTTAAACGATTACAGCAAGGCAAATTCACAAAAGAGTTGGAGTTATTAAGTGGCTGGGTAAATCCTACAGATCGCAGCCGGAATAAAAAGCATGAGGTATTCGAACCCTCGTTCGACTGGAAAGAGTGTTATGATGAAAAGCTTGTTGAACAAAAGCTGAATTATATACATGAGAATGCAAGTAAAGGTGAAAAGCGGTTGGTTGAGAGCCCTGATGATTATGAACATAGTTCGGCGAGGTTTTATATAACGGGCCAGAAAGGCGTTGTTGAGATAACAAGTTGGTTGGAGTTACAGGATGTGGATCTAACACGGCCGGTGGTGCCGAAGAGTCCCTGAAAAAGGAGACTCTTCGGAGAAAAAAAGCGAGAAGATAGCCAGCAATAAAAGAATGATAATTAAACATGTTTAAAAATAAGCAGCCCATATATAAGGTTCAGTTAAGGAGTGCTGATAAAATTCTTGAAGGAGTTATTTTTGCACTGTTGGTTCTAACATGGACCTATGTTTACATCAGCTATCAGTCGCTGCCCGCCACAATTCCTACACACTTCGATGGTTCGGGGAAGGTTGATGATATGGGCGACAAATCAACTGTATGGATGCTGCCGGCAATTTCTACGGTGCTGTATCTGTTCATAACCCTGGTGAATAATTTCCCTCAAATCTTTAATTATCTGGAGGATATAACTCCTGATAATGTCGCGCAGCAATATACCATGGCAACCAGGATGGTGAGATTTTTAAAACTCATTGTAGTTTTAGTTTTCGGTAGTATTGTATTGGCCACTATTTACCCCGGGAACTATCAAACTGGTATTGCCCTTCTTCCGTTAACACTAAGTGTCCTGCTTTTTTTACCAGGTTTAGTTTTCTTTCTGCTGTCCTCGAGAAAGGGTTAGCCTGAAATTTTTTACTTATTGATAAAAAAAAATTATTTTTATCGATCTGATATCTATGAAAAAAAGTTTAAAAGAGTTTTTTTCGTTTTCTAAAGCGGAATTAAACGGGTTGCTGGTATTTAGTTTATTAGTAATGATAATAGCCATGGCCCCATCAATCTATTCGTATTTTAGCCCGCCCGAAATATATAACCATTCAAGTTTTAAAAAGGAGGTTAATGAACTTATGGCCTCTGCCTCAAAGCAGCAATCTCAAAAATATTTTTCGGCAGTACGTAAGGAGATTGAGGAGAAAGAGGTTGCCTCAGAATTATTCGTGTTTAATCCCAATAATCTCCCCGACGAAGATTGGATGAGGCTCGGTTTGAGCGCAAAGCAGATTCGGGTGATCAAAAACTATGAATCGAAGGGAGGACGGTTTTATACTAAAGAAGACCTCAGGAAAATTTATTCAATCAGGCCCGGGCTTTATAGCAGGCTCGAGCCCTTTATTCAAATCCCCGAAAGGACAAATGCTTACAAAAAAGACTACGTAAATACCTATAAAACCAGGGATGTACCAAGGGTCGCGGTTATTGATATCAATAAAAGCGATTCCACACAATTAGAAAGTCTTAATGGTATTGGTCCGGCCTTTGCATCCCGAATTATTAAATACCGTAATCGGTTGGGTGGTTTTTGTAAAAAGGAACAGCTAAAAGAAGTTTATGGGCTTGATTCAACGCTTTATCAAAAGCTTGTAAACCAAATTGCTGTTAATCCGGCGGCTGTGAGGCAGATCTCAATTAATACCGCAACTTTTGAAGATCTTAAAAAGCATCCTTATCTAAGTTACAAACAAATGAACGCCATTATTCAATACCGCAAGCAGCATGGAATGTACAAAGATATTAACGATCTTAAACCAATCGCCATCCTCAATGACAACGTGTTGGCGAAAATAGAGCCTTATTTATCCTTTAATTCCCGGTAGGAATTTCACTTGTAACCTTTCTATATTAAATATGTTATAAGTAATACCAGCTAATACGTTATGACTAACAATACCTCTGGCTACGATTTTTCCGCTCCCGAAAATCAGCAAATGGTGACCCAAATGGTTCGCGACTTTGCAGAAAAACATATCCGTCCGCATGTTATGGAATGGGATGAAGCTCAGATTTTTCCGATTGAAACGTTTAAAAAACTCGGCGAACTGGGATTGATGGGGATTCTCGTGCCAGAAGAATACGGTGGGTCTGGTTTTGGTTATTTCGAATATGTAACCGTGATCGTAGAAATAGCCAAAGTTTGTGGTGGTGTCGGTTTGTCACTCGCCGCCCATAACTCTTTATGCACAGGGCATATCCTTTCTTTTGCCAGCAATGAACAGAAACAAAGATGGTTGCCTAAGTTGGCTACAGCCGAGTGGATAGGGGCATGGGCACTAACCGAAGCAAATACAGGTTCCGATTCCTTGAATATGAATACTACGGCAGTTAAAGATGGTAACTACTACGTAATTAACGGCTCAAAAAACTGGATTACGCATGGAAAGTCTGGAGACCTTACCGTAGCGATGGTTCGAACAGGCGAGCGGAACAGTTCTTCAGGCGTATCGGCGATAGTGGTAGAGAAAGGCACTCCGGGTTTCACGCATGGCAAAAAGGAGAACAAGCTAGGAATGCGGGCCTCAGAAACCACCGAACTGATATTTGATAACTGCCGCGTGCACAAAGACAATCTATTGGGTATAGAAGGCGAAGGATTTAAGCAGGCGATGAAAGTGTTAGATGGTGGCAGGATTTCTATTGCCGCATTGGCGCTTGGTATCGCCAAGGGCGCCTTCGATGCTGCTGTTAAATATTCTAAAGAGCGTCATCAATTTGGTCAGCCTATTTCTAAATTTCAGGGAATTGCATTTAAGCTTGCAGATATGGCAACCGATATTGAAGCTGCCGAGCTACTGATAATGAAAGCTGCCGATTTGAAAAATAGGGGAGAGTCGGTAACCAAGAACTCTGCCATGGCGAAATACTATGCTTCCGAAGTGGCCGTTCGTGTTGCCAATGATGCGGTACAAATATTTGGTGGCTATGGCTATACAAAAGATTTCCCAGTAGAAAAATACTACCGGGATGCCAAGCTTTGTACCATTGGGGAGGGAACTTCTGAAATTCAGAAAATTGTTATTTCGAGAGAGGTTTTGAAATACTGAGCCTCTGGTTTAGCTGTAAATACAACCCATTACAAGCTTTGGGACTAGGATTATCGCACCTTTTTCTTACTCTGTCCCCTCCCTGCCGTCGGCATTATCTCCAACTATCTTAGAATTCCGAAAGTCATCCGATGAATCTCTGCGATATGCCTGATTCATCGGATGACTAAATTTGCGTACTCTCTGCCTTCGCTTCTACGAGATGGATGCTTCTCGGGCCGAAATCCTGCAGAGTCTCCTAATTTAGATTCATCGATTAAAGTCATCCGATGAATATCTGCAATATGCCTGATTCATCGGATGACTAAATTTGCGCGTTCTCGGTCTTCGCACTCTCTGTCTTCGCATCTTTCCCGGAAAGGTGAGAAAGCCAACTGCCCCCTTACAAACTTCATAAATACAACGAACTCAGGTTTAAATAAATGATTTATCCCCACTTGCATTCATTTTGATAAAGCAATAAAGGTTGAAATCCCCTAAGTAAAAGTGGCCCTGTGGGAGAATTTTACCTGTTGAAAACTTTTTGTGGTAAGATGTGGTAAAAGGTGGGAAAAGTAGTTACTTTTACTCTACATAAAAACCGTAAAACTGGATGTCTCACTTTTTGGGCGAATTTGAATGTAAACTAGATGCCAAGGGGAGGCTTATGCTTCCGGCTGGTTTGCGTAAGCAAATGCCTGATAATGAGCGTGAAGGGCTGGTTATAAATCGGGGTTTTGAAAAACATCTGGTGATCTACACCCGAAAAGAATGGGATACGATTGTGGCTGATCTAAGTAAGTTAAATCAGTATGAAAAGAAGACCAGGGAGTTTATTAGATACTTTACGCGTGGTGCTACAGAGTTGTCGGTAGATGCTGCCGGGCGGGTGTTGTTGCCTAAGTCGTTGCTTGAGTATGGTGAAATTGGGGCCGATGTTGTTTTGGCTTCGCAATTTAATAAAATAGAAGTGTGGGCTAAGGATGCTTACGACTCGCAGTTAGATAACGAACCTGATAATTTTGCGAACCTGGCCGAAGAGGTGATGGGTAATGCGGGAAGGAGGTCGGATGTCTGAGTATCACAATCCCGTAATGCTTTCTGAGTGTATTGAGGCAGTGGCTATTAAGCCCGATGGTGTTTATGTGGACGTTACCTTCGGCGGTGGCGGCCATTCTCGCGAAATTTTAAAGCATTTGAGCGCAAAAGGACGTCTTCTGGCATTTGATCAGGATGTCGATGCTCAGCAAAATATTCCAAACGATGATCGGTTAACCTTTATAGATCAAAACTTCCGTTTCCTGAAAAATAATTGCCGTTTGCATGGAGCGATTCCTGTAGATGGTGTTCTGGCCGATCTGGGTGTTTCATCGCACCAGTTTGATCGGCCGGAGCGGGGGTTTTCTACGCGTTTTGATGCGGAATTAGATATGAGGATGGATCAATCTTCGCCACAAACGGCTAAGGATATCGTCAATTCATACAGCGAATCAGATCTTCACCGGATTTTTGGTGTTTACGGCGAAATCCAGAACGCTAAATCGCTTGCGAAAACTATAGTTACCGCTCGTTTAAATGCACCCATTGAGACTATTGCTGGTTTAAAAGAGGCCATAAAAAACCTAATTCCGAAAGGTAAAGAAAACAAATACCTGGCGCAGGTTTTTCAGGCATTACGAATTGAAGTTAACCAGGAGCTTGAGGCTTTGCAGGACTTTTTGTTGCAGGCGGCCGATGTGTTGGCTGTTGGTGGGCGTTTGGTGGTAATGTCTTATCATTCGCTTGAAGACCGGCTGGTTAAAAGTTTTATAGCAAAGGGAAAGTTTCGGGGCGAAGTGGAAAAAGATTTTTTCGGAAACGAAATTAAGCCCTTTGAGTCGGTAACACGCAAGGCGATAGTTGCCTCTGAGGATGAAATTAAGCAAAATAACCGAGCCCGAAGCGCAAAACTGAGGATAGCGGTGAAAATATAATATGCAGATGGGTAGATGTGTGGATATGCAAATGGAAATGTGCAAAGCTTTTGAATTTTAACTTTTGATTTTTAATTAAAAGATGAGCAATCGCTTTAGAGATCAAATAGAAGAGGAAGAAGAGAAGGGGCCCGAACCGGAATTGAAACAAAAGGCCGAGCTGCCAAAAAACTTCTTTACAACCTTTTTAACAGAAGGGGTTGTTTCGATGGAGGCCGCAACTCAGTTAATGCCTTTCGTAATATTTATGGCCATGCTGGGGATGGTATATATCGCAAACCGGCATTTTGCCGAAAAGAATATCAGGGAAATTGATAAACTCAACAAAGACGTTAAAGAGCTTGGTTATGATTTTAAAACCCTAAAGGCTGATTTAATGCTAAAGAGTACACAAACAGAGGTGGCGAAACAGGTTGATACCCTCGGGTTGAAAGAATTGGTGGTGCCGCCTAAAAAAATAATTATACAATAAACAACTAAAAATAGAAGTATCAGCGTAAAGCTATGAATATCAGAACCGACATATTATTACGCGTCTACATTGCCTTCGGGTTGATTGTAGTTTTTGCGTTTGCGGTTTTATTTAAGCTTTTCCATGTACAGTTTTCTGAAGGTAAAAAATGGTCGGCCATGGCCGATAGCTTGTCCACCCGGTTTAAAGAAGTTGAAGCGGTTAGAGGTAATATTTATTCGGTAGATGGTAGTTTACTGGCTACTTCGGTACCCGAATACGAGTTAAGGATGGATCTTCTGGCAGGCGGGATTGAAGATAAGGACGTGTTTCTTACTAAGGTTGATTCTCTGGCAGAGCGACTCTCGGAATATTTCGGCGACAAAAGTCGCCGCGAATATTCTAAAATGCTTCGTGCCGCTCGGGAGGATAAAGCCAGATATCATCTGATCAGACGCAGAGTATCTCATCAGGAGTTAGCGACAATAAAGAAATTCCCCATTTTCAATTTGGGAAAGTATAAAGGTGGGTTGATAATCGTACAGCAAAACAAACGGATTTTTCCTTTTAAAACTCTTGCGGCCCGAACCATCGGTTATAAAAATGTAAATGTTAAGCCGGTAGGCCTTGAAGGTGCTTACAGCAATTATATAGATGGTGAAAGCGGGCGCAGATTAGAGCAGCGGATTGCTGGTGGGGTATGGATGCCCGTTAATAAAGATGAAGAAATAGCGCCTAAAGAAGGTGCTGATATTATTTCCACCATTGATATCAATATGCAGGATGTTGCTCAAAATGCCTTGAGAAAGCAGTTAATTAAAAGCGATGCCGATCACGGATGTGTGATACTGATGGAGGTTGCTACAGGGGAGATCAGAGCGATTGCGAATTTTTCAAAAGTGGCCCCATCCGAGTATAAAGAGACCTTTAATTATGCTATCGCAGGAAACCAAGATCCAGGTTCCACTTTTAAAGTGGCTTCTTACATGGCTTTGCTTGAAGACAAAAAGGTAGATACCAATACCCTGGTTGGAACCGGTACTTATAAAATCCCGGGCCATCTAATTAAAGATTCGCATGGCAGTATTGGTGTTGTTACCGTAAAAAGAGCTTTCGAAGAATCTTCAAACGCCGCTATTGCTCAATTGGTGAATACCGCTTACCGGGAAAATCAATCGAAGTTTACAGATCATCTTTATGATTGGCAACTGCATGAAAAGATGGGTTTGCAGATTCCCGGGGAAGCCGCTCCGGTAGTCAAAAATCCTAATAACCGGAGCTGGAATAAGAACATGACTTTGCCTCAAATGGCTTACGGTTATGAGATGCAGCTTACTCCGCTTAAAATGTTGTCGTTTTATAATGCGATTGCTAATAACGGAAAATATGTAACGCCAATTTTTGTAAACGAAATAAGGCGGCTTGGCAACACGGTCGAGCAATTTAAAACACGTGTAGTTAACGAAAAGATTTGTTCTGATGAAACACTGGGTAAAATCAGGGCGATGCTTGAGGGCGTAATTACCGAGGGTACAGGTAGAAATGTGATCTACAATCCTTTCTACAAAGTTGCCGGTAAAACAGGTACCGCCCAGGTTGCAGACGGTAACAAAGGATATAGGGCTAAAAGGCAATATCAGGCTTCATTTTGTGGTTATTTTCCGGCCGACAAGCCAAAGTATTCTTTAATAGTGGTTATTAATGATCCTAAAAACGGTTACTACGGCGCAGAAGTAGCTGGTCCGCCGTTTCGTGAAATCGCAGATAAGGTTTTCGCTAATGATATACAGATGTATAACCAGGTGGAGGCTTTGAAAATAGTAGGGAATACCAAAATGCCGACATCAAAAGCGGGTTATAAGCACGCAACTCAAAAAGTTTACAAAGCATTGGGTGTTAAAGCTTTGTTTGCCGCAAACAGCGAGTTTGTTAGTGTTGTTGATACCAATAATGGTATCGCGATTAAAGAGGTGAAACTCAACCCCAAGCTTGTTCCCGATGTTTCGGGAATGGGCCTGAAAGATGCGGTGTTTCTGCTAAGTAGCACAGGGCTTAAACCAGTTGTGCGTGGCAGTGGTAAGGTGATAAATCAGTCCCTGATTCCTGGCAGCAGGATTGTGAAGGGATATCCGATAACAATTGAACTTGAATGATGAAGAGCCTAAAGGAATTGTTAATCGGCGTAAAGATTTTGAAACTGCAGGGCTCTGACGAGACCAGTATAGAGTCTGTATGTTTCGATTCGCGGCAGGCTAAGCCGGGAGCATTATTTGTCGCTGTGAGCGGCACAACAACCGACGGACATATTTTTATTGATAAAACTATTGATGCAGGCGCAATAGCTATAGTTTGTGAAGAACTTCCTTCTACAATTAATGAACATGTAACTTACATTCAAACCTCAAACTCGGCGCAAGCCCTGGGGATCATAGCCTCCAATTTTTACGACAGGCCATCGGATAAATTGAAGCTCGTGGGCATTACCGGTACAAATGGCAAGACCACTGTAGCCACCTTACTGTATCAGTTGTTCCAGGATTTGGGTTATAAAACCGGACTGATTTCGACGGTTCAAAATCATGTACATCATACAATAGTTCCCTCTACTCATACTACCCCTGATCCTGTTGCCTTAAATGAGTTACTGGCAGAAATGGTTGAAGTTGGATGTGATTATTGTTTTATGGAAGTAAGCTCTCATGCTGTTGCACAGCATCGTATTGAAGGGCTGGAATTCACAGGTGGCGTATTTACCAATCTCACTCACGATCATTTAGATTTTCATAAAACATTCGACGCATACCTTAAAGCCAAAAAAACATTTTTCGACGGTCTGGATAAATCGGCTTTTGCCCTGGTAAATGTTGATGATAAAAACGGCCGGGTAATGCTGCAAAATACCGCAGCACATAAAAAGACCTACGCGCTTAAAACAGCGGCAGATTTTAAAGCAAGAATCGTCGAAAATCAATTTAGCGGACTGCTGTTGAATTTCGATTCGGCCGAAGTATGGTTTAAAATGGTAGGAAGTTTTAATGCTTACAATCTCCTCGCCGTTTATGGAACTGCTGTTCTTTTGGAGCAGGATACGACTAAAGTTCTTACTATTCTAAGTCGGTTGAACGGTGCCGAAGGACGTTTTGATTATGTCGGAAATCCGGATGGAGTTATCGGTGTGGTTGACTATGCGCACACACCGGATGCGGTTCAGAATGTATTAAGCACTATTCAAAATATACGCAAAGGAACCGAGCAGGTTATTACGGTAATTGGATGTGGTGGTGACAGGGATAAAACCAAGCGCCCCGTGATGGCCCAGGTTGCCTGCGACTGGAGCGATAAAGTGATTTTAACATCTGATAATCCCCGCACGGAAGAACCAGAGCAGATTTTGCGCGATATGGATGCAGGAGTAATGCCAAATAACCGCCGAAAGGTTTTGACGATAGTTGATAGAAGGGAAGCGATTAGAACGGCTTGCCATTTGGCAAAGCCGGGTGATATAATTCTGGTTGCCGGAAAAGGACACGAAAAATATCAGGATATAAAAGGTGTAAAATATCCTTTTGATGATAAAGCAATATTGAGCGAATTACTAAACCAACTTAGCTGATGCTATATTATTTATTTACGTGGTTAGACAGAGAGTATGATATTCCGGGTGCAGGGGTGTTCCAGTACATTTCTTTCCGTACCGCTATGTCCGTCATTATTTCTCTCCTGGTCACTACAATATACGGTAATCGGTTAATTAAAATTCTTCGTGCCAAACAAGTGGGAGAAACCGTTCGTAATCTTGGTCTTGAGGGGCAGATGCAAAAGCAAGGTACACCTACTATGGGTGGTCTCATTATCCTCTTGGGGATTTTGGTGCCAACCTTATTGTTAGCAAAACTTGATAATATTTATATCATTTTGATGCTGATAACTACCGTTTGGATGGGTGTGATAGGTTTCGTAGATGACTATATAAAAGTCTTTAAAAAGGATAAGGAGGGCTTGGCCGGAAAATTTAAGATTCTCGGACAGGTAATATTGGCTTTGATAATTGGATGGACGATGTATTTTCATCCTGATATTGTAGTTCGTCAACAGGTAACGTTGCCCACTACCAGCGTAGCACCCCTGGAGGTCCACCAAAAAGGTGATAACTATTATTTTACTCAGAATTTAAAATCAACCAAAACGAACTTCCCCTTTTATAAAAACAGCGAATTGGATTATGCCAAAGTGCTTAAGTTTTTGGGCGACGGATATGAGAGGTATGCGCTCGTGGTGTTTCTTTTATTTGTGATTTTTATAATTACAGCAGTATCAAACGGAGCAAATATTACTGATGGGATTGATGGCCTGGCTACCGGTACCTCGGCCATCATAGCAGCTACCCTGGCAATATTGGCATATGTTTCCGGCAATACAATTATGGCCGAGTATTTGAATATCATGTATATACCCAATTCTGGTGAACTTGTGATATTCGCTGGTGCATTCTTGGGTGCTTGTGTGGGGTTTTTATGGTATAATTCCTATCCCGCCCAGGTTTTTATGGGCGATACCGGGAGCTTGGCCATTGGTGGGATTATAGCGGTATTCGCAATTATGATTCGTAAGGAATTACTTATTCCCATCCTTTGTGGCGTATTCGTAGTCGAGAATCTATCGGTAATTCTGCAAGTATCCTATTTTAAATATACTCGAAAAAGGTTTGGTGAGGGTCGTCGTATACTTCTGATGTCGCCATTACACCACCATTATCAAAAGAGAGGATATCACGAATCTAAGATCGTTACTCGCTTCTGGATCATCGGGGTCTTTCTGGCAATATTAACTATCGTAACTCTTAAACTTCGTTAATGGCAGGGCAAGATTACATAGTGGTTTTAGGTGCCGGCGAAAGCGGAACTGGTGCTGCTGTGCTGGCGCAAAAGCAGGGCTTCGGTGTTTTTGTGTCCGATTTTGGTGAAATTCCTGATGCTTTTAAAGCAGAGCTTCGGCATCGGGAAATCCCATTCGAGGAAAAGGGCCATACAGAAAGTGTTATTCTGAAAGCTAAAGAAATAATTAAGAGCCCTGGTATCCCGGAAACGGCCCCAATTATTAAAAGCATAAAAGCTTTAGGCATACCGGTGATTTCGGAAATTGAATTTGCAGCCCGATATACCGATGCGAAAACGATCTGTATTACCGGATCGAATGGCAAGTCGACAACTACCATGCTCACTTACCACATTCTTAAGAATGCGGGATTAAATGTAGGGCTGGCAGGGAATATAGGAAAAAGCTTCGCGCTGCAAGTGGCAACGGAGCAATTCGATTGGTATGTATTGGAGATCAGCAGCTTTATGCTTGATGATATGTACAAGTTCAGAGCTGATATAGCCGTATTACTAAACATCACACCAGATCATCTGGACAGATACGAGTATAAAATGGAAAATTACGCCGACTCTAAGTTCCGTATTCTCCAAAATCAGACCGCTGCGGATGCTTTCATTTACTGCGCAGACGATGCAGAAACATTAAAAGGCTTAGAACGGCATAAAGTTCAGGCTATCGCTTATCCTTTTTCAATTGAAAAAGAAATAAGCAATGGTGCTTATCTAAAAAACAACGAATTAACTATAAACCTGGAAAATCAATCCTCATTCATCATGTCAATTACAGAACTCGCATTACAGGGCAAACACAACATTTACAATTCAATGGCATCAGGAATAGTTGCCAAAGTGCTTGAACTCCGTAATGAATCCATCCGCGAAAGTATGGGTAATTTCAAAAATATAGAGCATCGTTTGGAGCATGCCGGCCGGATCTCGGGAATTGATTTTATCAACGATTCGAAGGCTACTAACATCAATTCGACATGGTATGCTTTAGAGAGTATGACTACAGACGTGGTGCTGATTTTGGGAGGTGTTGATAAAGGGAATGATTACGGGATGTTAAGGGATCTGGTAAAAAGTAAAGTAAAAGCAATTGTTTGTCTTGGAAAGGATAATAAACGCATCCACGATGCTTTTGAGGATGAAGTTGAGGTGATTGTAAATACATTTTCTGCTTCGGAAGCGGTGCAGATAGCTTTTCATCTGGCACAAAAAGGCGATACTGTTTTGCTTTCGCCCGCTTGCGCGAGTTTCGATTTATTCAGGAATTATGAAGACAGAGGCAATCAGTTTAAAGCGGCTATAAAAGAATTATAATAGATGTGCAGATGAGGAGATGTGCAGATATGAAGATGAAAAAATGTGCAAATGCCATTGGGCGCTATAACTCCCTCTCCTTTGGAGAGGGCCGGGGTGAGGCTTTTAACTTTTGAAGTATATGTTTAATACCATACTAAACAAAACCAAGGGCGACCGCTGGATCTGGCTGATTGTAATTTTGCTCTCAGTATGGTCCTTGCTGGCGGTTTACAGCGCTACAGGTACGCTCGCATACAAGCGTGGTGTTGGAGCCGAAAGTATTTTAATGAAGCACTTAATTTTCATCGTGGGCGGGATAGCCCTGATGTATTTTTCACATCTTTTAGATTACCGCTATTATGCAGGGATCTCTAAGCTGTTGATGGTAATTACTATTCCATTGTTGCTATATACATTGGTTTTTGGAAATACCATAAATGATGCGAGTCGTTGGGTAACTATTCCGTTTACAACCCAAACCTTTCAAACTTCTGATATGGCGAAACTGGCCCTTATCACCTTTCTGGCTCGAACCCTTACCCGGAAGCAGGAAAATATAAAGGACGTAAAGAAAGCTTTCGTTCCGATTATGGGATCGGTATGCGTGGTGTTTATTTTAATTGCCCTGGCAAATCTTTCAACCGCACTAATGCTTTTTGGAGTAAGCATTCTCTTGTTAATTATGGGGCGGATAAGTATTAAGCAAATTTCTATTGTATGCTTTGCGGGGTTGATTTTGCTAGCCGGAGTAATCTTTCTCGGCCCAAGGCGCAAAACCTATAAATCACGTATCGAGGTTTACATGAATCCTGAAAAGGCAGATCCGGATAAATCGTTTCAGGCAAACCAATCGAAAATAGCAATCGCCACGGGTGGAATAATCGGAAAAGGGCCAGGAAACAGTACTCAGCGAAATTATTTGCCGCATCCTTATTCAGATTTTGTTTACGCATTGATTATAGAGGAATATGGTTTAGTAGGAGGCGTGGCTCTGGCGATAATTTACCTGGTCTTTTTATATCGATGCATATTGATTGTAACGGCGAGTCCCAAAGCTTTTGGGGCATTGCTTGCGGCTGGTTTAAGTTTTAGTCTCACCATACAGGCCTTTGCCAATATGGCTGTGGCAGTGGGTCTCGGACCGGTAACTGGTGTTCCGCTTCCTTTGGTAAGTATGGGCGGAACTTCGATGCTTTTTACCAGCATCGCATTCGGAATTATACTAAGCGTAAGCCGTGATGTTGAGGAAAAAAAACGTGAGAAGGCTGGTTTATCTGACAATAACGAGAAAGTAATTGTAGGTGAAATTCCTGCGATGGCGTAGAGAGAGGGATTGAAGGAAAGAAGGATAGAATGATTGAAGGAAAGAAGGATAGAATGACTGAAGGATTGAAGGAAAGAATTAAAGAAGGAATGAATGAAAGAATAGAATGATTGAATGAAAGAGGATAGAATTACTACGAAATAGTTATTCCTTCCTTCAGCCATTCACTCATTCTTTCATTATAAGCCATGACAAAGAAAATAATCATAAGCGGAGGAGGAACAGGAGGGCATATATTCCCTGCGGTTTCGATTGCCAATGCGCTTAAGCGTATTGAGCCTTCTGTGGAGATACTTTTTGTAGGTGCAGAGGGGCGAATGGAAATGGAAAAAGTTCCTGCGGCCGGATATGAAATTATCGGCTTGGATATCCAGGGTTTTCAGCGAAAAAACCTGTGGAAGAATATCCTGCTGCCGGTTAAAATTTTAAAAAGCTTGTGGAAGGCGAGATCGGTCATAAAGTCGTTTAAGCCCCATGTAGCGGTTGGAGTAGGCGGTTATGCGTCAGGTCCTTTATTATATGTAGCAGGTTTGATGGGAGTTCCTTACTTAATTCAGGAACAAAATTCATACGCTGGCATCACCAATAAAAAACTTGGCGGAAACGCTAAAAAAATATGTGTAGCCTTTGAAGGAATGGATAAGTTCTTTCCGGCTGATAAAATAATGTTGACGGGAAATCCCATTAGAAAGGAATCTGTAGCCATTGAGGGTAAACGGGAAGAAGGTTTAAGCTCCTTTGGTCTGTCGCCAAAAAAGAAGACGATACTGGTAACGGGCGGAAGCCTTGGCGCGGGCACTTTAAATACCAGTATGCTTGCCGGCTTAGAAAAGCTGATATCTGCAGATGTGCAGTTAATCTGGCAAACAGGGAAGCATTATTATAAAACCGTTATGCGAGAGGTGAAACGAAATCCGCATCAAAATATCAGCGTAACTGAGTTTTTGAATCGTATGGATTTGGCTTATGCAGCTGCCGATGTGATTATTTCAAGAGCCGGGGCGGGAACAATTGCCGAGCTGTGTGTAATCGGAAAACCGGTAATCCTGGTGCCTTCGCCCAATGTAGCTGAAGATCACCAGACGAAAAATGCGGCGGCTTTAGTGAAAAACAATGCCGCAATTCTGGTAGCAGATATGGAAGCTGAGCAAAAGCTTATCGACACTGCTTTAGAATTATTAAGCAACGAACAACAATCAATAGAACTCGGAACTAACATCAGTAAGCTGGCATTGCCTGATGCTGATGAAGTAATAGCGAAAGAAGTTTTAAAACTAGCGCAGTAGATGTGCGGATGAAGATGATAGGAAAATATGCAAATGGGTTAGGCACTTTGTCTCCCTCTCCTTCAGGAGAGGGTCGGGGTGAGGATATCAAACAGGTTTATTTAGTTGGTATCGGCGGTATCGGTATGAGCGGATTGGCCAGGTATTTCCACAAAAGAGGCTGCCAGGTGGTTGGTTATGATCGTACCCGTACAGATTTAACTGGCGCACTGGCCGAGGAAGGCATGCGGATAACCTATACCGATTCGGTTGACGAAATACCTTCGGAGTTTAAAGCCCCATCAGAATCAGTGCTGGTGATCTTTACTCCGGCAATTCCAAAAGATTCCGCAATACTGAATTATTTTAAAAACGAAGGTTTTGATTTAAAGAAGCGCTCGCAGGTACTGGGTTTGATCAGCAAGGAAATGTTTACTGTTGCTGTTGCTGGCACACACGGTAAAACCACCACATCCACAATGGTTGCACATATATTGAAACATTCGGGTTTTGATTGCACCGCGTTCCTTGGCGGGATAGCTTCTAATTATGATACAAATGTTCTCTTCGGCCTCAATAACGTGATGGTTGTTGAAGCCGATGAATACGATCGTTCGTTCCTTACACTTCACCCGGATATAGCGATTATAACTTCCATGGATGCGGATCACCTTGATATTTACGGTGACGACGCATCAGTCAAAGAATCATTTAAGCTTTTCGCGTCTCAGCTAAAAGAAGGTGGTAAATTGATTCATAAAAGAGGATTGCCATTAGAAAGCGGGATAAGTTATTCAGCAAAGGAAAATGCGGATGTGTTCGCCGAAAATGTATACATCCAAAACGGAACTTTCTTTTTCGATTTTAATTCAAGCGCGGTCAAGATAAAGAATATTGAACTAGGTCTTCCGGGATTACACAACGTAGAGAATTCTGTCGGTGCTATCCAGGCTGCGCTTATACTTGGTATAGAGCCTGATAAAATAAAAGCTGCACTTAAAGAGTTCAGGGGTGTTAAACGCCGTTTTGAATATATCATTAAAACAGATCGCAGGGTTTTTATAGACGATTATGCCCATCATCCGGAAGAACTAAGGGCATGCATCACGGCCGTAAAATCGTTGTACCCGGATAAAAAACTCACCGTATTGTTTCAGCCGCATTTGTATACCCGTACACGGGATTTTGCGGGTGGCTTTGCGGAGGTTCTTAGCATGGCTGATGAATTACTGTTGCTGGAGATCTATCCTGCCCGCGAGTTGCCAATTGAAGGCGTTAGCTCGGAAATGATCTTAAAAAACGTAAAAGCTTCTTCCGGACGTATTTGTGCAATGGACGAAGCGCCAGGTTTAGTTCAAGAATTAAATCCGGAATTATTATTAACAGTTGGTGCCGGAGATATAGACACTTTGATACAACCATTAAAAAATATACTTAGCAATGCTTAAACGAATAAACTGGAAAGCGATTTTATACGGTTTCCTCTGGCTCATCAGCCTGGGGGGATTGGTAACGCTTATGAGTTTTATCGAGATTAAGAAAGATGAGATGAAGTGCGAAGATATCAAAGTGATTATTCCTGAAGTGGATAGTTTTATTCATCGGGATGATATCGATGAAATGATTCAAAAAAACTCAGGCCCCTTAATTGGACGCAGGCTGCATAACATCGATATCCATGAAATTGAAGAAGCACTTAAAGCTAACCCGTATATAGAAGATGCTAAAGTTTTCGCTGATATGAACGGTGTGTTAAACGTTAAGATCCGCCAGCGCGAGCCGGTACTAAGGGTTTTAAATTTCACTAACCAAGATTTCTATATCGACAAAAATGGTTTAAAAATGCCGGTGTCGGCCAACTTCACAGCGCACGTGCTGGTTGCTAACGGGTTTATTCTGGAGCCCTTCGGAAACCGGGTGGATACACTCAGAACAGAATTGGCGAAAGATCTTTTTAAAACGGCTTTGTTTGTTGAAGGAGACACCTTGTGGCGCGAGCAGATAGAGCAATTATATGTTAATCAGCAAAGCGAAATAGAAATGGTACCCAGGGTGGGTAATCATAAAATTATTTTGGGCGGGGCTGATTCGCTCCAAACCAAGTTTGAAAACCTGCTTGCGTTTTATAAAAAAGCAATACCTGCAGTAGGCTGGGACGCTTACAAAACCATCAATATTAAATATGCCAATCAGGTGGTTTGTGTAAAAAATGTAATAGACAGCACGTTGGTAACGTCGATACCCAAACCCGCTGCTAAAAAAATAACAGACACTCTTAACAAAATTCAGGATACAGTAAAAACAGTAACACGTTAATTATGGAAAAAGGTACTTCTACATTATCTAAAGGTTCACCTATTGTTGTAGGCCTAGACATAGGTACTACAAAGATCTGTGTGATTGTTGGCCGGAGGAACGGTCAGCGTAAAATAGAAATATTGGGAATCGGGAAAGCAGAATCTGCCGGTGTAACACGTGGTGTAGTATCCAATATTCAGAAAACCGTGCAGGGAATCTTGCTTGCGGTAGATGAGGCAAGCTCACAATCAAACGTCGACGTAAAAATCGTTAATGTTGGTATTGCGGGTCAGCACATTAAAAGCCTTCAGCATCGGGGGATATTGACGCGAAAGGACCTTAACAACGAGATTCAGCGTAAAGATATCGATAAGCTGATCGAAGATATGTATAAGCTGGTAATGCCTCCGGGTGAAGAAATTATCCATGTTCTTCCACAGGAATTTACTGTTGATAATGAACCGGGGATCAAAGATCCGATCGGTATGGCAGGAGTGCGTCTGGAAGCGAATTTCCATATAATTTCCGGACATGTGAGTGCTGTAAAAAATATTCTGAAGTGTGTAGGCAATGCAAACCTGGAGACTCAGGAGCTGATCCTGGAACCTTTAGCATCTTCCGAATCTGTTTTGAGTGATGAAGAGAAAGAAGCCGGTGTGGTATTGGTAGATATCGGCGGTGGTACTACCGATGTAGCCATATTCCATGAAGGAATTATTCGTCATACCGCAGTTATTCCTTTCGGAGGAAATAGTGTTACTGAGGATATCCGTGAAGGTTGTTCGGTTATGCGAAATCAGGCAGAGCTATTAAAAACACGTTTCGGATCAGCATTAGCTGATGAAAATAAAGAAAATGAAATTATCTGTGTTCCCGGGTTAAGAGGAAGGGAACCGAAAGAGATTTCAGTAAAAAACCTTGCTTACGTTATCCAGGCCAGGATGGAAGAAATTATCGAGCATATTTATTACGAGATAAAATCATCCGGATACGAAAAGAAATTAATTGCCGGTATTGTAATTACCGGTGGTGGCGCGCAGCTTAAACACCTCTCTCAATTAGTAGAATATGTTACTGGTTTAGATTGCCGTATAGGCTATCCTAACGAACATTTGGCCAAAAATGAGGTGTTAGCAAAAAATGTATACGATGATTTGAAAAGCCCGATGTACGCAACGGGGATTGGTTTATTAATAAAAGGAATTCAAAAAACGGAGGAGATGATGGAAGCGGTAAAACAGCCGGGTGTTTTTGTAGAAAAACCCCAACAGGAGAAGAGCAAAAAGAGCTTTGGATTGTTTGATAAACTGCTTCAAACAGGAGCTAAGTTTATCAAGGATGATATTAAAGACGAGGATTATATTAAGTAGTTTTCAACAATGGGCGAATTATCCACATAATCAACACTTGTGGAAAACGTCTGTGTAAAATTAATTAATATTACATCTAGGAATAGGATTAATAAATCAAAATCTACTAAACTGATTAATAGCGATATGCAGTTTGAAATGTTAAAAGAAAAGTCATCAATTATTAAAGTAATTGGTGTTGGTGGTGGCGGTGGAAATGCTGTAAACCACATGTACAGGCAGGGAATCACAGGTGTAGATTTCATTATCTGTAATACTGATGCACAAGCATTAGAATTGAGCCCTATTCCGAATAAGGTTCAGTTGGGAGCAAGTCTAACCGAGGGGATGGGAGCAGGTTCGATACCTGAAGTGGGAAAGAATTCTGCTATCGAAAATATCGAAGACATTAAACGCATGCTGGGCAGCAACACAAAAATGTTGTTTATCACCGCGGGTATGGGTGGAGGTACTGGTACAGGTGCGAGCCCTATCATAGCAAAAGCAGCAAAGGAGCTGGATATATTAACAGTTGGTATCATTACAACTCCGTTTTCTTTTGAGGGCAAGCGCAGAAAGATGCAGGCTGAAGATGGCTTGGAAGAATTCAAAAAATATGTGGATTCGTATCTTGTGATATCAAACGATCGTCTTCGTGAGATTTTCGGAAACCTTACTTTAAGTGCGGCGTTTGCGCAGGCAGACAATATCTTAACAACTGCCGCTAAAGGTATCGCCGAAATCATCACTATTCCTGGCTATATAAACGTTGACTTTAAGGATGTTCGCACGGTGATGCAAAGCAGCGGTGTTGCCATCATGGGTAGTTATTCTGCCGAAGGCGAAAATCGTGCCTTTCGTGCGGTTGAAGGTGCCCTTGCGTCTCCATTGTTAAAAGATAATGAGATTGAAGGAGCAAGATATATTCTTCTGAATATCAGTTCTGGTAATAAAGAGGTTTCTATGGATGAGGTTAGTATTATTACTGATTACATTCAGCAGGAGGCCGGCCTTGCCGCCGATCTGATCTGGGGTAACTGTGTTGACGAGGCATTGGGTGAAAAAATATCAGTAACTATAATTGCTACCGGCTTTCAAACCAAAGAGGAGCGGGCTTCAGAGAAGAGTCAGGTGAAAAAAGTGTCTCTTTTAACGCCAGAGAATGCCCCCATGGTTACGCCTGTAAACACCATGAATTCGTTCATTACCCCAACCGCTCCTGAGCCAGAAGTTTTCGCTGAGCAGGAAATGGTACTTAAAGGTTCTGAAGTTCAGCCGGATCTGTTCGCCGGATTTTTCAATCAAAAGGAAAAGGCAGAGGATATCAACAGTACAGACAGTCAATATATTCGTCATACCTTACAGGAGAATGAACCTCAGGTTTCCGACGAACCAAAATTTGAATTCGGATTAAAAGTAGAAGAGTCAGAATACCAGTTTAACGAGCCGGTAGCAGAGTTTTCAAGCCCGGTTGAGGAGATTATGCTTCCAGAGCCAGAGCCTCAGGCATTTAATCCTGATGAAAATAAAACTGATGAGTCTATTGAAGAGCAATTGCGGAAATCAAAGGAGCGTATTTTACGCTTAAAGGATCTAAGTATGAAGCTTCGTACAGCAAACGGATTACAGGAACTTGAAAATGAGCCCGCTTATAAGCGGAAGCAAATGGCCCTACAGCAGGTGCCTCATTCTTCGGAGTCGCAAGTTTCGCGTTTTACATTGTCAAACGATGAAGGTATAACAGAAATAAGGCCTAATAACTCCTTTCTGCATGATAACGTAGATTAGCGTCTCTCAAAACATGTAGAGCCTTTATCATGAATTTGATAAAGGCTTTTTTGATTGAAGTAGCTTGCGTATCTCTATCTTATCTTTTGGGCCTGAAATCTTTTTTCATTAAACCTATAACCTGATCATTTGTAGGAAGGATATGTTCTTTTATATTGCCCTGATTAAAAAAAGTTCATGACATACATCTCTTTTTTGCTTAGAGGCATCTTTTCTTTTCAAATTGTTAATCAGCTTTAAAAAGGCTAAATTCGCAACTTTATTTATTATCACTAAAACACTATAGAATTGGATTTATTTGATAAAATAGCTAAAAATATGGGACCGCTAGGCCAACATCAAAAGATGGCTCACGGTTATTTCGCATTTCCGAAATTGGAAGGCGATATCGCACCTCATATGAAATTTCGTGGAAAAGAGCATTTGGTGTGGAGCTTAAACAACTACCTGGGTTTAGCCAATCATCCGGAAGTACGTGAAGCCGATGCGAAAGCGGCGGCAGAGTTTGGATTAGCTTATCCGATGGGAGCCAGGATGATGTCGGGTAACTCAAATCATCACGAAGCTCTTGAACAGGAACTAGCCTCATTTACCGGTTTTCAGGATGCGTTTTTATTGAACTTCGGTTATCAGGGAATGGTATCTATTATTGATACCCTGGTTGACAGAAATGATGTAATAGTTTATGATGGTGAATCTCATGCTTGTATTATTGATGGCGTTCGCTTACATATGGGCAAACGCTTCGTGTACCAGCACAATGATATAGACAGTTGTAAAAAGCAATTAGAACGAGCCACTAAGCTAGTGGAACAAACAGGCGGAGGTATACTCGTTATTACTGAAGGAGTATTTGGTATGTCGGGTGCCCAGGGCAAACTGAAAGAATTGGTAGAGTTGAAAGAGCAGTTTAAGTTCCGTTTGCTGATAGATGACGCCCACGGATTTGGTACGATGGGTAAAACAGGTGCGGGAACTCATGAGGCTCAGGAATGTATAGATGGTATCGATGTTTATTTCGGAACATTTGCTAAATCAATGGCTGGGATTGGAGCCTTCGTTGCTTCTACCGAAGAGATTACAAACTACCTTCGTTATAATATGCGTTCTCAAACCTTTGCAAAGGCATTGCCTATGCCAATGGTGGTGGGATTGAGAAAACGCTTGGAACTTCTTAAAAGTAAGCCCGAATTAAGGGAGAAACTTTGGGAAATTGCTACTGCGCTTCAAACGGGCTTACGTGAGCGCGGCTTTAATCTCGGGTTAACTAACACCATGGTAACCCCCGTGTTTCTTAAGGGAGAATTGCCTGAAGCTACGGCGATAACAATGGATCTTCGCGAAAACTATGGTATCTTTTGCTCGATAGTAGTTTATCCGGTTATTCCGAAAGGATTAATGGAGCTTAGAATTATTCCTACAGCCATGCACACACTCGAAGATGTGCAACGTACGCTGGAGGCTTTTTCTGAAGTGGGCGACAAGCTGAAAAATGGCTTTTACAAAGATAAAAACGGACTTTCTTAGTTTAAAACAGGTTGAGTGTTTAAAGTTAATCTAAAGCGATATGACATCTTTTTTCTTTTAAATTAAAAATGACGTTTATTCTGTGAAGAACGGCGAAAATGTGGATAAAAACCTATAAAAGGAACGTTTTTATTGTTGGAATTATTTTTTTTTATTGAAAAAGGAATTTACATTCGCTTATAGCTTATAAAAAATATTAACTCATTAAAACTAAACTTATTTAACAATGGCAAAATTCGAAAGATTCACTGAGCTGAAAGATTTAATCACTGGCTTAGAAGGCGACGCAGACAAGTTCTATAACAAAGGAAACAGTGCTGCCGGAACTCGCGTAAGAAAAGGGTTGCAAGACATTAAAAACCTTTCTCAAGCTATTCGTTTAGAGATTCAGGAGTCAAAAAACTCTGGTAAGTAATTTACTCAATCCTAAAATAAAAAAAGCCCGTTTCGGGCTTTTTTTATTTTAACTCTTTTAGTTCTTTTTGGATTTTTGCTGATGTGGCTTCGCTGACATTAACAAGCGGTAATCTCAGTGTATCGTTGCAAATTCCCAAATGTTTTAATGCGGTTTTAATCCCTGCGGGATTCCCCTCCATAAATATCGAGTTTGTAAAATCAAGCACTTTGTAATGCATACACTGAGCTTCTTTAAATTTGCCGTCCAGGCATAATCTTATCATTTCGGAAAATAGTCCCGGTATCGCATTGCCAACCACAGAAATTATTCCTACGGCCCCCATAGCAATCAGTGGAAGTGATACCGCGTCGTCTCCTGATATAAAAAGAAATTCCTCGGGTTTGTCTTTCAGAGTTTTGTTAAACTGATCAAAATTCCCAGCGGCCTCTTTTACACCGATTATGTTTTTATTTTCATGAGCCAGGCGTAAAGTTGTTTCTGCGCACATGTTGCTTCCCGTTCTGGCAGGAACATTGTATAAAATTATTGGCAGAGCGGATGCCTCGGCAACTGCCTTGTAATGCTGATAAATCCCTTCCTGCGATGGGCGGTTGTAATACGGGCTCACAGAAAGAATAGCATCATATCCCGAAATTTTAAACGCCTTTACGCTCTCTACAATTTCAGCCGTACTATTTCCTCCGATTCCCGCAACCAAGGGTACACGCCCGGCAACGGTATCTTTAGTAAATTCCCAAACAGACATTTTTTCATCCTTACTAAGTGTTGAAGATTCACCTGTAGTACCTAATGATACCAGGTATTCTACACCACCATCAATCTGAAAATTGATCAATCTTCTTAACCCTTCGTAATCTACTGACCCGTCTGCGTTGAACGGTGTAACCATTGCTACACCTGTTCCATGGAATTTATTCATTTTCTTTATATAAGTGAGGGATTGAAATAGCTTTAACGACTTTAAATCAAACTTTTTTATCAAACCCAAATAGCGCGCTAATTTAGGATTGATAATTGAATTTATACGATTGAATTTCAGATTACTGTTTTATCAACGCCATTAGTTCCTTATCTGAAATTATGGGAATGTTTAATTTTTGAGCCTTCTCTAGTTTCGAGGGCCCCATATTGTCGCCTGCTACCAGGTAATTTAGCTTTGCGGAAATACTGCTTAATATTTTTCCACCGTTCGATTGTATGATTTCGGATAGCTCATCCCTGCTGTAATCTTCGAATACTCCCGAGATGATAAAGGTTTTTCCGGCAAGTTTCTCGCTGGCGAGTTCCACTTCTTTTTCTTCTGTTTCAAACTGCAGGCCCGAAGTCCGGAGCTTTTGCAATTGATCGAGGTGGCGAGCGTCCTTAAAGTAATCGATAAGGCTTTCAGCTATCCTGCTTCCGATCTCATCTACCGTAATTAGCTCATCATAAGAGGCATTCATCAGGCTGTCAATATTTTTAAAATGCTTTGCGATTTTCCTGGCAACGGTTTCACCAACGTAGCGTATTCCCAAGCCAAAAAGCACTTTTTCGAAAGGCATCTGCTTGGAACGTTCAATGCCTTCGAGCATATTGCTCACAGACTTTTCTCCGAATCGTTCCATTTGTCGCAATTCTTCCGTCTTCTCATGAAGGATATAAAGATCACTGATATGTTCTACCAGGCCTTTCCTATACAAGGCCTCAATCGTTTCGTCGCCAAGGCCATCAATGTTCATGGCTTTGCGGCTGATAAAATGCTGTATCTTCCCCACAATTTGTGGTGGACAAGCTTCGTCGTTTGGACAGTAATGTACCGCTTCTCCTTCCTTTCGGATTAGATTGCTACCACATTCGGGACAAGTTTCCAGGTATTGAATTTTTTTGGCTCCCTCAGTTCTCTTAACGGTATTCACCGCAATAATCTTGGGAATGATTTCGCCGCCCTTCTCTACAAAAACGGTATCACCCTGGTGCAAGTCCAGTCTTGCTATCTCATTGGCGTTATGAAGAGTAGCGCGCTTAACGGTTGTACCTGCAAGTAATACAGGTTTGAGGTTGGCAACAGGGGTTACAGCGCCAGTTCTACCGACCTGGTAGGTTACACTTTCGAGAATAGTTTCAACTTCCTCGGCTTTGTATTTATAGGAAATGGCCCAGCGGGGAGATTTAGCTGTAAAACCCAGCTCTTGTTGCTGGCTGTAATTATTCACTTTTATTACTATACCGTCTATGTCGTAGCTTAGTTTAAAACGGTTTTCCTGCCAATAGTGGATAAATTCTAATACTTCATCTATATTCTTAGCAAGCTTATTATGTTCACAAACATGAAAGCCCCATTCGCTCACAGCGTTTAAACTTTCCCAATGGGTATTGAATAATCTCTTTTCGGTATATAAAAAGTATAAAAAGCAGTCTAAGGGGCGTTTAGCAACCTCACCCGAGTCTTGTAGTTTTACGGTGCCTGCGGCAAAATTCCTTGGATTGGCATAAGGAACTTCATCTCTCTCGAGTCGCTCGTTATTTAACCGCTCAAAAGCGGCACGGTGCATAAATACTTCACCGCGAATGTCGAAGCTTTCAGGGTAACCTGAGCCTTTAAGGGTTTTAGGTATGCGCTGAATGGTTTTAATATTGGTAGTTACGTTATCACCTTTAGTGCCGTCGCCACGGGTAACGGCCCTCAAAAGCTTACCGTTTTCGTAAGTGAGATTCATCGAAAGCCCGTCGAACTTAAGCTCACAAACGTATTCGAAGTCGCTGCCGATAGCCTTTCTGATGCGTTCATCAAAATCGCGCAGATCCTGTTCATTATACGTGTTGCCCAGGGATAGCATCGGCCATTTATGGCGAACGGTTTCAAACTTTTTTGTGATATCTCCTCCGACTTTTTGTGTAGGGGAGTTTTCATCCTGGTGTTCGGGATGTTCTTTTTCTAACGCTTCAAGGTCTTTTAGCCTGATGTCAAATTCGTAATCGGATATGGTAGGTTGAGCCAATACATAGTAATTATAATTGTGCTGATTTAGTTCTTTAACCAGCGCATCCATCCGTTCTTTAATCTCAAAAAGTGACATGGAACGAAGATAAGATTTTTGTGTTTCAACTCGTGTGTGTTGGTATTAAGACCGGAATTTTTATCTTGCGAAATAAAAATCCCTAACCATGTTTAGAATTATCCTGAAACGTAAATTTATAATCTTTTTAGGCCTTAGTGCTTTAATTTCTGGCTGTGCCACCACAAAGCCAGCCTCGAACTGGTTCAAGGCGGGCGAGTGGTATAACGGACTGGCTTTAATGCCTTACGCCGACATTAATAAAGCAGAGTTTGAAAGCCAGTATAAAAAGAATAAATCTCGATGGGACAAGGCTTTTGCTTATCTAAAAGAAACCAATCTTGAAACAGTTGCTCCGGGTAAATATTTATTGGATGGCGACAGTGTCTATGTTTCGGTAACAGAGGGCCCCGACAAGCCTTATGAGCAGACCAATTGGGAATCGCATCGTAATATGATTGATGTACAGTATATTGTAAGGGGGAAAGAAAAGATGGGAGTTGCGGAATTGTCTAAAGCATCGGTAACCAAAGCTTACGATCCTGCAAAAGATGTAGCGAATTATACAGCAGCCGGTAAGTTCTATGTCGCTGAGCCGGGCACCATGTACATATTTTTTCCTACCGACGTTCATCGCCCGAGCATTAAAGTAGATGGTTATGATGTTGTTAAAAAGGTGGTGATAAAGCTGAGATATACTAAATAAGGAACTTTCCAAAAGTTTAAAACTTTTGGAAAGTTGGGCAATTACAAACTGAACTATAAAAAAAATAAGTCTGAAAATAAAAAGGGACCCTTGTACTTTGAGCAAAACTATAACCGCTCTTCAATCTCTTCAAATATCACCATAAACTCATTTTGGAGTTTCTCCTGGTAATTAACTAATACAGCAGTAAGCTGCAACTTCTGTGTTTCATTAAAGGGGTTTTCCCAAATCCTCATACATATACGATTTAGGGCGTAAACTATTTCCCCAGGGTTGCTATAGCTGTTAAGATATTTGGCCTCAATAAACTCATCAAGAAACTTAAAAAATATCCCAGTGTCAGTAAGATTATTGATTTGAAAAAATGATTCTAATTCAAGTTTATCTGTGTTTTTTAAATGCAAATAAAAAGCTGTGGTATCAAGCGCGATTTCGGTTAACAACAAGCTGTCTAACATTAGTTCGAGTGCGATATGAGCCACGAAAAAGGGCTTAGCCGCTGAGCTTGTTAAAAACGGCGATATCGCTATTCGCAGGTTGCTTGTATGCTGAAGAAAAAAATCAGAGCAATGGAAATATTTATCTACTTCGATGTGCCGTTTCCATCCGGTGTATAAATTCTTTAAGGCAGGTGTTTGGTATTTATCTTCATGCTTATCAGGGCGGATGTTCCAATCTTTTTTTGCGTTTTTTAATAGATCCGGCAATACCATCCCTATCACCTGGTGAGGGTCAGGCGTATACCGGTCAAAATAAAAATGCGATAAAAAATTCATTAAACTGGTGATTGTTCTGTAAGGGGAAATATGTGTTGCAGCAAGGTACGAATTAAATAAGATTCTGGATGATAGCGTGTTGTGTTATAGGCTTGGCTTTTACATCTCCTGGGTTTTTCGATTAAATCAATTCTCAGGCGATAAGCTTTATTTTCAAGCGTTTCCCTTTCTACTATTTCGATCTCCTGCATATCTATCTAACATACCATTGTATAGGCAGTTTTTAATTTCTCAATTCTGCTATCTTTGCACACTTTAATCGAAACATATGAACTTTGTTGAAGAATTACGCTGGAGAGGAATGCTGCATGATATCATGCCCGGAACCGAAGAGGAATTAAATAAGGGTATGGTTGCCGGTTATATCGGATTTGACCCAACAGCAGATTCACTTCATGTGGGACACCTTACTCAGATCATGACTCTGATCCATTTTCAACGGGCCGGGCATAAACCCTACGCCTTGGTTGGTGGTGCTACAGGTATGGTTGGCGACCCTTCAGGTAAATCAGCCGAGCGAAATCTGCTTTCTGAAGATGCTTTGGACAAAAATGTTACTGCTTTGAAATCGCAGCTTGCCAAGTTTCTGGATTTTGAAAGTAATGCTGCAAACAGCGCCGTTATGGTTAACAATTACGACTGGTTCAAAAGCTTTAGTTTTCTTGACTTTATCCGCGACGTAGGTAAGCACCTTACCGTAAATTACATGATGGCCAAAGATTCTGTAAAGAAAAGGCTTGAAGGAGAAACCGGTATGTCGTTTACCGAATTCAGTTATCAGTTGGTGCAGGGATATGATTTCTACTGGCTGTGGAAACATAAAAAATGCCTGGTGCAAATGGGTGGATCAGATCAATGGGGAAACATTGTAACCGGTACAGAACTTATTCGTCGTATAGAATCAGGAACTGCTTTTGCGATAACTACTCAATTAATTAAGAAAGCAGACGGAACCAAGTTTGGTAAAACCGAAAGTGGTGCTATCTGGCTCGACAGCAAAAAAACTTCAGCATATAAATTTTACCAGTTTTGGTTAAATACAACTGATATTGATGCAAAAAGCTGGATCCGCATATTCTCATTAAAAGGCAAAGAAGAAATCGAAGCCTTAGAAACGGAACATGAAGCCGCCCCTCATTTGCGTATCCTGCAAAAGGCATTGGCCGAAGAAATAACTGTCAGGACACATTCTGAAGAAGCATTGCAAACGGCATTGAAAACTTCGGAGTTCTTATTCGGTACAGGTTCGGTTGATTTCCTTAATCAACTAAGTGATGAAGAAGTGCTTGAGGTATTTGAAGGAGTGCCGCAGTTTAATATTTCTAAGGATGAATTAATCGCTGGGATAACGGTGACAGATTTACTTGCCGAAAAGTCGCAGGTTTTTGCCTCTAAAGGAGAAGCTAAAAAAATGATCCAAGGGGGCGGAGTTTCTTTGAATCGTGAGAAAGTTGCGGATCCGTTAAATCTGATAAAAGTGGAAATGCTTGTAAAGGAGAAGTACCTTATCGCTCAAAAAGGCAAGAAGAATTATTTTCTACTTATAGCAGGTTAATTTACTGAATCAGTAGATTACAACCCCTTATATCGCTATTGTCAAAACGGCCCAATATGTTAAAGCTGCCGTCGGAATTTAGTTTACCCAGATCCTGGGTAGATAAAAACGAGCAGGAGTGGAGATTAGCAAGATCAATTACATTAATGCCTCCGGTTTTACCGGTGTTTAGAAGAGACAGAGGATCGTTGGTGTCTCGGATTAAAATTTTCATCCATGGAGGGCAGTTAAATTTTCCTCCGCCTTTCGAATATCCCTGAGAAAGGAGTTCTGTCATGCCATATTCGGAATGGATGTTTGAAACTCCAAAGCCCGCACATAATAACTCATGAAGTTCCTCCCGGATCAACTCTTTACGTTTTCCCTTCATGCCTCCGGTTTCCATAATAATTAATTCGGGAAAATCAATCTTATAAGCTTCTGCGAAATCGAGCAGGGCATAGGTTACACCGATTAAAATCACCTTTCTTTTCTCAGCTTTTAAGCGATGTAGCATCAAGTGAAGTTCATCATGATTGTAGAGAAAATATCCGCTTTCAGAATTATTGCTCTCTTTGATCAGGGCATCAACCATATAAATCAAAGAGGATCCTTCGCGCTCCAGATAGGAGGGGAGCAAAGCGAGAATGGTGTAATCTTTGATATCTCCATAAAAATGGCTGAATCCTTTACCGAAACTTTTGATGTACAACGAAAGATCCATCACCGGATGCCTGCTTTGTGGGGCACCGGTAGTTCCCGAGCTTGTAAAAATAACTTCGGGATGCCCACCGCCGGATTTAATAGTGTGAGATTTGAAAAACTCGATTGGTAAAAACGGAATCTGGCTAATATCATTTATGGCCTCACTATTAACCCCCAGGGCCTGTGTAAAAGTTGAATAAATTGCGTTTTCTTTAGCCTGATAACCAAATATTTTTAAAGCCAAGGCCTCAAAATCATGTTCAGATTGAATAGAAAAAATTTGTTCGGGGGATATCAGTTCCACTTCGCAAAGATATTAGTATTATATTTTCTAATAGAAAGTTGATGGTCAAATTAACCTGTGCACTCACACAAAATGTTAAAATCAATCCCAACCTAAAATAAAAAGCACTTTGTATGCTTATTTTAATGCGTTAAAATATGTTTCAACACTTTTTTCTATATTTAGGTGCTGTATTTATATATACTTGCATAGAAAAAGAGTTTATTTACTCCCCTTAAAACTAAGAACGTCTATAGCCGTTCAAAAGGTAGTATGGTTTGGAAAGCTGGTAATGTCATCCGATGCTATAGATTATCAGCGTGATTATTGGAATTGAATGACTGAGAAAGATCCTTTGCCGGAGTTGCCGGAATTTAGTATTGAGCAATTAGAAGAAGGGGTGCAACACGTAAACAACCCTATAATCGGCCTCAAGCCGATAGAAAAAGTTTACCTGCAAAGCGTTGTAGAATACACTAAAAAAGACAATAACTTTTATTTTTCTGATGGCAGTGCCCAGGTTGAAATCAGGGTGGTTAGCGATGAAATAATAAGAGTTCGATTAGCTCCCCACGGAACTTTTCTGGAAGACTTTTCATACGCCGTTCCGAAATTGGAACAGCGGGTAACAGTGTTTTCATTCAAAGAAACCGAAGAAAATTACAGGGTTGAAACGAATACTGTTGCCTGTGTTATTGATAAGAAGGATTTTCTTATTTCTTTCGAAGACAACGTCAGCCTGGTTATCAATAGCGACTACTCGACAATGCATTGGGAAGAAAATGTTGATTTTGGCGGCTATTACGTGTATTGTACCAAGAGGTGCCATTCCGACGAATCATTCTACGGACTTGGCGATAAGCCCACAAATTTCAATATCCGCGGAAAGCGTTTTCAAAACTGGGCTACCGATACTTATTCCTTTGCCAGAGATCAGGATCCGTTGTATCGGGCCATCCCGTTTTACTTAGGTGTGAAGGATAATGTCAGTTACGGAATATTTTTCGATAACTCTTACAAAACACACTTCGATTTTGCGCATCAGGATGTAGAAAAAATTTCTTTCTGGGCCGATGGAGGCGAATTGCAGTATTATTATATTCACGGGCCCCATATGATGGATGTGGTAAAACGCTACCATAGCTTAACCGGTACCCATCCAATGCCTCCTCAGTGGGCTTTGGGTTATCATCAGTGCCGCTGGAGTTATTACCCGGAGAGTAAACTGAAGGCCTTAGCTAAAAATTTCAGAGATAGAAAAATACCATGCGACGCACTTTATCTGGACATAGATTATATGGACGGTTATCGCTGCTTTACATGGAATAAGAAATATTTTCCGGACCCAAAGAAGATGATTAAAGAGCTTCTTGATGATGGATTCAGAACAGTGGTAATTATCGATCCCGGAATTAAGGTGGATGAGAATTACTGGGTGTTTAAAGAGGGGAAGGATAAGAAATATTTCTGCCGCCGCAGCGATGATTATTTTATGGAAGGCCATGTTTGGCCTGGCCGTTGCCAGTTTCCTGACTATACAAATCCTGAAGTAAGAGAGTGGTGGGGGACATTGTTTAAAGGTTTAGTTGAGGATGGCGTTGCCGGAGTTTGGAATGATATGAATGAACCTGCCGTTTTTGGCTCCGGTTCCTTCCCTAATGACGTAAGGCATCAGTACGACGGACATCGCGGCTCGCACCGTAAAGCACATAATGTGTATGGAATGCAAATGGTTCGCGCTACTTATGATGGCTTGAAAAAGCTTTTCAAAAATAAGCGGCCCTTTACAATTACCCGTTCGGGTTATTCGGGAGTTCAGCGTTATTCTTCGGTGTGGACCGGTGATAACCTTGCCTCATGGGATCATTTAAAATTAGCATCTATTCAATGTCAGCGCCTATCGATTTCCGGCATTTCGATGTGCGGAACCGATATCGGCGGATTTACCGGAGAACCTGATGGTGAATTATTCACCCGATGGATACAGCTGGGAGTGTTTTCTCCGTTTATGCGGGCTCACTCCGCCGGAGATACCCGTGAACGCGAGCCCTGGAGTTTCGGTAAAGAGTACGAAGACATCAACCGCAAGTTTATAGAACTTCGGTACAGGCTTATGCCATATATCTATTCTGCTTATTGGGAGCATCATAAATACGGATTTCCGATTTTGAGGCCTATGGTTATGCTTGAGCAGGATGTGCCTTTAAACCGTGATCGAGAGGATGAATTTACGTTCGGTGATAAAATTCTTATTTCACCGGTATTCCAACCCGGCCAGAAATCTAAAATGGTTTATCTTCCGAAAGGAAAATGGTATGATTACTGGTCGCATGAACTAATGGAAGGAGGTAGGGAGCATGATGTGTTAACCCCTCTCGACAGCATGCCGATCTTTGTAAAAGCCGGCTCCGTAATTCCGGAATGGCCCTTAATGCAATATGTCGGCGAAATTGAACCTGATGAAATTAAGTTCCAGATTTATTATTCTGGTTACGAGGTGAATTCGTTTTACTACGAGGATCACGGAGATACCTTTGCTTACGAACAGGATATTTATACTGAAAAGAAGTTTGTTGTAAAAGGCGACTCTGGCTCCTGCATTATTAAACAAAGTTCCGACGGCTTATATACTCCGAGATATGAAACTTATGAATTAAAATTGATAGGTTTACCATTCCAGCCATCGAAACTAATAATAGATGGCAGAGAACAAAATCAAAGTTTAAACTTTGATGAGCTTAAACGTGTTGTAGTAAAAGCCAATAAAAACTTTAAAGAGATTCAGGTTCTGAGATAATGGAGAAAAAGAAGATAACAAAACCGGTTAAGAAGGTTTCATCAGTTAAATCTGCGGAGAATACCTCTGCCATCGATAACAAACCCTTAGAGAATGCTGTAGTAGTATTTTCGAAGTTAACCGATTTTGATATCCATCTATTCCGGTCAGGAAAGCATTATAAATTATACGAGAAGCTGGGCTCCCATGTAACGGAAGTACAAGGCCGAAGAGGTACGTATTTTGCTGTTTGGGCTCCAAACGCCGCCTACGTTTCTGTAATCGGAAATTTTAACGGATGGAATCGCCAGGCGCATGCTTTATTTGTGCGCTGGGATAGTTCGGGCATTTGGGAAGGCTTCATCCCTGATATCGGTAATGGCGAAGTTTACAAATTCTTTATCCGGTCGCAGCAAAATGAAGAATTAGAGAAATCTGATCCTTATGCGTTGAGATGGGAAGAACCGCCACGTACAGCTTCTATCGTTTGGGATACCTGGTACGAGTGGGAAGATACCGACTGGATGGAAAACAGGCACGAAAACAATGCCTTAACCAGTCCTTATTCGGTTTACGAGTTGCATTTGGGTTCCTGGATGCGTAGTCCCGAAAATCCTGAAACCTTTCTCGGTTATCGTTTGCTCGCCGAAAGGCTGGTGCCTTATATTAAGGAAATGGGCTTTACACATGTAGAGTTTATGCCGGTAATGGAGCATCCCTTTTATCCTTCATGGGGATATCAGGTGTCGGGGTATTTTGCCGCTTCATCCAGATATGGTACGCCGCAAGATCTTATGTTTCTCATAGAAGAGCTGCACAAGAATGGTATCGGAGTAATCTTAGACTGGGTTCCTTCTCATTTTCCGGGAGATATTCATAGCCTTTATAAGTTCGACGGAACTCATCTTTACGAGCATGCCGATGAGCGGGAAGGCTTTCACCCCGACTGGAAGTCGTATATATTTAACTACGGAAGAAATGAAGTAAGGGCGTTCCTGATAAGCAACGCCTTATTCTGGATGGATCGCTTTCATATCGACGGACTTCGAGTAGATGCCGTGGCTTCCATGCTTTACCGCGATTATTCACGTAAGGAGGGAGAGTGGATTCCTAATAAGTTTGGCGGGCGTGAGAATCTGGAAGCGATTAGCTTTTTGAAAGAGTTTAACGTAGCCGTTTATGCCGCTTTTCCTGATGTGCAAACGATAGCCGAAGAATCAACCGCTTTTCCGGGCGTAAGCAAGCCGGTGTTTACGGGCGGCTTAGGTTTCGGAATGAAATGGATGATGGGCTGGATGAACGATACCATAAAATATTTTGAGCAAAACCCGGTTCACCGGAAATACCATCACAGCCAGATTACCTTTAGCACTGTGTATGCTTTCACAGAAAACTTCATGCTGCCCCTTTCACATGATGAAGTGGTGCACGGCAAAAAATCTTTGATCTATAAAATGCCGGGTGATGAATGGCAGCGTTTCGCTAATCTCAGGCTTCTTTATACGTATATGTTTACGCATCCCGGTGCTAAGTTGCTGTATATGGGTGATGAATTCGCCCAAACCTCAGAGTGGAACGTAAATACCTCTCTTGATTGGCACCTTCTGGATTTCGCTCCTCATAAAGGGATGAAAGAACTTGTTAAAGGCTTGAACCATTTGTATAGAAAAGAATCCGCCTTATTTGAAAAGAGCTTTGAATGGGACGGCTTTGAATGGATTGAAGTTAATGATGCCGAGCAGTCGGTTTTAGTGTATTGTCGTAAGGGAAATCAAGCCGATAATAAGCTCGTAATTGTTTTGAACATGACCCCGGTTCCCCGCCCGAATTACCGGATAGGTTTGCCGCACCACGGCGATTGGCAGGTGATCTTTAATTCGGATGAAAAAGAGTACTATGGAAGCGGCTTCGATTTACAGCAGGACTTTTCAAGTGAGCCGGTTAACTGGCAGGGAAAAGCCCAGTCTGCAATAATTAATTTACCTCCTTTAACTGGTTTGGTGTTAAAACGATTTAACCGAACGGCGAAGTTTTGGTAGGGTCTTATTGATCTATATGCGTGTATGTAAAAATACAGCCAGGCTTTTTTGAAAAAGATGACTAAAACCAAAAGTAGGTCATTTTTCAGTGTTTTTTTATTTTTAGAGTTTTAGCAATATTGTCTTTTTTCATTATAAAGTTTTTCAATTTTACAAACAATGCAGTAGTTGTTTATTGAATTTTTATAAAGTATCCTTGAATCTTGTGCGTCTGTTTTATGAGGCAGGACACAGCAGGTTGCCATGTGCTTATTTTATCTCTATAATAGTTGCACTAATTAGGTAGCACCCTGATTATTTTAACCAATTTGTAATTATAATTAAGATATATGGATGTAACTTTTACTATCGAATACTCTTCTCAGGTTGTTAAGTTTTGTACCCCTTTTAATACTTAACAACAATAATCACGAAAATTCAGGTCCAATTAAGTTGCAAACAGAATCGTGATTGTGCTTTGCAGCAAATAGTATTATTTAAATTAAACTAATGAAACAAATTTACTTATTTATCTTGTTGATGGGTGGTCTATCGCCATTCTGTTCAGTTAGTGCTAACACGCCTATTAGTTCAGAGCATAGAGCGAATGTTATGGTTGCGACTCAAACCATAACGTTTTCGGCTATACCAGCTCAAATCGTTGGGCGAAAAGATTTTGATCCGGGAGCAGTTGCATCCTCCGGTTTACCCGTTACTTATAGTAGCAACAATACAGCGGTAGCAACTATTGTGGATAATAAAGTGCATATTGTTGGTATCGGTTCTGTAACTATCACCGCCTCTCAAGTAGGTAATGGTGTATTTAGTGCTGCACCGAACGCAACATCAACTTTTGCTGTTTCTAATCTTACTATTACCGCACCTTCAACCACTATATCAGGGTCAGATGTTCCGATTGTAGTAAATGCTGTTTCACCGGCATCAATAGTTTTTAGTACAAACAATCCCGCTGTTGCAACAATCGTAAATAATCAATTGCGTTATACCGGATTGGGGCAGGTAAAAATAACCGCCACCCAGCCCGCGGATTTATTGTTCAATGAAACTGTCGCTGAGGTAACTATAAATGTTGCCACAAAAGCGAATCAAACCATATCTTTTCCAGCAATTGCAGCCAATCAGATTTTAGGGCGAAAGGATTTTGATCCTGCCGCTACCGCAAGTTCTGGCTTACCTGTCACTTATAGCAGTGGAAACACAGCGGTTGCCACTATAGTAGACGACAAAATTCGTATCGTAGGAGTTGGTTCTGCTGTGATTACGGCTTCTCAAGTTGGTGATGCGAGATACAATGTCGGCACTTCGACTCAGACTCTTTCCGTAGTTGCTCTAACTGTTCCAGCTTTGGGTGCTAAAACTTTTACTACAACAGATTTTTCGCTAACTACTTACAACGCTCCCGCTAATATTATATATGAAAGCAGTGATCCTGCTGTTGCAACTGTTGTGAATAATAAGATCCACTATGTGGGATTAGGTTCAACTACAATTACTGCCAGACAAGCGGAAAACTCACAATTTAATGCCGTAACAAGCCCGGGGGTGCTTTTAACCGTAACCCAGTCTACAGCACATACGCTTACATTTGCGGCATTGGGCAACAGGGCCTTTACCACCACCGATCTGGACCCGGGTGCAACGAGCAGTTTAATTGATAAAAATCTTTATCCAATAACATATACTGTACCCACAAATAATTTTATTTCTATTGTTGATAATAAAATTCGGTTTAAAGCTGTTGGCGGCCCTGTAACTATCACTGCTACACAAACAGGAGATAGCAAGTTTACCACTAAAACGGCTACGGCAACAATTACTGTTACAGCACCTACAATTACATTACCGGCGTTTACTTCTAAAGTCGTTGGTGCTACCGATGTAGACTTAGCTGCCACCACAACAAGTACTATATCTCAGGCTATTGTTCCTATTACATTTACTAGTAGTAATCCTAATGCGGTATTAGTTTACCAGAAAACAAAACTGCGTTTTGTTGGAACCGGAAGTGCAACGATTACAGCTACTCAGGCGGCAACTGCTACAACCCCTGCAGCGTCGGCTACTTCCGCAGCAAATGCACAAGCTGTTACTGCTGCTGTAATTACCTTCAACGCACCTGCGGCCCAATTATTTTCAGATGTAGACTTTACCCCGGTTGCCACCAGTACCTTCCCCACGGCTACCGCGCCGATAATTTTTAGTAGTAGCGATGAAACTAAGGCGGTAATTGTTAACGGAAAAATTCGGTTTGTTGCCCCGGGTACAGTTAATATTACAGCTTCGCAACCAGTTCCGGTACCTTTTGTAACTGCGCCAGTGGCTGTCACAAGAGCTTTGACAATTAATCCGTCCGCAATAACTTTTGGTTCCCTGGGATCTAAGTTTTTTACAGATGTAGATTTTACTCTAACGGCTACAAGCTCAATTTCCTCTGTTCCAATAACATATACAAGTAGTGATCCGGCAGTTGTAAGTATTGTTGATGGAAATAAGCTCCGCTATGTTGAAAAAGTCTCAGCTCCTAAAACAGTCACTATAACCGCCTCTCAGGCTGGAACGGGTGTTGCAGATGTTAGTCAGGTGTTAGAAGTATTGCCTCCTCAATTAACTTTTCCAGCACTTGGCTCAAAACCTATTTATCCTATTGACTTTACTCTTAATGCAACAAGTACATTAACACTAACTCCCATTACTTATACCAGTAGCGACCCTACGGTAGCCAGAGTGTCAGGCTCTAGCTTAAAATTGCTTAGCGTGGGGCAGGCTGTTATTACTGCCAGCCAGCCCGGCTCCGGTGTAGCAGACTTTTCTCAAACGATTACAGTAACTCCTGCGGTTACCGGTGTAATTACTTTCGCTAATAAAACTCAGGCGTTATCTATACCTGATATTGCGCACGGAGCAACTTCTACACGCTCGGTAGCAGACTTTCCACTTTCGTTTGTCAGCGATAATCCAGCTGTAGCTAAAGTGGAAAATCTTAACGGAACGTGGGTTGTTAGAGCTCAGGGGGTTGGGGTTGCGAATATCACAGCAAATCAGGCAGGTTCAATCTCAAAAAGTGCTGTATTTACCATTACTCCTCCCACACTTACTATAGCAGCAAACAGGACTCTTCCTTTCGGCACGGCTCCGGTTGCACCTGCAGCAACAGCTTCTTTTCCATTTGCCCCAATTGTTTACACAAGTAGTAACCCGGAAGTTGCCGTTATTGAAAACGATATGATTCGAATGGTGGGTATGGGTGTTACTCAGATCAGGGCCTCTCAATCATCAGCATTATCTTCATTTAATCAGCCTGCGGATGCTATACAGGTTTTAATCGTAGATCGTCCGTTAATTACATTTACCCCTGCATCGATCGTTAGGCCTTTTAGTGCCATTGATATTGCTCCGACAGCTTCCACCGGAACTGCAGCTAATCCCACCAATACTGCTATTGTCTTAAATAGTACAATGACTGATGTGCCGCTGACATTTACAAGCAGCAACCCGAACGTAGTTACAATCGTTAATGATAAACTGCATTTTGAAGGGTTTGGTAGTACTATCATTACTGCGTTCCAAGCAGGAAAGCCCGGAATATTACCCGCATTTCCAAAAGAGCAGATACTAACTGTGAATGTAAAAATGCTACCTACGAGTGCAACCTACGGGGATGCAGACATAAATCCTGGGGTAGCTCTTGGAGGAATTCCGGTTACTTACACCAGTGCTAACCAAGCCTTAGCAAATACTCTCCTCGACCCGACAAAAATTCGAATAGTACAGGCAGGTACTGTAAACATTACTGCCGGGAATTTAGTTGGGGATTTGACAAATCCGGCTACCGCAACTGTAACAGCCGCTCTAACTATCAATAAAGCTCCACTTACTGTCAAGGTAAAGGATTACACACGATATTTCGGAGAAGAGGATCCGCTTCCAACTCTTTGGGATTTAGAATATACCGGCTTTACCAAGGCATTTGGTACTACAACACTCGATGATGAGTCTGTTATTATTACAAAGCCATCCACAAGTAATAATAAATTAATTGTAGATGCTAATAACCTTGATTTAATACTTTCTAGCACCGGAAAACATATTTTGAAACCCGGTGTCTACTTAAATGCTCTCACAGCGAGCGGGGGTAATTCCACAAACTATGCGTTTAATTTTCAGCCAGGTACTTTAACAGTGCTTCCTAAACCACAGGCCTTAAGCTTCGATCCGCTTAATACTAGAACTTATGGCGATATAGATTTCGATCCGCTGGCTGTTAGTACTGGTGATGCGGTTGTTTATACAAGTTCAAATACAGCTGTGGCAACCATAGTAAACGGCAAGGTGCATATTGTTGGTGCCGGCACAACTGATATTACCGCAAGTGTTGGTACTCCATCTGGATATTTTTCTGGTACTCCGGCTCCGATAACCCGTCAGTTAGTAGTTAACAAAGCAGCACAAACCATTACTTTAACAGATGTTCCGGTATTGAAAGTGGGTGATAAAGTTACTCTTGACGCACAGGCAAGCTCTGGCCAGCCAGTAGTTTATACGTTGGCTAATTCACGTCCTGTAGCACTTAACGGAACAGTTCTTAGCGGTGTTAAAATCGGAGAGTCGAGTGTTATCATTACCCAGGCAGGTGATGCTAATTATTTGTCGGCTGAGATTAAGGTTCCCGTTAAAGTAGAAGACGCGGCAGGTGAACTAGTTTCCTTTACTCAGGCTGTAACGCCAAATGGCGACGGAAAGAATGATTTCCTAATTATCGACGGATTAGCTAACTATCCTAAAAACCGGGTAACGATCATCAATAATAATGGAACCAAAGTATTTAAATCTGAGAACTATAATAATGCTGATAAAGTATTCGCAGGTAAATCAAGCTCAGGCGGCGATTTCCTTCCAGAGGGAACTTACTATTGCATTATAGAATATAAGGTTTCTAATAACTGGGAAAAGAAAACAGGTTACTTAGTTTTAAAATATTAAACGACATATTGTAAATAGATATAATGAGAACACTTATAAATAAATCTATCAGGGGAATACTACTAGTACAAGGGCTCGCTTTTACCGCGTTTGCTCAAAATACTCCCAGCTTTACCCAGTATATGAACAATCTAACGCCGTTTAATACCGCGTATTCATCCCTTGATGAGGCCGGAAACGCAAACCTGGTAGCCAGGAAACAATTTGTTGGAATTGATGATGCTCCTTCGACTTTCTTATTCAATGGAAGCATGCCCATAAAGTCTATCAAAGGAACAGCTGGTATTATTATCAGAAATGATAACATGAAGCCGGAGAACCTAACTGATTTGAATGCTTTCTTCTCAAAATCAGTACAGATCTCGTCGAAAAGTTTTTTCGCTACTTCTGTAAGTGTGGGTTTTAGAAATTATAAAGTTGATAATGTGGATGCGAGTGACCCGTCGTTTACTAATAGTCCCAATACTGATAACAAAGCGAATGTTGGCTTGGGTGTAATGATATATTCGAATAATTATTATGTTGGCGCATCTTTGCCTCGTTTTAATTTGAGTAAAGCCGACAGGGAGAATAAGTACTATACCAATATGTATTACTTAACAGCCGGGTATCTTAAGCAATTGGGAGCTGACTTTAAAATTAAGCCAGCTGCTTTATTAGCATATACGGATAACATCCCTGCTCAACTTGATCTGTCAACAACATTTTATGTGAAGGATACTTATGGACTGGGTGTTAACTATCGCAGTAACAACGAGCTTTCTTTTATTGCTTCATTAGTGGCAAATAGTAATCTGCAAGTTGGCTACAGCTATCAGTTTGGATTTGGAGAGGGGCAAATAAATAACGCAACTCATGAGGTTACTTTGGGTTATCGATTCGGTAAAAAATTATTGCCAAAGTTCTTATAATAATAGATAATATAGTTGAGCCCGTATCTGAAAAGGTATGGGCTTTTTATTTTTATATCCGGTTCCTTATTATTTTGATTTCCTATATTGTTTCGTATTTCAAATAAATGATGTGAAGTTTTTAGGAACCCTGTTATGTTTGGCTATAGTACTTATATCGTGTCAGAAGAAGCCACAGGAAATCGTTTCAATGGATGCCGAAATATCGGCTTTCAAAAGGGCGGATAGTCTAAATTTCCCTCCGCCAAAGGGGCTGCTTTTTATTGGCAGTTCATCAATAAAATTGTGGAACGATCTCGAAGTTGTGTTTAAGGATTACGGAGCCATTAACAGGGGCTTTGGCGGCTCTACCCTTTTAGACGCCAAGCACTATGCAAAGGACATTATTTTTCCCTACCATCCCCGGCAAATTGTAATTTATAGCGGTGAGAATGATCTGCTGTCAGACACGGTTACAGCCATAATGCTGCTAGGCCGCTTTAAGGTTCTTTTCGAAACCATTAGAAGAGAAATGCCAGAAGTTGCCATAGCATACATTTCAATTAAACCATGTCCCGGTCGTAAACATTATATCCCTTTGATTCGGGAATGCAACGCTTTGTTAAAATCATACATACTTTCGCAGGAGAAGGCTGTGTTTATTGATGTTTTTACGCCTCTTACCCGGCGAGGACAGCTTCGTCCGGAGTTATACAGAGAGGATGCGGTACACCTTAATGATAAGGGATATGAGATTTGGGTAAAAGCGATTGCGCCCTATCTGGTAAAAAAGCAATAAACTAAAAAAGCCCCGGACAAAATGACATTTGTCCAGGGCTTTTTAGTTTCGAATTATCGATCTATTTTAATGTTCCGATTAATTGAACAAGGTCAATAATCTTATTTGAATATCCCCATTCGTTATCGTACCATGAAACAACTTTAACGAAGTTGTCATTTAATGCGATACCCGCTTTAGCGTCAAATACCGATGTACGGGCTTCGCCGATAAAGTCTGAAGAAACAACCTCTTCATCTGTATAACCTAAGATACCTTTAAGCTCGCCTTCTGACGCCTCTTTCATCGCAGCTTTAACTGCTTCGTAAGATGCTGGTTTTTCTAATCTAACAGTTAAATCAACTACAGAAACATCCGCAACAGGTACACGGAAAGCCATACCTGTTAGTTTTCCTTTCAATGCCGGGATAACCAAAGCAACCGCTTTTGCAGCACCGGTAGACGAGGGGATGATATTTTGGTAAGCACCGCGTCCGCCTCTCCAGTCTTTCGCTGATGGCCCGTCAACTGTTTTTTGAGTTGCGGTAACCGCATGGATGGTACTCATCAATCCCTCAAGAATACCGAATTTATCATTAAGAACTTTTGCTATCGGAGCAAGGCAGTTTGTTGTGCAAGATGCGTTTGAAACGATATTTTGATCTGCTTTTAATTCTTTATGATTTACACCCATTACAAACGTTGGGGTATCGTCCTTAGCAGGGGCCGACATAACCACTTTCTTAGCACCAGCCTGGATATGTTTTCCCGCCGATTCCTGAGTTAAAAATAAACCAGTTGATTCTATTACTACTTCAGCGCCAACTTCATCCCATTTAAGGTTTGCGGGGTCTTTCTCGGCAGTAACACGGATAGTTTTTCCGTTTACAACCAGATTGCCGTCTTTCACTTCAATAGTGCCTTCGAATTTCCCGTGTGTCGAATCGTATTTTAACATATAAGCCATATAATCAGGCTCTACCAGGTCATTGATTCCAACAATCTCTATATCATTTCTTAATGAAGCTGCTCTAAAAGCTAAGCGGCCGATACGGCCGAAACCGTTAATTCCAATTTTCATCTTTATTTTATTTTATTGTTTCTAATTCTCTCAATTTGCCTGCCAAGTTACGGCAGAGCTTTGGATTTTTATATGATTTAATTTTTATTAGCGTAATAACTTAATATGTTATATATAGGTTCTTTTACTACAGATGTAACTTTAATTTCATATTTATCGCTTACTTCAATCAGCCAGTCCTCAAATCCGGCGGCTATGGTTCCCGCAAAGTGCAAAGGCAAACCTGGATGCTGTTTAAACAGAGGGATAATATAGATTTCAAAATATTTTTCAAATCCGCAGGTTACCAGATTTTTTACATATTGTTCGGTTTTATGCTCAAGCAGATAGTCGGCAAAAGAACTTAGAAAAAGTGCGGGATAGGCTTGCTTATAAACCTTATCCAAAATTTGTTTGCGGTCCAGGGAGTATTTGTAATGAAAGCTTTGCTGAAATTTGTTTGGAAGGTCGCCGGTTAAATAATCTCTTAGCAATACCTTTCCCATCCAGTTCGCAGAACCTTCGTCACCCAAAACATGTCCAAGGCCGAAATTATTTTCTTTAATTTTTTTTCCGTTAAAGTAGGCTGAGTTAGAACCGCTTCCTAAAATACCCACAATCGCGGGTTTGTCTTGGCAGGTGGCGATAGCTGCGGCAGCCAGGTCGTGTTCTACAGAAACCTTGCTATATCTGAAAAATTTTATAAAGGCGTTTTCAATAGTTTGCTGCCTGCTTTTTGAAAACGCGCCCGCACCGTAGAAATAAATACGCTTGATTTCTTCGGCATGGTAAATTAACTCGTTGGTTTTATTTAAGAGATGAGTGATTGACTTTTCGTCGTTAAAAAAAGGGTTAATACCGGGGGTTTTAAAATTGGCTATAATCTCTCCCTTATCAGAAAGCTTCCAATCCGCAAACCTCGATCCGCTATAAACCACTGCTATCATCTACAAAGATAAAATATACGACATCTCCATTAAGTCTTCTTCCAGTTTAAAAGAATGATTATTTATCGCCTCAGTAAGCTCGGTTAATTCCATTGCATTACCTCTTAATCCTACCATTTTTCGGGTTTCACCAGCCACCAATGCATTTACAGCAGCATAACCCATACGGCTGGCCAGGATACGATCGAAGCTGCTGGGTGTTCCGCCACGTTGCAGGTGCCCAAGAATAGTAACTTTTATATCGTAAAAATTGAATTTTTCTTTAACATGTTTGGCCACATTATATGCGCCGCCATTTTTTTCACCTTCGGCGATAATTACAATACTTGAACTTTTATGCTGATCGGCTCCGGCTTCAAGCTTTACAATCAGTTCGTCAATCGCGGTTTCTTTTTCGGGGAGTAAAATGGCTTCAGCTCCGGCAGCTACTCCGGCACGAAGTGCGATGCAGCCCGAATCGCGACCCATTACTTCAACAAAAAACAACCGGTCATGAGAAGCAGCCGTATCTCTTATTTTATCAATCGCTTCAATTACAGTATTTGTTGCGGTGTCGTATCCCAGTGTAAAATCAGTGCCGTATAAATCGTTATCGATAGTACCGGGAATACACATAACCGGAATATCATATTCTCTTGATAGAATTTCGGCTCCGGTAAAGGTGCCGTCGCCGCCAATAGCAACCAACGCATCGATTCCCTGCTCTTTTAGATTTTTATAGGCAATTGCACGGCCTTCGGGTGTTCTGAACTCTAAACAACGTGCTGTTTTTAAAATAGTTCCGCCTTGCTGAATAATGTGTGCGACCGATTTCGAGTCCATATCACTGAACTTTTTGTCAATCATACCCTGGTATCCCTGGTGTATGCCCACCATTTTTTTTCCTAAATACAATCCTGTTCTTATAACGGCACGAATACAGGCATTCATGCCAGGAGCATCGCCACCCGAAGTGAAAACTCCTATTTTATTGATAGTACTCAACGTGAATTTTTTTTTACGAATATAAGGTGTAATTTCTACACTAAGTATGATTATTGTAATTATTTTTTTCACCTTTGTGAAAAGGATTATATTTAACCAAAATCAAAATATTTTGCAACCAGGGTTACCCGTATTTGAATCAGTATTTACTATAGATTGTGTCATCTTCGGTTTTCAGGAAGGCGAATTGAAAATTCTTTTAATAGAGCGAAATGAAGATCCCTATAAAGATTGGTGGGCATTGCCGGGCTTGTTTGTTGAGCATAACGAAGGGATTGATGTGGCGGCCGAACGCATTTTGTACGAGCTTACGGGTTTGGGAGATATTTACATGGAGCAGCTCTATACATTTGGTGAAGTAAACAGGCACCCTGACGGGAGAGTAATCACCGTAGGTTATTATGCCATGATAAGGCTTACCGGGCACAAAGAATTAAAGCCGGTTACCAACTATGCGAAAAAGGCTTTCTGGCATCCGGTATCGGAGCTACCGAAATTGGCATTCGATCACACGGCTATTTTTGAAAAAAGCCTTCAGAAGATTCGACGAAAAATTAGCTATCAGCCCATCGCCTTCGAATTGCTGCCCGAAAAGTTTACGCTAACCCAATTACAGCACGTTTACGAATCTATATTAAATAAGAAGCTTGATAAAAGGAACTTCCGGAAAAAGATGTTAAATTATGGTATTTTGAAGGAGCTTGGCGAAAAGCAACGCGGGGTGTCATACAGGGCGGCTACTTTATACAAGTTCGACAGGCGGAAATACGCAAAGTTATTTCAGAAAGAACTTTCGTTTATGAAAGAAGATTAAACGAAAAAGCTCCTGCGATATGTAGGAGCTTTTCGTTTTAAGGCCTTATTTATTAAGAGGGATTTTCAATGTGAAATGCAACCAAATCATCTATTGGTGATCGAATAAGTTTGCCAAGCTTCATTCCGTATTCGGATGCAACGTCTTCCAGCACATTCCTGAAGTTATATGCTACTGATCCGATACAGTTAAGCTCGTATTTTTGATAGTCGGGGTAATGACTTACAAGGTTTTTGAAAAAGTCCTCAAATGAGGTTTTTACAAGGTTTCGGGTATACTCGATATTTACTGTATTGTCGTATACAAACTTGCTGAACTGCGCGCAAAAACGATTCGCCAGTGGTTTTGAATAAACGTTTTCCTGAATATCATCAGGGCTAAGCTTGTAAGTTTCCCAAAAACTGGCTCTAACAGCTTCGGGCATATAGCCTCTCAGGTAATCTACTAAAAGTTTCTTCCCGATATAACAACCGCTTCCTTCATCTCCCAGAATATATGCTCCCGAATCGATTTGATAACTTACGTCGTGCCCGTCATAAATGCAGGTGTTAGTTCCGGTGCCCAAAATAGCAGCAAAGCCGGTTTGTTTTCCGAGAAGCGCACGGGCGGCGGCCAGTAAATCGTGCCCGACAAAAATTTTACTGCTGTGGAAAATTACCGCGAAAGCCTCTTTTAACTCGTTTGCCTTCTCCTCATTATGAACTCCGGCACCATAAAAATTCACTTCCGTGATTTTATCGTATTGAAGGTCTTCAGGAAGGTTTTTCTTTAATGATTGTATTATGTATTCACCATCTACAAAATAAGGGTTGTACCCTTCGGTGTTGAAATAGATTTTTTTACCTTCATCATTCAGAAGGCACCAGTTGGTTTTAGTCGAGCCTCCGTCAGCTATTATAATCATAGTTTTATTTAAAAGCCCCTAAATTAAATATTTCTCGGTTATTGCGTTAAACTTTAATCAAATACCGTAATTAAACTATAGAAATCGATAAAAATCTATCGTAAGGGCGATATAGGGTGAATTTTATACGCAATTGAGAATTTAGAGAGTAGTTTTTACAATGAATGATTCCAATTTAAGCAAGACTCGAGAGGGGAATAAACTATCATCAGCATAGTATAAACCACATTTTGAAAAACAAATACCTGATTGTGAAATAAATACATCATAATTCAATTTCTGATGTTAGGTATATATCTATTCTAATAATGCTGAATATGTATATACTATTTAAACGTCATGGTAATAAACGCTTTTTTAAGCGCTATAATTCTCTGGAAGAACTTAAAAATGAAATTAGGAGGGGGCATAACGAGCAGTTCCCCGGTAATAACCAGTTTTACTATAATGTAAAAGAGAGAGAAATTGAAATTCTGAATAGCCGACTCTCTGTTTTTAATTGCGAAGAATATCTGGAATCGTCGAATATTGTGCCTATGGAAGTAAAAGTGGCTGTGTGAATAAAATAATAAAGGCCTCATCATCGGAGGCCTTTATTGTTTTATTGAGAGTTATGCACCTAGTTTTGCTTTAAGGTTTTGGTCAATTGCATCCAAAAATTCCTCGGTGTATAAATAATCTGTACCGTGTTCAACTTTAGGTTTAACGGTTATAGCAAGGTCTTTGGTCATTTTTCCGCTTTCAACGGTTTCGATACATACTTGCTCAAGTTTGTTACAGAAATCGATTAATTCCTGATTGTTGTCTAATTTACCGCGGAATTCTAAACCTCTTGTCCATGCAAAGATAGAGGCGATAGGATTGGTAGACGTCGGGCGTCCTTTTTGATGCTCTCTGTAATGGCGGGTTACCGTACCATGAGCAGCCTCTGCTTCCATAGTTTTACCATCGGGAGTTACCAGGGTTGATGTCATTAAGCCTAATGAGCCGAATCCTTGCGCAACGGTATCAGACTGAACGTCACCATCGTAATTCTTACAAGCCCAAACAAAGTTTCCGTTCCATTTTAATGCGGAAGCAACCATGTCGTCGATAAGGCGATGCTCATAAGCAAGGCCTGATTTATCGAATTCCGCTTTAAATTCTTTTTGGTAAACTTCTTCGAAAATATCTTTAAAACGTCCATCGTATTTTTTAAGGATGGTGTTTTTTGTAGAAAGATAAAGCGGCCATTGTTTCATCAAAGCCTGGTTAAAGCAAGCCCGGGCAAATCCGAAAATAGATTCGTCTGTATTGTACATCGCCAAGGCAACTCCATCTCCTTTAAAGTTAAATACTTCAAATGATTGTTCTTCGCCACCATCTTCAGGGCTGAACTTTATAGTTAATTTGCCTTTGCCTTTTGTAACAAAATCTGTAGCACGGTACTGATCGCCAAACGCATGACGGCCGATACAGATTGGAGCCGTCCAGTTAGGAACCAAACGCGGCACATTACTCATCACAATAGGTTCGCGAAAAACGGTACCATCAAGAATATTACGAATAGTTCCGTTCGGCGATTTCCACATTTGCTTTAGTTTGAACTCTTCCACCCTTGCTTCATCAGGAGTAATAGTGGCGCATTTTATACCTACTCCATACTGTTTGATAGCATTGGCTGCGTCGATAGTAACCTGATCATTGGTTTCATCCCGATATTCGATACCTAAATCGTAGTATTTGATATCCAGTTCCAGATACGGAAGAATTAATTTGTCTTTAATAAACTTCCAAATGATGCGGGTCATCTCATCACCATCCAGCTCGACTACCGGATTTGCTACTTTGATTTTCTGTACAGACATGAATGTTATTTTTGTTGGTTATTAATTTGTGAAGCCGCAAAGATATAAATTTTGCATAAAGAACAGTTTGGCTCATCGAAATGCTATTAAGTAACAAACATTTATCTTCTATGTTCCTTTTATATTAAAATACAGAACGATGACAGACCCGAAAGATAAATTTTATCCAGGTTCTAACGATGAAGACCTTGATAGAGATAAAGAAATAAAAGACGATTTAGACGCCGACGCGGGTAAAGATGATTTAACTTACGATCCGGATAAAGATAGTTTTGAAATCGATGTTAAAAGCGATGATGAAGACTATGATCACCCCGACCCCTACACTACCTCGGTGAAAAGCGGCAGCGACTTTGATTCGGATTTTGACGAAGCGAATATTACCGCAAATGATGAATATCACCGCGCTAATGATGATGCGGCGGAAGTGCCTGAAGCCGGAGAGTACGGCATGCACATCGATAGTGGAAAAATAGTACAGGTTGACCCTCTTGATGAAGAATTGGCGATGACTCCGGAAGACGAGCGGGATGATTTAGATGAAGAAGGCTACCCTAAGAATGATTTGGAAACGGGAGATAGCGAGTTTTTGAAATAACCTAAGTTGAAGCAGAAAGCAAAAGGCGAAGTTTTGGCTTCGGGCCTTTCTGCTTCAAGTTTTACCTCAATTTACATCCAGATTGAATTTTTTTCTAAACTCTTCTAATGTGGGGTTTTTGGCAGCCATGTGCTGGTATTTTTCATGCGATGTATAAAGTCTTTTTTTTTCGTTCTGCTCGGCCTGGCGTGTAATTATGTCAACCCCGAAGTTCTCCAGCTTCAACCTTAAGAAATTCAGCAGATCAATCTTTTCGATCATCAAAAGCTCTTCCTGAATCCGGTTCTCAATTACCAGTTCAATTTTAAAGTCGTCTAAAAGAGTTGGAGGATTTGCGGTCATTATCGTAAACAGATTGATTTTTCCTGTTTTTTTTATATCCGCGGCATAAGCATTCCAGATTTCAATAAGCCTTTCGGAGGTAAACGGCTCCCGGCTTTCGCCTGATACATATTTCGGAGTATCTTCCTCTACTTTTCCCGTGCTGCCACTTAAATCATTAAGATTAGGGATAATCGAAGGTGCTGACTTTAAAGGCTGAATGGTGATTTTAGGTTTTTCCGCCGGCGGAGGAACAGGCTTTTCGGCTACCGGTTCGCTTACAATTGCCAGAACAGGATCGGGACTACTATATGGCTGTTCTTCTTTAGCGGGGGAGGTTTTCTCCTGGTTGTCTGAATTTGTTTTTTCAGGAATTTCCTGTGTTTTTACTGCGGAATCAGGTTTTTTTTTTAATGCCTCCGGGGAAGCTGATAAAGTTAATGCCGATGAAATGTGGCAGATTTTTATGAGTGAGAGCTCTACCTGCAGGCGCTGGTTCTTACTGTTTTTATAATTCAGATCGCAGTGGTTGGCAATATTTAAAGCCGAAAGAAGAAAGGAAGCCGACGCCGCTTTAGATTGCGCAAGATACTTTTGACGAATCCCCTCACTAACTTCCAATAGCTTTAAAGTACTCTCATCTTTTCCTACCAGCAAATTTCTGAAATGCGATGCCAAACCGTTTATAAAATTGTTTCCATCGAAGCCGTTTGACAGGATTTCATCAAATATAAGTAGTGTGTTGGCTACATCTTCCTGCAAAAGGCTTTCAGTAACCCTGAAATAATAATCATAATCCAGAATATTGAGGTTGTCGATTACGGCTTTATAGCTAACGTTCCGGTTAGAGAAACTTACTATCTGGTCGAACATAGATAGTGCGTCACGTAATCCGCCATCAGCTTTTTGAGCTATGAGGTGCAACCCGTCATTGTCAAATTCAACGCTCTCTTTTCCGGCGATAGAAGCCAGGTGACTGGCCATATCCTCCACGCGAATCCGGTTAAAATCAAAGATCTGGCAACGCGAAAGAATAGTGGGTAAAATTTTATGTTTCTCGGTAGTCGCTAAAATAAAAATAGCGTAGGAGGGCGGTTCTTCGAGTGTTTTAAGAAAAGCATTGAATGCTGCCTGCGAAAGCATATGAACCTCATCAATGATATAGATTTTATATTTTCCCGTTTGCGGAGGTATTCTTACCTGCTCAATTAAACTGCGAATATCATCTACCGAATTATTTGAGGCAGCATCCAGTTCGTGAATACTGAAAGAGTTTCCCTGCAAAAAGGACCTGCAGGAGTCGCATTCGCCGCATGCTTCAACCTGACTGGATAAATTCTGACAGTTTATCGTTTTTGCGAGAATGCGCGCACAAGTAGTTTTGCCCACACCCCTTGGCCCGCAGAATAGAAATGCTTGCGCAAGCTGATTGTTTTTAATGGCGTTTTTTAAGGTGTTGGTGATATGTTGCTGACCTACAACGGTTTCGAACGTTGCTGGCCTGTACTTTCTCGCCGATACAATAAAATTATCCATCGCCTCTAAAATAGTAAGAAGAAATTAGATTTGAGATATGAATTTGAGATTTCAGAATCTGCTTTTCTGCACTTTAGCATAGAATTATATTGTAACCTTTACTGGTGTGCCCAAGTACAAGGAAGTATCTGGTTAATTAAAGTTTATAAAAATAGTTTGTTTAAGGTTAGGTTTACAAAGCGCCGCAAGGCGCTTTTGTAGTTTTAAAAAACTTCTATTAATTAATGCGATTCTAATTTGATAGCATCGTACATTACTCCGCCTTTAGGATTCACTTTTGCCAATTTCAATGAGATGATATTTTTACCCTGATTTAAGAAGCTGGACGGGAAAACTATTTGCCTGTGTTGATAATAGCCTCCCGCAACAGCCGACCGATACACACTCGCGTCATTTCCCAAGCCGTCTAAAACTCCCGCTTTCGTATTATTCACCCAGACTTCTACAATTGGCCATCTTGCTGCTCCTGCTATATCTATTGTTAAGGTGGCATCGCCCGTAAATGGCCCCCGAGTGTCGAATTCGATATTCCAGGATCCTCGTTTGGTTTGAGCATAATACCAGTCCTCAGCCTCTTTGCTTTTTCCGATCACAAAATTTAAGTCAGCCACTGGTTTTTCGAAAAGGCCATAGTCTCTTTTTTGATCCGCAAGCTTAAAGCCCGTCGTTCTTCTGTCGGCTCGACCAATTTGCCATAAGGTTTGCCCGTTCCACTGTGGCTCCCATACCTGTTTTTCCAAATTAGTAACCGAGTCTGGTTTTACAACAATGTCATTTTTTACATATTGATCTAATAAATTGCCACCATACGCATATAATGTATAATTTCCTGGCCTTACGTTTTTAACTTCAAAATTTCCGTTTTGATCGGTTTTGGTATAAAAAATATAGTCTTTGGATTGAGACTGCCAGTCGGAGCCTGGTGCTGCCAGCACTACCATCGAGTTTGCGAGGGCAGGGCCTGATTTAAGGACGATAGTGCCTCTTACGATTCCTCGATTCAACGGATATTCCCTATGATTCATCCAGGAATAAGGCCATTGATTGATTTCTTTAACCGATTGTTTTTTTGCGTCATTCCAGGCGTCGGTCACGTTTTTTCCTTTATTTACATAGAGCAGAAAAGGTCCGTGTATTTTGGTCCAGTCTTCTGCAACCGGGCCGTCGGTTTTATCAAGCCTGATATCCGAAAGGAAATGCCCGCATTTAAACATATTAATTAAAAAAGGGCCCGAATGTACATTTTGATATTGTTTGGTAGGGCCGCCGTTTAAATACTCGTGACTTGCCTGAATAACGAATAGACCCAGGCCCGACTTCTCGCCAGCCATTCCATGAACATGGCGGCCTTCAATATAATCGGCGTAATTGTATTTGGTGTAAATGGTGCCATCGGCCATTTTAAAGGTCCAGTCCTGAACTTTGTCGCCGTCAGAAAGATCAGACTTGGAAGGCATTGGCCCCTGAATGCTGTCTCTCACCAGATGATAGTCGAAATATCGCTCGTCGGCCCTTAATCCCCATCTGGTCTGGCCGTATTCACCCGGCGGGTTTGAAGCTTTATGATTAACTACTAAAAAGCAATATATTCCGGATGTATTTTTCCGTATGATATAGTGCAGTGTATATCTTAGATTATTTTTTGTGCCGAAATGATCAAATGCGATCTCGATTAAATCCGGCGACTTTCTTATTAATTTGTAAACGGAGGGATTCATGCTGAATTTCGGCCCCATCAAATACCCGGCACCATTATCACCTAAAATATTCGCATACTTGTCGTATTTGATCTCCCTGATTTCTCCTTTAACCTTATTGAAGGTTACAGTGAGGTATTCATTCTTTAAAATAACATTTTCCGGGGTTTCCTTTAGTTGAACATCTTGAGCCAGGGAGGTACAGAATACTGTTAGCAAAGCTGCCGCAAGAAAGATTTTAAACAAATACATCTTATTTTTTATTGGTTACTCTACAATGTTAAAGATAAATTTTACGGTGTGATTTGACACGCATTTTGCGATTAAAATAATATAAGGCCACTTGTGTTAATTAAGTATCTGATTTTCATGTGCCTGCTTTTTATAAAACCCTTTGTAAAAATAATTTTTATCACTACATTTGCCTCCCCTTAAAAAGGGTAAATAATTAACAAAAATTAACAAATGCAACAGTACGAAACACTTATCGTTCTTACCCCGTTGTTATCAGAAGAAACCGCGAAAGAGGCAATTGCTAAATATCGCGGAATCTTAACTGCTAACGGAGCCGAAATTATCAATGAAGATAGTTGGGGTTTGAAGAAACTAGCGTATCCGATCCAAAAAAAGACGACCGGATACTATCACCTAACTGAATTTAAGGCTCCGGGTGAATTAATTAACAAACTGGAGATTGAATACAGACGTGATGAGCGTATCATGCGTTTCTTAACCGTTGCTCTTGATAAGCATGCAATTGCTTACAGTGAGAAAAAACGTAGCGGAGCTTTCAACCAGAAAAAAGAGGCTAAATCACAAACTGAGGAGGTAGCAGGATAATGGCAAAAGATCAGATCAAATACGTAACCGCCCCTAAAGTAGAGGATACCCGTAAAAAATATTGCCGTTTTAAGAAAAACGGAATCAAATACATCGATTACAAAGACGCTAACTTCTTATTGAAGTTTATTAACGATCAGGGTAAATTATTACCTCGCCGTCTTACAGGAACTTCTTTGAAGTTTCAGCGTAAAGTAGCTCAGGCTGTTAAACGCGCCCGTCATATAGGTATATTACCGTATGTAACTGATTCATTAAAATAGGGAGGTAAGCGAAATGGAAATTATTTTAAAACAGGATATTAAAAACCTTGGCGAGAAAGACGATATCGTTACAGTAAAGCCAGGTTACGGCCGTAATTACCTTATTCCTCAGGGTTTTGGTACTTTGGCTACTTCTTCCGCTAAAAAAGTTTTAGCGGAAAATCTTAAGCAGGCACAGTTCAAGCAAGATAAAATCAAAAATGATGCTCTTGCTATTGCCGCGAGATTAGAAGGCGTTAAGCTTACAGTAGGTGCTAAGGCAGGCGAAAGCGGAAAGATTTTCGGTGCAGTTAACACAATTCAGGTTGCTGATGCTTTAAAGAAAGAAGGCTTTGATGTTGATCGCAGAAGAATTACTTTCGAAACCGAGCCTAAATTTGTTGGCGAATATGTAGCTAACCTTAATCTTCATAAAGAAGTTAAAGTTCAGGTTCCTTTTGAAGTAGTTGCTGAATAACGTATTTTTATTTGCCTGAAATTTATTTCGGGTAATACTAAATCAAGAAGAGGCGTCCTAATCGGGCGCCTTTTTTTTTATTTTTGTGCGATGCCGGGAAGAAAACTTCAAAACATAAGTAAAGCCCCATTTACTTTTAAAAGATTTATACAGATAACGAAGCGTGTTTTACTCTGGTACTTCGCTGTTACCATTATTTGGGTACTTGCTTATCGCTTTATTAATCCGCCGGTAACATGGTTGATGATTCAACGGAGTTTTGAGCGTAAGACAAACGAAAAAGACTGGAAAATTGAAAAGAAATGGCGGGGGTTTGATGAGCTGTCATCTAATTTGAAGTATGCCGCTATGGCGGGAGAGGATTCGCATTTTCTACAACATTGGGGATTTGATGCCGAATCTATTCAGAAGGCCTATGAGGAAAACCAGACCGGCAAACGTAAAAGTGGCGGAAGCACAATTAGTCAGCAAACCGCAAAAAATGTTTTCCTCTGGCCGGGCAGATCATGGATAAGAAAAGGCTTTGAAGCTTATTTTACCGCATTGATTGAATTACTGTGGGGCAAAAAGCGCATTATGGAAGTTTATTTGAATGTGATTGAAATGGGTGACGGAATTTATGGTGCCGAAGCCGCAACGCAATTCTATTATAAAAAGCCCGCTGTTCGATTAAGTAAGGGCCAGGCAGCTTTATTAATCGCAGTTCTTCCAAATCCACGTCGTTGGACCCCCACCAGGCCCACGCCATATATTTTAAAAAAGCAGTATTTTATTCTCAGAAATATGCGGAGAATAAGGAACCTCAGGTTTTAATAAGTTGGTTCAGGACGGGAGCAAATTGCCGAACACTTTCTCGTGCCAGCTTTGATTAAAGGGAACTTCCCAATTGGTCTCCATCTCGCCCATGGTTTGAACCAGGTTATTAAACACGATGGTGTCTTTTGTTACCTTTCCTTCAGAAATAAGTATTTCAAACTCATCTCTGCCGCAGGAAGCAATACCCGCCGATCCATGATAGGCTATATTAAACCTGTCGAAAAGTTCAACATTAAATTCCTTCCCTACCTCTTTCATTAAATTTACAGACTTGTCTATCGAACATCCGGTAGCACCGGCCAGTTCTTCGTCAACCGCCAAAATAATAAACCTGTTATAGCGAATGGCTGCCATTGCCGTAAGTTTGTTGCCGTGGGCCTCCCATTGTGATATAAAGGAACTTAGCTTTTCCTTTATAGAATGCTCTTCCTGTAAAGAAAACGGGCGGTTCGACTGATAGATCCAAACTCTGGATTTTTTAGAAATTTCCATGATTCAAATTTACGAATTTATTAAATTCGTAACCGTTAATAAACTCATTTATGTTAGCCGCTTGCCAAAACTTTTTATTGAGTTCTTTTATTTTACTAACTCTCTTAACCGGGCTAACCAGTTTGAAGATAGATAGGGCGGAAGAATCGTGGATTTGGATTCAAAGGTGCTTGTTGCAGGCCTTTAACCATACTTCGGGTAATCAATTAAAAAAATGGGAGTTATCTGTTACTCCCGAGGGGTTTTTCCGGCTACGCAAATACTTTCTCTCCGGAAAGCAAGAGTATTTTTCATTTCATTTAAGTCGGTTGAAGGATATTAATTATAATGGTACCTCCCAGTGGGGAGACTTAATCTTTAAGGCCATTGAAGATGATATCATCGTGCAAACTTACAATGATCCTAAAGGCAATATCGATTCTATGGCTACCATACTTTCCATACCGGTGCTTGATATGGAGCCAGAGCGTTTAGATAGCCTCAGAAATGCCTTAATCGTGTTTAAACATTAAATATTTTAATGCTTTTGTAATAAAAGTGTTGTTTAATTAAAGGATTGGTTATATCTTTGACGGCACACAATACACCTAGGATGACTAATTTTAAATTATTTGCACGCGAATTTATCAGATTAATGCCGGGGTTTATACGTTTTGTATATAACAGAAGCATAAAGAACTGAACTGAAAGGCTTTCATTTATAGGTTATTAGCCTTTGCTGTAATTTCGGCAATATCCAGTACTGTAATCTCTGGCTCTTTCTCAAAATGTTTAATCCCGTCGCGCAGCATCGTCATGCAAAACGGGCAGGATACGGCTACGATATCGGCTCTGGTGTTGATTATTTCTTCTGCTCTTTCGATATTAATGTCTCTATGGCCAGGCTCAGGCTCTTTAAATAACTGTGCCCCGCCCGCGCCGCAGCATAAGCCATTTGATTTACACCGTTTCATTTCTACCAGGTCAGCATCAAGTACTTCGAGTGCTTTACGCGGGGCCTCATAAATTTTGTTACCCCTGCCAAGGTAGCATGGGTCATGAAAAGTAATTTTTTTGCCTTTAAAAGATTCGCCGTCAGCTTGTGTTAATCTGCCTTCATTGATAAGGCCCTGTATTAATTCACTATGATGTATTACCTCATAATTCCCTCCCAGGCCGGGATATTCATTCTTTAATGTATTGAAGCAATGGGGGCAGCCTGTTACAATTTTTTTTATGCTGTAACTATTCAGTACCTCAATAGCTGTGAATGCCTGCATTTGAAATAGAAACTCATTTCCCGCACGTTTTGCCGGATCTCCCGTGCATGATTCTTCTGTGCCCAATACCGCATATCTGATTCCTACATGTTGGAGAATTTTGCAAATAGCAATGGTAATACGCTGTGCCCGTTCGTCGAAACTGCCAGCACATCCTACCCAAAATAAAATATCAGGTTGCTGCCCCTTAGCAGCTAATTCTGCCATGGTAGGTACAACTAACGGTTCATTTTTAGAATCAGTTGAAGGAAAATTATCCATTGTATTAAGAGTTTTTTGCCCAGTTTAAACGGTCTGATGCCGAATATTTCCAGGGGGCGGCATTGTTTTCAATATTGTTAAACATGTTGTTGATGCTTGAAGGTGCTTTGGATTCTTCCATTACAATGTATCGGCGCAGGTCTATGATAATGGCCATGGGGTCTATGTTTACCGGGCAAGCCTTTAAACATGCCTGGCAGGTGGTACAGGCCCAAATTTCTTCTCTTGTAATATAATCGTCCAACAGATTCTTGCCATCATTATATTCTGATCCCCGCATGTCGAGATTCCTTCCGAATTCTGTTAAACGGTCGCGGGTGTCCATCATGATTTTTCTGGGGGAAAGCAGCTTGCCGGTAATGTTTGCTGGACATTCTGAGGTGCATCGGCCACATTCTGTACAGGTATAGGCGTCCATTAAACTCTTCCACGACAAATCGGTTACATCTCTGGCACCGAAGCTTCCTGTACTGCCCGGCTCAGGTACAAAACCTGGATCGAGCATTGCCTTTACCTCGTTGGTTACCGATGGCATATTATTTAGTTCACTTTTAGGTGTGAGACTGGAATAATAAGTGTTAGGAAAAGCCATTAAAATGTGCAGGTGCTTTGAATAGGGAAGATAGTTTAAAAAAATAAATATGCCTGTAATATGCAACCACCAAAAGAAACGCTCGGCTAAGTAAAGGCTGCTTGTGCTTTCTGGTAAATGGCTCGCAATTACCGAGCTAACCGGGAAAGCGGCAGAAGATAATGCCTCTCCGTATGTAAGTTGCGTTAACCGGTAATCCGCCGCATTCATAAGCAAAAAAGCCGACATTAAAATTATTTCGAAGTACAAAATGTAATTCGCATCAGAGCGTGGCCAGGCAGTCATTTCCACGCCGAAAAATCGCTTTATCCTGATCACATTCCTTCGGATAAGAAAGATAGCGCAGGCTAGTATTATACTTAATGCCAGCCATTCGAATGCGGCAATCAGAAATGTATAGAATGAGCCCAGGGGCTTCGCGAAAATCCGGTGTGTTCCGAAGATGCCGTCAATGATGATTTCGATAATCTCGATATTGATGATGATGAACCCCGCATACACAAAGAAATGTAATAATGCCGGAATAGGCCTCGCCGCCATCTTAGTTTGCCCGAATGCCACTTTAAGCATGATCTTGAAGCGCTCAGCGGGGAAATCTGAACGATTTTCTGGTCGGCCAAGCCTGATGTTGCGAACTATTTTCTTACTATTTTTAGAAAAAAAAGTTATCGCCGAAAGTAACAAAAGCAAGAACAGTGCCTGTTGAATCATATTATAGGAACAGATCTTTTCTCAATCCAGTTCAGGGTAAAAGTTGGAAAAAAAACTGGCTTAACGTTAAAATAGGAATATTTTAAAAAATGTTTTTATAAACCAAAAAAGACGCTACATTTGCAGTCCCAAAGGGGCTGGTACCATAGCTCAGTTGGTAGAGCAAAGGACTGAAAATCCTTGTGTCGCTGGTTCGATTCCAGCTGGTACCACAGAAAAGCCACTTGATTTAATCATGATGGCTTTTTTGATTTAATGGGTGTCGGTTAAGGTATCTCTTTTAGCTCTTTTTCTTACATGAAACTATATAATTTAAAGTAGATTGATGTGGAGGTGGTCCTAGACCAACTCTTACCTACAGGTATTTTAAACCTTTTCAGTGCAAACTCTAATTCCCTGTCTTGAACTATAGACTTTGTTTCGCATTAATTTAAATCAATCCCCAATCTTATTAGCCGAAAATAGTGGCACATACTATCATTCTAACAACCAAAAAGGGGTACTAATTATCAACTCGCTCTTTAATATTTGTTAAATCTAGTCATCTACTAACTGCTATTAGGTACATAGTATCCAAAAGATAGTATAAATTTTTATATGTGTACTAGGAATCAGGGACCACCTCACTCCCAACAGCCCCTACCGGATTTTGGCAAGCAAGCCCCCCGCCTCGTATGGTGTGGTTCTGTTTGTCAAATTCACTCATCTCAACACGTAATTTTAAATTTATGCAAAACGAAATCAAAGTCCTGAACAAGGCAGAAAGAATGAACGGAGTAAAAGCTTTGGAAAGCGCAGGCTTCCCTGCAATAAGAAGCGGCTTAGGCGTTCCGAACGGAAAGTATCTCTTTACCACGCCAAACAGTGAACAGATTTATGCCACTAAGGCAATTTCAACCGCTAAAGGCAACTTCGGACTAACGATGATTGCAGGAGTATTGAAGGGTAAAGACGCAGAAAGCCAAGAGGTAAACATTAGGTACGGTTTAACTACAATTGATAAGCAATTTGTGGTTACCTACGACCACTTTATGTTGGTTGAGCCTAATCAAGCCTATGATGTAGAGGTTTTAAACGGCAGGGTTAAAACTTTATCCTTGGTGCAAGCTGATGTTATCGACACTTCTGAAGTAATTCAAACTAAGAAGAAAAAAGCAGCTCTTGAGTTGTAACGCAAGGGAGACTTCGGTCTCCTTTTTTATTAACGATTTACCAACCATCAGCGTTGGTTTATCCATCCTTAAATCAATCATCAAAAATTATGAACTTAAGAAAAGCCGAAAGGCAGCAAGCTCGTATTCGCATGGGTCTGCAAGGTCCATCTGGTTCAGGCAAGACTATGGGTGCTTTATTAGTTGCTTATGGGATTACCAGCGACTGGAACAAGATTGCGGTAATAGATACTGAAAACAACAGTGCAGACTTATACGCACATCTTGGTCCTTTTAATGTGTTGAGTCTATCAGCGCCTTATTCTCCTGAACGCTATATCCAAGCCGTTCAGTCATGTGAACAAGCAGGAATGGAAGTTATCATTATTGATTCCATCAGCCATGAATGGGAAGGTACAGGCGGTATTCTTGAAACGCATAGCAATATGATTGGTAACAGCTTCACGAACTGGTCTAAACTTACCCCGAGGCACAATCAGTTTATCAATGCTATGCTATCCTCTAAATGTCATGTTATAGGCACTATCCGAAGTAAGCAAGACTATGTACTTGCTGAGAAGAATGGAAAAATGGTTCCTGAGAAAGTTGGATTAAAGGGTGTACAGCGTGAGGGTATGGACTATGAACTTACTCTGGTTCTTGAAATAGACATCAAGCAGAACGTTACCGCTACAAAAGACCGAACTGGACTTTTCATGAACAAGCCTGAATTTAAACTCAACTCAGATACAGGGATACAAATTTTAGAATGGTGTAAGCGAGGCATTGACGAAACGGCTGTCAAAGAAATGATTGAACGTAGTAATGATGTTCAGAGCTTAAGGGAAATATTTAATTCTTACCCCGAGTTCCAGGTTATCTTAAATGAGAATTTCCAGGCTCGGAAGAAAGCACTTGTAACACCTCCTGAGACCAAACCATCCGCTAAACCTAAAACTGCAAAAGCATGAGAAAGCAAAAATTAAAAGAACCTATTGTGGACTCTCCGGGTACACAGCTTATTGATGTAAATGAAACGGGTTTATCAACAGATAAGCCCTTTATTATTTCCAATACGGTTCAGTGTCCCATATCAGAAATGAGAGACTCTCATATTATACCAGTATTTGTTAAGGATAATGAACCAGCAATAAATCATACAGATTTCATAGAAGTGGTTCAGGAAGTTGCTAAAACATTCTACAGAGGTGAGACTATTTTACAACCGAACATAAGAGTCAGCCATCCGATAAAAGGGCGTATACCAGAGGCCAGATTGAAGCAAGCCAAGGATTTGGAAGAAAGCGAGAAAACCATCTACTATGAACGCATGGCCTTCATTATGGAAATCCCCTCAGTTGTAGATACTGTATCGGGAAACCAGCTAACACTTACAATTGGAGGTGTTAAAGCTTACAATTTGGACAACCTATATAACCGAAAAGGTGTGGACGAACACTTTAAAGTATTTATTGGATTTCAAAATAAGGTGTGTACTAACCTTTGTATATCTTCTGATGGATATGTGAAGGACCTTAAGGTTAAGTCCATAGACCAACTCATGGATGGAATTCTGTCGATGGTCCAAAGGTATGACCCGGTGTTACATCTTAAGCAAATGAAGCGAATGGACCAATCAGCATTATCCGAACAACAGTTCGCTATGCTGATAGGAAGATGCAGAATGTACCCGTATGTCCCAAAGGATTTAAAGAAAGAGATTCAGCCCCTGGAGTTTGTTGACACCCAATTGGGTTCAGTAGTTCGAGATTACTATACAGACGAGAGCTTCTGTCGGGAAATTGACGGTAGCATAAATCTGTGGAAGGTATATAACCTTTTTACCGGAGCAAATAAGAGTAGTTACATTGACACTTTTCTCGAACGTGCGGATAATGCATATCACTTCACTGGTAGCTTAGCATCAGCAATTGAGCAAAAGCATCACAACTGGTTTCTCAATTGATGTCTTGGTATGAGTTTTTTGGAAATCAGTCAATGGTGTAATCCACGTAGTGTATTAGTGGTAAATGAAGCAGGGAAACTTAAACGGCTCAACTGCCCCTTCACCGTTATATGTATTGATGCAGTTGGCGATTTGGATGAATTTATGCTTTATCAAGTCAGTTCAGTAAAAATGACTGAACAAGGGAAGATAGTCTACAATGTAGCTGGAAATTTCTTCTTTCATTCTGCATTCAAGATTATTGAACAGTAGCCCAATTCTGTTCAGAGAGGCTTATGCTGTATTTTCTACCATTTCTTTTGAGACGGTTTACCTCTATAAAACAAAACCCCTGAAAAGAAACCAAAGAGCTCGTTATGTTAATTCCTAAAATATCTATCTTTAGGGGTAGAAAAAGAAAATATTACATAGCGTTTAGCTAACAAACCTGTCAGTAGAACCGACCAAATTCAATTGATGTACAGGAAGTTAAGCAATAACGCCCATGCTGTAAAAGCGTGGGCTATTGCTTGCTTGTACATCGGGCTCTTGGTCGGGCCTTACTGACGAGTGAGTGATTAGTCCCACGCTTTAACAGTAATTGAATGAAAAATCTTATCCTTATTACAATCTCTACAATTCTATTTTACGCTAGTGGATGTTCCTCAGGAAGTCGCCAAGCTGTCTCCAATGATAGTATCATTAACGAAAATGAATCATTAAACGATTGGTCACGAATTATTAATCTGCCAATCTATGGTCTTGATGCTTCCGAATTTATTATTCCTCGATTCTTGGATACATCGAAATTTATAAACATTCACAAGATAGCTAGCAAAAGGAAATCTCTAACCAGATTATCTAACCAGGCGAGTTTCTTGGGATTCACTTTGTCCAATGAGCTTAATTGGAAGAACCACTACAACCTGCTTATAAAAGAGAAGGTACTTGACACTATGTATGAAGATTGTAGTTCAAGGTCTGTAATCCATTTCAAGATCAACGAAAACTCATACCTAATAGAACCCGCTATTTTTTCTGATGGCCGAAAGATTGAACAACTAACGTTTTCTTTTCATTCTCCTACATATTCTTCAAATGACGCAAAGGCAAAGTACCTAGATGAAGTTATAGAGAAGTTGGTGGATAAATATGGGCAAAAATACTACATAACCTATTTAGAGCCATTTACTGAATTAGGCTTGATTTGGTTGGACAGTTATGGTAACCTAATAATATATGTTTTACCAAAAAAAAATCACTACGAACAATCAGCTTCATGTGAACTAACTTGGCACGACCGGTCTGTCGGCCAATTAGCCATCTGTAGCTTTGATTACTTTTTAAAGGACTACAAATTCAGCAAAACGGAGACGAGAGATATAAAGGTGATAGAACATTTCTAATTTGGCGTTTAGCCTCTTGTTTTATACTTCCTTATGGAGATCTGCAAGGGTAGTCGACAAGTCCGGTGCGAAAAAGATAGCGGGATGCTACATCGCTACGATTGGTTTTCGGGCGCTACTATGCTCCCCGGTATTGCCACTGCGAAACTTCCGAGAGAATGTCTGTCCTAGTTAAAAAGTATGGCCAATCTTTTTTTTTCGAAGCAGAATTAGATTCATGTTAACAATCTTTCTAAGATTGATTAGGCTTTGATATGTCCACCATTTAAGCATCATGCCTTTCGATATGTGTTCTCCTAGGGGACAGTATTCTTATTTTTCAAGTTTGTTTTGATACTTGATTAATGACTTAATGGCTGATGTTTTTAACGAAACTCTACTAAAAACTTTCCTGCATTTTTTTATATGGAACGAGTCCAGTAATAGTACTTTTTAGGAAGTGTATATTTTGGGTCTGGATTATTAAAATTACATTTATAAAATCAAAATAACACAAACCTTTGAATATGCAAGATAAAGACTTTATTGTGAATGTTGGTCCTCAGAGTACATTCAACAGGTCGGGAAACTATCAAACACTACCGGATGATTTAGATGAAATGTTTGAGAAGTTCCAATTAAATTCTGTTAAAAAAATAGCTGTTTTTTTTCATGGAGGGTTGGTAAATGAAACGTCAGGCTTACATTCTGCCAGAAATATGGCTCCTTATTTGAAGGAGGCAGGATATACTCCGGTGTGTTTTGTTTGGGAGACGGGCTTAATAGAAACAATAGGGACAAATATTTCCAAAATCTCACAAACACGATTGTTTCATAAACTTCTAAAGTTAATACTCAAAAAAGTATCTGATAAAATCGGCTTCGAATCTGAGGTCGGCAGAGGTAACGGCAGTGCTCCCATAACAGATACAGAAATTGAGCATGAATTATCTACGCCGAATCCTTTTGCTGAATTCAAGCGCGAGCGAAGTAATCCAAGCGATAGAGGAGCCACGAATCTAACGGATCTTGCTAATCGAAGGGTTGTCTTACAATCAGAATTACAGACAGAAATCAGAATTTCGATTGAAAGCGACTTTGAGTTTCGGCAATCGATTGAACAAACAAAGTTAAATCTTGGGGGAGTAGAAGCAGGGGGGAGAGGTTTTATCGATCTTACCTCATTTATTATTCATACGGCGAGCATTGCCTACAGGATAATTTCTAGGTTTATAGAAAAAAGAGACCACGATTTGTATCCCACCGTAGTGGAGGAAATCCTCCGAGAGTTTTACATTGCAGAAGTGGGAGCATGGGTATGGAAATCTATGAAGGACAAATCTGATGAAATGTGGACCTCCAATGGTGGACGTATAGGGTTAAATCAGTATGTAGGTAGATACTTTTTAGATAAGTTAGCAGCGTATAAACAGCGAAATCCCGAGACGGAAATCAGTTTAATAGGGCATAGTGCGGGGGCAATCGCTATTTGCAATTTGATAAAGCATACTTCTTTTTTACCATTTAAATTTACTTATGAACATATTATATTATTAGCGCCAGCCTGTAGAACTGACGTTTTCGAGAATGAAATTCTTAACAGACCCAATATGTTTAAAAGTATTCGGGTGTTTACAATGAGCGATAAATTTGAATGCAAAGATTTGTTGGTTCCCTATTTTTATACGCATTCATTGTTGTATCTAATCTCAGGAGTTCTTGAAGAGGAAGGTGATGCATACGATGCTTATATTCTTGGTATGGAACGACATTGTAATTTCTGCTTACCTTATAATATTCCAACGCTGTCCAATCTTCATGAATATTTATTTGAAGAGGAAAAAAATAGAATATCCTTTTCCGTTACGTTAGATTCGGTTCCGAAAGGAATGCATTCCACAGCCCAAAAGCATGGTGATTTTGATGAAAATTTGCCTACTCTAAGAAGCCTCCAATTTCTTTTAAACCCACTAGAAAATTAAAATGTCAAGGTATGCCATCGTTATAGGTATAAATGATTATACTCCTACTGAAAGGCTGGGGCTTAAAACATTATCGGGAGCTATTAAAGATGCCGAACGAATGTCGGAATGGTTAATCACTCTTGGAGGGGTACCTGCCGAAAATTGCCATCTGATCACATCAACGGCAGATCCTTTAAATCCAATTAAAGATATTGTTGATACTGCTATCAATAATATAGTAATTAAAGTAGCGGAAAACGCAATGGATGCAGACCGGCTATACTTTTATTTCGCTGGGCATGGATTAGGTGTAGATTTTGATCTAGAAAATACGGGGTTATGCATGGCTAATTGGAGTGACTATTTTGGGGATGCAGCTTCATTGTCGTCTCAGGCATATAAAAGAAAATTTTTGAGTGAAGGCTTATTTAAGGAAGTGGTGATTTGGATGGATTGTTGTCGTACAGTAAAAGTATCGTTGAATCCTGCAGGCCCCCCTCGGATTTTCTTACGTGGGCCCAATAACCAACCTAAATGGTATATGGCCTATGGTACTCAATATCAGAAGCAGGCATTTGAAGCTGCTTTAATGCCAGAAGAAATGCGGGGAATTTTCACAAAGGTTCTACTAGACGGTTTAAACGGAGCGGCGAAGCATGATGAAGGTGGAATTACCTCAGCGAATCTCTCAGATTATCTTGAACTAAACGTCCCACTAGAGGCGCAAAATGCAGGGTTTTCTCAGTATCCCGAAATATCCAGTAATTTAACTTCAGCAAAACCGATGCTATTTGTTTAGCTTTTCGATTCTTATTATATGGAAACATTTGACAATACAATGGATACGTTAGCTGGCGATAAACCTCAGAACTTCGAGCTTACGGTTATAATGGATAGCTTTTTTAGTTACTATGCGAAGCTTTGGATATTCAACGAGTTTGGAAAACTTTTGCACAAGCCTGCAAAAGAAGCCGGCTATTTTAGACACTTTAGCCTTGTCAAAGGAACTTACATCCTGCGTGTAGAGATCAGTGGCCAAGTAGCCGATAACAAAGTTGATCTGAAAACAAATATGACGTTCAGTATAGGAAGTGTTAGTCATGCAGAATATTCCAAACTGAAAGTGCCTGGTATGTATTCCTCTGCACCATTAAGAGGAGTTATAAATTATATCTCGTCCCATGATTATTATACCAAAGCAGCGGTAGCAATAAGTAAACAGAATACCTTTATACCAAAGACCGAAGGTTCAAAGAAATCGGGATTGTTTATATTTCTCAGATATCCGAGTGCTGAGATATATGAAAAAATTTTTGACAAAGTACAATGGAAGGATTTTGCCTTACTTGATCAAAATGAAAAGATAATTGTAAAATTTCCGAACGGAACTGTTGATGACCCGAAGACTGGCTTTATAGGATTCAGTGCCTTTTTAGCTCCAGGCTTATATTTTTTAAGATATCAAGGGCGTAATAAGCGTATGATGCCTATCTATGTTTATGAAAGTTGGTATACACAACTTTTTATGACCGTTACAGACGAGCCACTTTGGGGGTCCACTAGAATGTTTATTTCGGAAAAGCGTGCGTTCAACCCTTCAGATAAGTATCAACCCTATATTGATATTTGTCTAGATAAATTACAAAATAACGATTTCACGATAGACAACAATTTATTAGAAAATATTGCATTTGGCAAATATACATCCCCCATGTTAGGTCTACTTGGAGCCTATCTTTATCTTACTGGTAAGGAGAGACAAAATGACGGATTATTTAAAAATATTGTTAGAAATCTTCAGAATAAGATTTTAAAAAACAGTCAGGATTCTCCTGATATTTGGGCTCTTAATTTATTGAGTTACCAACACTTTCGAGAAACGATATCAACGAACGAGAAAGCCTCTATTAATGGAACCCCTACCCTCAGAATCGCTTTTGATACTATTAGGAAAGCTGCACTCACCTATCAATGGCTTGTTCCAGAGAATAGTTTAAATGATTATATTTCAGAAAACCAATATTTTGATTCCCCCTATAATACTTTTAAACCATTTTTTCATAATAAGCAACTTAAGCAATCACCTATTAAAAAATCGAGTAGAGTTCCACGAAGAGATGATGACATGCAAATAGATGATTACTTTTCGACTAAATTTATAACTTCCTGGGATATTAAATCACATGAGTTTAAGGCAGATGATTATCAGCTTCTTCAAGCGGCGTTAGACCACGCACAAGATTCTGGTTTAAATATCTCATCTGCACAAGATGAAAACAAAGTTCCATCGGAAACACGGCTAGCCTATTATCGTTCTTTATTATTAAATCCTGAGCGTGTTGGGGTCATTGGCTGTGCTATTATAAACGAATTAATTGCCAATCCATCCACAGATTCTTATAAGATAGCAGATCGTATAAAATTGCCAGTAAACACAGTAAATAGGATAGTGAAAAGTTTAAATTTATAATTAATATTAACACACGGTTATGGGGTCTTTGAACTGTCACTGTTTTTATATAACCAGTGATTTATAGCTAATCGTATTTCAAAAAAAGAGTACGATGGCCCTAATCTTTCTTTAACTGTGTTTACTTCAGGCTCGGTGTCATTTATCGTCAAAAGGATTTCCTGTAATTTCTCAAATCCAATAACATTCCCCGCCTCTATCTCCCCGGATTTTACATATTCTGCGATATGCGCCTCAACTGTATAAGTCGACATATCCCTTTGACGGGCAATTTCCGAAATGGAGTTTCCTTTTATAAAAAGTTCATATGTGGCTTTTTTGCTTCGGTTAGTCTTCTCAGGTTTTTCTTTTGTTGTCTTTACTGGCTGCTGAATGGACCGTGGGGTTTTAATATATTTCTTAATTAACTCCACAAACTTAGGTTGATCCTCAAGGATTTTGCTGCTTGATACTTCTTTAAGAAATATAAAGTCCTGTTTCTTTAGTTCTATTAGATGTTGAATTGATTGAAGTGCCTCAGTGTGTTTTTTATTCAGTTTTGGGGTTTTCAAAAAGGTAATCTGAATAGGGTTAACTAAATCTTCGTCCAATCTTTTTAAGAAGTAATCACATGCGATATTGACCCTATTTGGAATTTTAAGATAATGCTTAGCCTTAAAAAGAGTAATTAATTGTTGTTCAAATTTTTCCAGAGTTTCATTATTGGAAAGCATTTTCTGGGATGCGGTTCTAACGTTAAAGTGAGTAGAGGCTTGACTAATACTGCTCAGAGTTGAATTATTAAGATGATTATATAATATATTGAAGGACATAAGGTCGCAAATCAAAGTGGCCAAAAATTTCTCTTGTTCATCTGGAAGATTTCGTTTTAAGACTTCAATACTTACCGGCTTGATGTACGATACAATTTCTTTACTTGATCTTAAACTTTCTGTTCCAATTTTCGATGTTAAAGTCAAGCCTTCTAGGGACTGAACCCTACTTAGAGCCACATAAACCTGGCCTGGAGCAAAAGAATTTCCTGCATCTATAATCGCATTTTTAAAAGTCAACCCTTGACTTTTATGGATAGTAACTGCCCAAGCAAGTTTTATCGGATACTGTACGTATTGCCCTGTTTCTATTTGTTCCAATCTCATCTGTTCAGGGCTGTATTTGTAATCAAACGAAGACCAAGTTGATTTTTGCAATAAAACTCCGCTTCCATCAGGAAAAACAAGTTCAATCCCCTCCTTAGAAATATCTTGAACCGTACCAATTTTTCCATTGTAAAAGCGTCGATCATCCCCGGCATCATTCTTTGTAAGCATAACTTGTGCTCCTTTTTTAATCTTCAAATATCTTTCCGCAGGCAGAGCGATATCTCTAATTGTTCCAATGATGGTGCCTTCTAGAACATGTTCTTCGTTGGTAATAGATTCAAGTCGAGAATCATTTATTTTTTCAGCATCAGCGTTATGCGAAGTGATAGTAATAATGGAAGGATGTTCATTCAATGGCATAGTGATATGTCGCTGATTCAATGTCCTAAGTGAATGTTCAGTCACTGTATTATTACGGATCTGGTTTAGGATTTCAAGAAACGAATCGTCAGCTTGTCTAAAAACTTTATTTAATTCTATTTGAAGCAATGGATGATCTCGAATAACATTTGCGGAAAAGAAGTAAGGTGAGTTGTAACTTTTGTTAAGTAGATCCCAATCTTCCTTTTTTATAACAGGTGGCAGTTGATAAAGATCGCCGATTACCAGCAATTGTACACCTCCAAACGCTTTATTTATTGATCTTACATTTCTTAAAATTTGATCTATCATATCTAATTGGTCGCATCGAACCATAGATACTTCATCTATAATAAGCAATTCAAGTCTTTTGATTAAAGATGTCTTGTCTTGTGAATAATTCAAATCCTTTATAACTTCATTGGTGGATTTGAATCTTGGATTACGGACGCCAAGGGTGTTTTCAGGGATATAAAAGAGGGGGGGAAGCTGAAATAAGGAGTTGATAGTAACTCCCTTAGCGTTCATCGCAGCAACCCCAGTAGGGGCTAATGTGATTTGAATTTTTTCTGTACTCTTTTGCAGGTTTTTCAAAAAAGTAGTCTTACCAGTTCCCGCTTTTCCGGTCAAGAATATATTACTTGCGGTATTTTCTATATATGAATATATAACTTCCAAAAGTTCAGATTCAAGTAAACCGTCTTTCATTAGACAAATTTATTTTAATTTTTGGTGGAACTGGCTAAGTTTCGACTGAATAGGCGAGTATATACTAAATTTGAGTTGAATAGTTCATATTCAAAATCTTATGTAACCTGTTTGCATTATCTATAATATAAGCAATGAAGAGCTATAAAGAAATAATTGATAAAGTTATAACAAAGGATCCTACCGGACTCAGAGATCTATATGAAGCCTATGGAAAGAGCTTCTATGCTTATTCAATTAAAAGGTGGCAGCTTACTGAGGATGACGCTTGGGATATTGTCTATAAAACATTAGAAACGCTAATTCTTAAATTGTCTAATTATGAATTTGAGTCCCAAGCAAAGTTTGAAGGTTTCCTGTATACTGTACTCGTTAATTTTATAAGACAGCATTTCAGGTCTAGAAGGGTGAAAGACCAACAAGAAATGAAATACGTGGATTTAGACACACAAGATGGCATTTCTACTGACATTAATCAAAAACTAAATGAGGCTTCTTTTAACGAATATTATAGTGCGGAGGTAATTGAAAGTTCGTCTTTGTTATTGCTTAAAGATGCGTTAAATAAATTAGAGGTAGTTGACCGGGATATTCTTTTGCTAAGAGCTCAAAATTACTCATATGAGGAAATTGCGTCATTTTTAAAAATTGATAATAATCAGTTGAAAGTTAAGCACCATCGTGCTAAAAAAAAATTAGTTGATATGTTAAAAATATCTGAATCAAATACTACTAGCAATGAATAATATTGATATCATAGATGAAGCTTTAAGGATCGTATATCTCGAGAATGCTAAGATTTTAGAGAATGTTAACCAGGAAAAGGAGCTAGAGTTAATACTTCATCAGTCCGATTCTTATGAGATGAGTTTTGAAATGAGTAGCCTTCTTTTACAAAAGTTAGAAGATGTAGCATTTTCCATGTCATTTGGAGAAGTTCTAAAACAAAAACTTAAGGATATGTCAATGGCCGAAGTAGCTTTGTCACAGCAGACAAAGCTTCCTTTGCCCGTAATAGCAAGCCTTTTAAGTGATAGTATTTATACGAATAACGTCCCTATTGTTATATTGAAGAATCTTTTAAATGTTCTAAAAATCAATTTTGAAGCTGCTGAAAAATCAATTAGAAAAACGTTTGAAATCCTCCAGAGCAGGGATGTAGACACTGCATTGATATCTGGCTTAAATCCTATCTATCGAAAAGGATTGTTTATTTCTAAAGAGACGCTTTCATCAGTCTCTAATCGCAATGAGGGAAAAGAATTGTATGAAAATAAGGAGTCAATGGAGAAGTATCTTAACAGACTAGAAGAACTTTTAAATACAAATAACTAATGTCTGATTTTGTAAGTTGGTCATACTCTACAGTCAATACATTAAAGCAATGTAATCGTAAATATTACTTTGCCTCTGTTTTGGCGACTCATGGACGTAAAGTTCCTTTACGCAGAAAAGCGTATGAGCTTAGATGTATGCAAAACTTACAGATGTGGCGGGGAAGTGTAGTTGACAAGTTTATGGAGTTAATGGTTATTCCTGCAATACGTGACAAGAAGGAATTAGACTTTGAGATGCTTTCAAATCAAGCAGTTGAAATGGCTGCTACACAGTTTAAATACTCGCAAAATCAATTCTATAAAAATCCTGAACAAAAGAAGGGAGATGTGGATAGTTCTTTCTGCATACTCAATATACATGAGGTTAATATGCCATTTCAGGAGAGCGAATTAGTTGAAAGTTACTCTATAATTAAGGAGGCTATCAAGAATATCCCTACAATTCAAATGCCTGACGGGAAATTATTAATTGATTTTTTAAAAGAATGTAATGGGCTCACTCCGAATGTTAACAATTATATAGTTGAAATAGAAGGCACTAGGCTGAAGCCCCAAATGGATTTACTAGCTATGTCAAATTGGAAACCAGTGGTAATAGACTGGAAACTTTCAGCTAGTTATACCTCAGATTATTCGAGGCAGTTGATTATTTGTGGATTGACAGTCTATTTAAAACGACAACAGAGGACAGATAAGCCAGCTTATATATATGAGGATATCAAACTATATGAGGTCAATCTTCTAAAATGTCAAGTAAAAGAACATGAATTTATAGCTGATCGAATTAATGAAGTGATCGATTACATGACTTTGACAAGTCGGGATATAAGATTATTAACAAAATCAGACGACAAAGAAATTGACATAGAAAATTTTGAGTTAACTGATGATGAAGGGTTATGTGCTACCTGTAATTTTCAAACCTTATGCTCTTATTTATTAATTAATAATAACCAATACGATGAGAAATCATACATTGAATCTGTACAAAATACACAACTTGTCTGAACTGAACTTCTCTTATAAGTTAGTTTATTTCGAGTTGCCAGTTATTGCTGGGCAGGAAGACAGGCTGAATAGGCAACTTCAAAAGATTGCCATGAAAGTTGCTTCGCTTTCCGGCGGCCCAAGTGCGATTTTAAAACGAGACGATAGATTTCATATCGCTATCCCATCTGATAGGCACTTTGAGCAGACCGTTATCAACGTTGTCCCTTCGAATGTTAAAGTGGTTTTATTACCCGAGATACATAGTCTTCATTATTCAGAGATTGATGAAAGCAATGTAGATGTGGTTCAAAAGTTTCTTGATTATGAAATTAGAAAGCAATTGAGTAGCAACAGTCAATTATGGAAGCTTAATTCGACTCAGTTTTTTCTTAAAAAGCCTAAATATAGTAATGACGAATCTTCTATAAATATTTATGAAGGGTTTACTTATAAACTACTAAGACTTGAAGACGGGAATTTCTATATCTCTTTAGATTTAAGTTCAAAATATATCGATAAGCATTTTCTTTCGCATCATATCAACGCAACTAACGCTGATAGTATCGGCAATCGCTACAAAGGAAAGAGGTGCTTATATCTAAATGGCGATAATTGGTATGCAACTGAGATAGTAGGTTTTGGGAAGCCAATAATAGAGCATGTATTTGAACATGACGGAAAAGAACATAATGTTTACAATTATATCTTGGCTCACGCAAAGAGTCGAAAAAATGAGATAAATAAGGTGATGAAGCCGACAGATACGACATTAATTTATAAGTATCCTGGGCGAGCCATGATGCCGCACAACGGGGCGACATCATTAGCAAGGATTATCTATAATACTCAGGACAAAGAGGTGCAGGTATTGCATAAGCTATCTATAAAAGACCCGTCTCGGCGATTTGAATCCATCTCAAATTATGTGAAAACATACTTCAGGGTTATTACTTTCAATACAAAAGCAGTCACTGTATCGAAATTTCCATTGGTAGAGAAAATCCGTAATTTCAATTTTCCCGAACTTAAATTTAACAATGGAGAACTTTTAAAAGCTGGTCACCCATCGACTGGTGCAAAAACATCTCTGCGAGATTTTGCATCTACGAGGAAGCAATTAATTATTCGCAATGGAGTATTGACCAAGACAATTTTCGACGAACAATATTTAGTAGTCCCTGACTACCTTGATAAAAAGCTGGTCGAGGCATTCAAGAAGAATGTAGAATATCAAATAAGAACTTTGGCTCCTGCATTCATTGGTTATACAATTATCCGCTATAAAGTACTTACTAATCAGTCAGCAACTATTCAGTTGCAAGAAATTGAAAGAGTGCTTAAGCAGAATAACGCACTTGATGGTTTCGCCTTGTTTTTATTGCCAGATTTGAGCTTTGACTCAAAAAGACATATTAAGAATTTTCACGATTGTCTTAAGAATAAATTTTATCCCAACTTGAAGGTTCAATGTGCTTCTTCATTCAAGATTAAATCTTTTTTTAAATCTTATACTGCACAAGAAAACTCAAATGAACTAATTGAATTTAAAGTTCCCGAAGTAAGTAAGCCTAAATTTAAATCTTACATTTTTAATTTGGCTATGGAGCATTTAATTGTGAACAGGAAATGGCCTTTTTCTCTTTCTAAAAACCTCCATTACGATATCTATATCGGGATAGACGTCCATGATAGACATGCGGGATTTACCTTCTTTTTCAAAAATGGCGAAAAAATATTATTCTTTCCTCAAGAAGTGCCTCAAAAGAACAGATCTCAACGAGCCGAAAAACTTAAGGCTGGATTATTGTACGATATGATTTATGCTAAATTGAAGGAGTATATTCCTATGTTTTCGCCTAACCCTAATGGTATAGTGATTATTAGAGATGGAAGAAGTTTTGGGGAAGAAGAAAAGGCATTGAGAAAGGTTATAAACACCTTAGCAAGTGAGGGTATAATTAATAAAGAAACGATTAAATGCGGTGTCGTAGATTTACATAAGCAAAGTGTTATCCCTTTGCGGATTGCGTCTCAAACTAATAGTTATAACAACTTAGAGAATCCAATGTCAGGAGCCTACAAACTATTAAACCCTAAAGAAGGATTTATCTATAATACAGGTTATCCCTTTCAGATTCCTGGGTCAGCTAAGCCTTTGCATCTGTCATTGAAGACCGGAGACGTAGAATTTATTAAAGTTATGGAAGATCTGTTTTGCCAAGCTATGCTTGCATTTTCAGCCCCCGATAGGAGCAATTCATTGCCGATAACCATCAAGTTGATTGATACTCTGTTAGAGCCTTTATCTGGCGTTTTTGAGCAGCACGATGAAGATGAAGAGTTCGAAGATTCAGTAATTGAAACGATTTAAACTTTACTGTCATGAGCGAAATTAGTGTCATATCCAACCAGTACGATAAGTTAGTATCTACTTCAGATAAAGTAAATAATTCTGTAGTTACTTTTAAGAAATCTAGTCTACTTAGGGATAAATCGAATACGGTTAAGTACCCTAAGCTCACTGTTTCGGTTGAAGAAATCGAAAGGGCAAAGAATATATTAGTTCCTTTTCTAACAAATATCCAGAATCTCTTGAATGAAGATGCGCAAGAATCAGAATTTATTCCTGCTCTTATTCTTGAGGACTATAAATCCAGATTGGCGAAAAATCAATTCCTAGCCGAAGATTTGAATGGCTTAATAAATAAAATGACTAGTAATAACAGTATTGCTTCCGAAGATATTGTTGTTTTAGACGATATTCTAGCTATTCTTGATACTGAACGAAGTACATTATTTAGAAAGTTAAGAACCGCTAGAGGATGATCCCGTTTGTAAAGGGAATATTCTACGATCAATTGAGCCGTTGCTCTAAAATGCTTGATGGGTTGATGTCTCCTGAAGTAAGTCGCGAGATTGATCCATTGTTTATGGCTAGGACTGTTGAGATGCTGAATAAGTTGCGAACTGATATTCAAGCTCTAATAGACTCAGGTGATTTGGATATTAGTCTATTAGCTACAAACAATATAATTAGATATAATACATTTCATGAGAATCTTCAGAGTATTGAACTATTTAGGTATTTGGTTATCGTAAATTACGGAAGGCCTGAGGAATATTTTAAAAAGAAAGTTAATCGGATTTATAATGAAATTAATTGTTTGCAAAGGCAGCCAATAATTACTACTATAAGTAACTCTAATGATTATTATTGGGCTTTACCTTCTTATGATATAATAGCTGTTCCCGCTGGTGAGGAAAGGAATCTATTAAATTTGCCTGACCTATTCCATGAGATGGGACACCTAATTTACAATCAATATGAAATATATCTAAAAGGTTCAATCGAGGAAACAATTGCCAAATTTTACGAGGAGGAATATCAAAGGATAATATATGAGCAGCGTGCTGCTAAACTTATAGAATTCTACAGGGATAAACATGCAAGTTGGCATACGAGTTGGATAATGGAATTTGTCTGCGATCTAATTGCCACATATCTAGTCGGCCCAGCTTTTGCGTGGACAAATCTTAAGCTTACCACTCTTAGCAGTGCAAAAAGTAAAATTTACCTTGATTCTAAAAGTCATCCTTCAGATGAAGCTCGAATGAGAGCTATATTCACTATGTTAAAGAAAATGGGACATGGAAGTGAATTAATCCATCTTGAAGAAAGCTGGAAGGAATTTTTGGAGGTGACAAAAAATCCCGTGCCTTCTAATTATCAGTTCATCTTCCCACCCGAAATAATAGAGCAACTGGTTGATTCTGTGTTTGAGGGATGCTATCTAATCGGTTTGAAAGTCTACAATGAACAGAAGGAACTTTTTGAAAATCCCATTTCAAAAATATTAAATGATTCCTGGGATTATATGTTCTCAAACCCCAAGAGCTATGAAAGTTGGGAGAAGGCGAAGATTAAAGAGATTGAAGACAGTCTTTAAATAACTAATATTATGTATTACATCTGTCTTGACACAAATGCGTGGATATATCTTGTCAATGGAATGGAGCCAGTTAAACTACTTCACTTTATCGAAGATCAGGTTGAACTAGGTACAATTACCCTGCTTGTCCCTGAACTAACAGTTTCCGAATGGAATGAAAATAAAGGGAACATAAAACAAGCGGTATTTAAAGAGCTGAATGCGGCGATGGATAATTTCGAACGCATTACAAAGGCTATTAGCAGACGTACAGCCGATGCTTTTGAATTTCTATTTACCTCAAAAGACGACCACCGGCTTGAAGAAAAATACTTTGATAATATTTCAAATGACATAAAGGCTAACCGAGCCAAGTTGGAAGATGCTATTGGTCAAAATATCATCTCTGTCGAGAAGCTATTTGAACACAAATCCACTATAAGATTACCTACCACCGCTGAAAGTAAAATGCAGGCTGCAGACTTAGCTTTGCAAAAAAAGGCTCCGTTCTTAAAGAAGAATAGTTTCGCTGATGCGACAATTTTGATGGTGTTTTGTAATTACTTAAGGGAAAGTGGCATAGATGGCGGAATTTTTATTAGCTACAATTCTGAAGACTATTGCTTAAAGGAAAACAAAAGCAAGAGCTTGCATCCTCATTTAGCACCTTTCATAGATGATGTTCAGGCTAAGTTCTATATTTATACGGGGGAAGCGATGAATTCCATAGAACAGGTTTTAACAGAGCAAGAGCTCTCTCGTATCCGAGAGATCCAAGAGGAATGGGAGGAACATTACTGTGAAGTTTGTACAGAGAACCGCCGTTATAGTTCTTTATATTTTTCTGAACCCTTTGATATAGATAATGAAAACAACATCGGGGGAAGTGTCGTAACCGGGAACGAACTCTCATTGAATGATGCTAAAAGGGTAGTTGCAGAAGAAAGTTTAGTTACTTCTATTCAAACGGCGCAATGTTCTTATTGTGGTGTGGATCACTTTTTATGCCAAAAGTGTGGTTCGGTTAATGCTTTGTGGGACGATATGTATAATGAGCGCATTGAATGTGAGGGATGCGGCATACCATATATTTTTGAGCAATCCTATGATTATCATGATGGCGGTGGTGTGGAAATTCGTATACCAAAGGATTTAAAACTCTGTCAGGGTTGTAATGACGAATTCGAGGAACTTTCTGATAGCGGATTGTGTGTTGAGTGCGAAGAAGAGTATGCGACAGGTGACTAACAAGCAAGAAGTACCCCAAATAGATCATGAAGTAAACTTGTTGTTAAGTACGAGCATATGCTACATTCGCTACATTATGATGTAGGCTATGTAAGCTGTGCTATTAAATTAGAACCTTTTTTCTTCGCGAAAACAATAGTCCCGGCCGCTATACGCTTAGTATCGAATCCCTCCTTTTTAAGTCTCTCAGAAAAGATATTATTTGGTACTGGTCTATGACTATTATCTCTACAAAACGATAGGTATTCTGCATATATATGAGAAAGTTTCATCTGTTCAGTCACGGATTTAATGTACTGTTCTTCTTCAAGGAAAAGTAAAACGCTATTTGATGATTTCTTATATTCCCCTAGTTTATCAATGGAGACTTTGCAAGGAGTGAAATTTCTATTAACCAATAACCTTTCCAAGCCTTTAAGAACCCAATTAAACACACCTGGTAAATCTGCCTGAACGATCTTCCTTGCTAACTCCTTATCCTGTTTATGTTCAGGGATAGTTTGATCGAAGGGAATTATAAGGAATCGTCTAAAAAATGCATCAGTATGCTCAACATCTACAGGTAATTCATTGCAATTAAAAATGAATTTAGCATAGTCTTCTAATATATATGGCTTACCATAAGGCGACCTAACTTCTATTGGCTCTCCCGACACCAGTTGTTTGAAGATATCTGACTTCATCTTTCCGTGCATTTCTGACGCATAGTTGATCAGCTTATTCTCAAGTTCAGCTCTGCTGTATCCATTGTCATTGGTTAGTCCTCCTAGAGAAAAGCAGGAAACATTTTCTCGTCCAAGCAAAGAATGTACAATTTCAAAGAACACCGACTTGCCATTAGCTCCCGCCCCTTGTAAAATCAGCGCTTTTTCGAGCTTTAATGTTTTGCTACTTAAAAATGCGCCAGCTATAAACTCAGCCAAAACCATTTGGCTCTGCTTGTCGGGAAGAACTGTATTGAGAAATTTTTCGAACATAGGACATGTTGCCTTTAAATTATATTCAAATGGCAGTTGATAAGTCAAAAGATCAAGTTTATCAAAGGGCTGAAGGTGATTGTGGGCTGCCGTAACATGATAAGTCCCATTTAGTAGATTAATTTTAACGCTCGAGTTTTTGTCAGACGTAAGCGATGAGAGATTACCAGCAGAAAGAAATTGTCTATAGAGGTTGTCCTTGAATATATAATCCTTGTGTTTTTTCCAATCAGTACCAGTTTTGCCCGCTGCTTTTCCAAGGAAGTCTTTTACTGTGTCTGGGTCTACGGCTTTCCAATATGCACCATTGTATAAGAACACCTTTCCGTGTTTAAAGCCCAACCCTTGATTATTTGAGTTAAACAATTTTAATAAATAGTCTATCACAATAATTCTTAATTCACTATTCTGTGGAGTTGCACTTTTTGCGATTTTTTTAAAGTCTAGCTTCTCTATCTTCAAAAGCAGTTGTTCCAAAACCTGGTCATGAGGTACCGCATAATTAGGCAAGACACCACCCTTATTTTGTATGGCCATTGTGTTTTTTTAAGCTTTAAAGTGAATTAATGCAGATTTTCTTGAAAATGTCTGTGTTCTTTTAACGAGCCTCATTTTTATTCGCTTTTAGAGATTCATTAATTGATTCCTGTTTGTAGCGTACCCTAGTTCCAATTCTAACAGGTACTAATATCCCTGCTTTTTCCCATGCATTTAGAGTTGGGAGTGTAACGTTAAGCTCTTTAGCGGTTTCGAGCCTAGTTAGATAAAGTTTGTCCGGACGTTTTGGCGATTCTAGAATTCTGTCGATTTCAGATTTAACGGCACCTTTAACGCATTCCGATAATAATTCTTTAAATTCATCGGAAGGTAATGTTGTGAGGAAAGTTTGCGTATTCATCTTCTGTTTATTAAGTCGAAACAAAAGAAGGCAAGTAAACAATAGGAAAATATCCCTAGGGATATTTTTAGGGATAAGAATTTAGTAAACTGAAGGTATTAGCGCTTTTTTGAATGGGTATGGCTTTTACTCGAATTAAAATATGTATTGAGCGTATGTTGCTTCAAATGGTTTCCATCGCTATCAAGGAATACATATCCAATAACCTTTTTGAGGTTTTCAATTGAGGTGTCTATTACCCCTTCATTTTTTAAGACTGAGAATAGCGTGGTCACCTCATTTATCCTGCCTTTCTTTGACAATTTTATTTGTTTAAATGGCAAAGTATTTCCTGGGGTTATTTTAGTCTGAGGATTTATGTCTTCTTCTAAAGTCGCTTTTAAAAACTGAAGTTTAGTTCTATATGATTCCAACTCGGAGGCTATAATTAATATTAGAGTCTCACGCTCGTTTCGTTGAAAATCAGGTGGTTCAATAGGCTCAAGAAAACTTAAGTACTCAAAGGTTTTTGATTCAGCTAATTGAAACCGGGTTTCAATCACTTTTTCGATTTCTAATAAACTTTTCTGTAAAAAAAGCACACTTTCATTTGGGGGATAAGCGAAAATATATTTCTCAATAGATTCAAGGACATTTGGTTCATGTGCCTCATAAGGTTGGAAGGTAGTTATGATTCGATAAAGACGATATTTTAAATCGTGAAAAGTTTCTTCAAGAGTTATCTTTTCGCCATAAATGTCTGTGGGTAGCATCTTATAACTAATATGTTATTTATTTATTTCTTCCTTATTATTTTCCTGTAATTTAGCTTTTAAGTCCCATATAGCTTTTAATGCTTCCGCATGTTGTCTAGGAGATGTCTTGATATACTTCATGAACGAAGTCTCAGTCTTGTGACCTGTAATTGCCATAATAGTTATAGGCGAAACTCCACTATTGTACATGTTAGTGGCAAAAGATCTTCTTGCAGTATGAGTGCTAATTAACTTATATTTTGGAACCTTTTTTAGTATCTTTTTACCCGCTTTTGTGAATGACGATTCGCAAGCTTCATCAATACCAGCTTCCTCGCCGAGTTCTTTGAGATATTCATTCATTTTTTGATTGCTTATAGCTTCAGGTAGACTGTTCTCGGTTAGCCCTTTATATTTTTTTAATATACCTTCAAGTGTTTTATGAACTGGTATAGTAACCCTATTGCCTGTCTTTTGAGTCTTAAGATCAATAAACCCATCTCTGATATTCTTCCCAATTATATTAGTAAAATCTGAGAACCTCAGTCCAGTCCAACAGCCGACTAAGAATAAATCTCTTACTCGCTCGAGCCTGGGTTTTTTAGAAAGGTCTAAACCTTGCAGATGTTCCAATTCAGTTTCTGTGAGGTAGATCGCATCCACTTCTTCAGTAGGTGCTTTAAAGCGTTTTCCCGCAAAGATGATATTAGAAATCCCCCTTTCTTTTGCTTCAGCAGTAATTGTTTTTAAGGTTCTCAAATGTTTTCCTAAAGTATTGGTTGAATATTTTAGGTTAAAGGTTAGATGCTCCTTAAAATCTTCAAAAAATACACCTTCCAAGTCTTCGAAATATAGGTTATGGTGGTATTTTTCTTTGAATGAGATCAGGTTATTAGAAAAGGTTCGATAAATTTTTATGGTGTTCGGGGAATAGGGTGTTCCTTTTTCGGTAAGCCGCTTACCCGTCTCACACTCATTTATCAACTGTAGACTAAAATCTAATAATGAGACAGGTGCCGATTTGCCTCGGGGAATCTCCTTATTCTGGTTATTTAAAGCATTTAGGCATAGTGATTTGAATTCTTCTACTAATGGAAATTTCTTGTGAGCTGAGGTATATAGGTTAAATTGATCCTCAATTGTCTCTGTAACTGTTTTTATCTTTTGATTGATATCTACCCCATCTTCAGTTCGCTGGTTATTTCGAGCTAATTGTGTCTTGGGGTTCCAATATCTTGGTTCAATGTTAGCCGGACTTGGTAATACTACTTTCATGTTATTGAACCTAACTATGCATCTTATTGATGTAGACTTATTTGACGGGCGAGTTACTCGCAAGTTGAAATTTACCTTACATGTAAAGTTGATTTTAGACGGGGCCACTTGCTTCTTGTGTATAGTAAATAACTAAGGCAAGATAATAATAAAACAAGTATGGTGTCGTTTTGGGTGTCGGAAATTTTTAATGTGTTGTTATTTCACTTTACTGAACTTTGTTAGGAATGCCCTATAAGCTTGTAATTAAGTATTATTTTAACCTGAATTTATACTGCTTTACCGTAGGTGAGATTCCAGCTGGTACCACAGAAAAACCTCAGAGAAATCTGGGGTTTTGTTGTTTAATATCCCTGTTATTCAGCTTTATATTAACTTTTACCAGCCTAATGGGACTGCAAATGTAGCGTCTTTTTCTGAATTGAAAAATTATGCATGATTCAGATTTTATTAAAAAACTGACTATAGCTGACGCATCTACTGACGCAAATATTATAGCTTATACTTTCTTGTTTTTCTCAAAAACCCACGGAATATCTAGCTATCTCGTGTCGTTAAGTAATAATTTATAACAGTTAAGATAGCTTTTATCTCTATTTCATCTGCAAATTCGAAACGACCCGCAGTACAGGTTTCATCTTTAAAGTATAGATGAGCTTCACAATGTTTATAATTCCCACATGGTAGTAAGAATTCGCCATGAATAATAAAACTAGTATTACCATTATATTCAACTTGTAAATCCAACACATCTGCAACATATTCACCAATGGTTAGTATTTTCTCATTGGTGATGTATCTCTCATTTTCTGGAATTATTATTTCTGGCAATAAGCCATTTTTATCAAATTTCATTTTATCTTTTTTTTGGTAGGCTTTAGCCTATAGTGATTAGTAAATATATTTTGCTTGAGCTAATGGAAAACTTGAATGGAGATTTACAGTTACAACATTTCTGATTAATCTCGTTCTATGAACAGCTTGTATTAGTTCCCCTTCAACTGTTTCTAAGTGTAATCGTTGCAATACGGGATGGGTGAAAGTAGTATATGTGAACTCCCTACCGTCATAACGTACCAACTGTTTTTTCATGGTGAAGTCCGTTACCCCCAAGCCAAGTGTTGCAGATAATAGTTTGTAGTGCGAATCATTATAATTGAAAGTCCCAACGATATTAATATTCATGTTTTCATAAGCATTTGTACCCCGGATTCTGCCAAAATGAACATCTTCAGTATGATTCACAATCATATATTTTAAATTCTTATGCGTTATCGTTGGTAAGGTTGTATCCAGAACCTTCTCAAGTTTTTCATGGTATTTAATGAAGCCTTGCTTGCTGTAACTGAGCGAGGTATACTGATTTATCACACCTTTATTAGTGATATTCTTAAAGTTTATAACCTCAAGTCTCTCCCCAAATAATTTTTTATAAATCTCCTCCGATGCAGTGGCATCACATATAATGTATTTTTTTTCGGTTGAAAACTTAGAAACATTATTGACGGTATAATGGATATGACCATTGTTTATAAAATAATACTCGCTATTGAAGAATGCAAAAGCCTCACTTTTTAGCTTCTTAGACAAACATATCTTGTAAATATTTTTTGAATCGAAGTTGAAATCAGGAGTGTTTTTCGGTATATCAAAATCCGGCTCTCTAATAAGGTCATGTAACTTATTTGCATCCTTGTAATTCATAATTTCAAGATAGATTTGCATTAAATCGCTTTTGGTTACAATGTGTTTTTCCAAAATAGTGTTGAGCGGGTCTTCATCAATAATTACGGTGTCATAATATTCCCAATCCATCTGTAGCCCTCGACTATGTGTAGTGAATACGGATTTTTCAGTCTTTTCTCTGATGTCGTGAAGTTGTTTTTTGTACTCAATCGCAGCTTCTACATCGCTTGTTTCCAATGAGCCATCATTCAAAATGGACTTTCCTTTAGCGAGCATATTTATTTTTGAGTTTACTTCTTTTCGTAAACCTATTTGATACAAGGCATTGAAATATTTTTCAACTTTTTCTGAAAATCGTTTTTTGATACTTGGAGTTGAAATTCTTTCATTTGGCAACAGAGAAGAGGCATTGTAATGCTCATCTTTTAGAGCATGGTCAGGAAATGCTATTACTGCATTTTTAATATTCCTTGCTAATGCAGACTTGCCCATCCCCGGTGCAACTAAAAATAAATATATTTTATTAGTAGAAGCCTCTATCACTCGTTGGAACTCTTCGGCAAACTTTGGGTATACTTCTTCAACTGGTGCGGTTTCTAGCGTTTCATACACATTAATCCTTCCCGTTTTTTTAATAGCTTTAGGAAACGTTTGGTATTGATAGTTTTTATCCGAGTCAAAAGGAGAAAACCTGTTCAATGGCATTGGAGAAAAATCACAACTTCTTACATAGCTGATAAGTTTATATTTTTCATCCGAATAATTTGAGTTCTTCCTTAAGCAATCACAAAAGAGTTTTTCACCACCATTAAGTGGATATAAATTGGTTGCTATTCCAAATAGCTCATTATGGTCTAATTTGTCTTCTTTACCACTCGCTTCACCGTTATAAAACCTACGAAATATTTCAATTTGAAGCAAATCTTCTGGTTTCCAATTTTCAATTTTACGCTTCCTCTCCAGAGTACATATTGAGGGAGAAACAATATTTGTTGAAATAGAAGTATTACTAATTATATATATAATAGAACTACGTTCATTTCCACAGTTTTTCATAGATTTTATCCTTAACTATTTTAGCTAGGTTTTTCAATTGAAAGCATGAACGGGTTTGTTTATTATCTTTCAAATAGAGTTTGAAATTAATTTTATTAATTAATTCTACTATGTCCAACCTCTGGTGCAAATCACCTATTATAGCTTTTTTATTTGTACCATAAAAAATGCGAGCCGCATCAACACAGGCTTTATCTGCCTTGCCATCGAAGAGCTTAACTAAAGTTTTATTAATCCCAACTACAGCTTCTTTACTATGAACTTCACCATCCATAATAAATACTAATCGGTAACGAGGTGAAGTCTCGGTATGGTTGAATGTTGGATAAATAAAGTTGTAGGTGAATCCATAATCATCACAGATTGAATTAATCTGTTCTAACGATAATGTGCCATCTATATCAACAGCGAAAAGTTGTTGTGATTTGAATTTTGCACCGTTGCGCATGTTGTCATAGAAGGTTGCGGGTGTAAAGCTTTTTCCAGCTTCTATGTGTGTTATTAATCCTTCGATTGAAGTAACGCACTCCATGAAAGTAAGTGCTTTGATTTGTTTGTCGGACGGTTTTATAGTGAATGCCGTTTCACTTTTGCTCATTTTAATTTTCATATTTTTTTATTTAATTCTCCTGCACCATTGTAATTCCAATAGGAAGACACAACGGATATGAGCATGCAGAAGAATTAACTCTCGCTATCCGCTATCAATAGTCCATACGTTTGCGTTTATTGTCATATTAGCTTTATTGCGTTTAACATTTCATACTCCTTGTAGAAGCATGAGCAAAGTCCCATCGTTTGTATGCAAAAATGCACTAGAACTAAAAAAATGCAAGTTTTATTTTATAAATTTTTGATTATCAGCATATTAAAATTATTTTTAACCTACCATAGTGTTCTATGTACACTACTAAAATTGAGCTTTGGAAGATTAATTAGGGAATTAAATAATCAGAAAGGGATGTGGTAGGTATTAGGTCACAGGGAGAACATTCAAAAATTTCAGCCAGTTTAATTATGTGGTAAATGTTGTACTTGCTTCTTCTTTTTGGGTTTTCAACATGAGCAACGAATTTATTAGATAAGCCTAATCGCTCTGAAAGCTTCTCTTGCGACAACTTTAAATTTAGCCGCTTCTCTCTTACTCTGTCCGTAATATAAGAATCAATGGCATCTTTATGTACTTCCAGCATTTCTTTGCAAGGAAGGACATTCTCAAAAAATAAAGCGGGGTACTATAACCCCTATTTTAAATTTTCTGGTATATTAGTCTTTTTAATTTACATGAAAAAATACAGAGTAAAGTACACCAAACAAGGGGGTGGTTACCATACCGAGACAATCGTTCATGCCAATTCAACAACGGATGCACGGAAAATTATTAAAGCCCAATTTGGAGAAGGAACTAGTATTGTTTTTTTAGAAGAGGTAAAATAAGTTTATGTTAAGTCGCTTATTCACATACCTTTTCGATAGGTATACAGGGTGGGAATTGGTTAATACGAATATCCCACACATTATTAATAAGGATGGTGTGCAGGATATTTTCATCGCTGACCAGTACAGAAGATTTAACAAAATTTATAATACACCGGAATTCAAATCTCTTGAAGTATATAGGGAGCAGTATAATGAATTCATGCAAGATAATAAGGAGTAATGGGGAAGATTGTTGATTATGACGATGTTCAGGATAAGGCACTTATGGAAGAAGGTATGCCATTTAATTGGTTAATGGATATTACCTCTTTTCCCATTTACGAGACCGAAATTTTCGCAACATCAATAGAGATTTTTTGCCATGAATATAACTTTTGGGGCAAGCCTGTAAAGCAACAGGCGCATCTTAGAATTGAATTAGTTGAAGATTGCAATTTTAAAATAGAAGGAGAGTTTGGATATCTCAATCTCGGGTTTAAATATTACGCAGAAGAAAAGCATTTTAATTCGATTTGTAATTATGAATACCTTCTTGACCGGGCGTGGCATATAGAAAGAGAATTTAAAGAAAAAAATAAAAACCTGCCTCGTATATATGATAACGAATTTACTGCCAAAAAAATTGAGCAATTGAATAGTTGTTTAAATATGTTGAAGTTTTTTGAGACCGAACAATTTGCACTTCCGGCAATGAAATAGATATATCACCTAAGGTAGACTGAAATATGTTGTTGCCAAACCAATCTTTAAAATTTTAAGTGTTTATTCGGTGTTAAACTACAAGAACAATCGTCTTAATTCAAGGTGAAATAATTACTAATGGAAAATCTTAACCATTATGAAAGTTTTAAACGGGGTGTAAAGAAAGATTTAATTGCAACGGGGACAAACCTTATAGGAGGATTAGGTTTTTTCTTTTTCCTTTGGTTTTTACTGATGGTGTTGTGGTATGCCGTTGCCAGTGGTGCAGGAAATTTAGGTAGATTAGTTGCAGTAATATTTTTGATTGTAATAGTTCCCTGCCTTTTTATTAGGAGGACAGCCAATATTATATTAAGCATTTGGGGTACTTTATTAATTGTACTGGTTTATTCAATTATTATAATTCCGTTGCTATACTTCGTCTATATAATGTGGGGTGGAGCTTTTGGTTTAATTTAATATTATGGAAGGTAATCACACATCATACATTGATGAAAATGGTAAGGTCTGGACCAATATTGGAGAAGGAGTAGCTATTACCAACTTTGATGGTTCACCAATACAGGATGTGGATAGTGAGTTCTTAAACTTAATTATTGACAGAGTGAATCCTAGCGAGGATACCGACCAGAAATAATAAAGTCGTTTTTTCTATTTTAAAAATCCAGCAAAAAAAAATTTTACCACAAAGTCTAAAAATCGCTCAACCGATAAATTTTGCTAATATTTTTTTTCATGTCTACAGGGGCAGTATCCCCTTTAGCCACCACGGGACGTGCGGGATACCCCCACCGGGGCTATCAAAAGAAATAATAAAAAAAGAGGCTTCTTAGTTGCCAAAGACTAAAATCGACCGATTTTGATATGAAAAACGGCATTTTACTTTTTGTTTTTCACGGTAAAAAGAGAGTTTACCACCCGGTATTAATAGGAAAAGGAGCGTTAAATAAAGGTTTCAATTGTAGTTATTTATTAACTTGATACTAATAATGAATGCTTTTTTGATAGCGTTTTTAATTTTTGAACAGTTCTTGTTGATGTTCTGGTCACTGCACTAATTTCACGAATAGTTAAGCCCTTTCTTATTCCTTTTATAATTTGCTGTGATTTTTCTTTTCTTAGAAATTCATTTTCAGATTCATTAGTTCCTGACGGTCTGCCTAATATACCTCCATTTTGTACATAAACTATTCTCCCCATCATCGTCCTCTCCCGAATGTTTTCAAGCTCCATACTGTAGATTCCAGTCATTACAGTGCTTACCATATTCCATAGGTTTACGTAAAATGGTCACTTTTTAAGAGTCAGTAAAAGCAATTCGGAACTTTAAAACCACCCATAAGAGCTCTATACAACAATACTTACGGTTAAACAACCGAAAAGTACAATACGTTTCAATATATAATCTTTGTTTTAAAGCTAACTATAGAAATTGGTGAACGAATATTTCGAACGTCCTTAACTTTATTGGTTAATATTCTTGCTGTGCCATAAAGGGTTTTTAAACAGACTTTTAGCCATTACTAGTGTAGTTATAGACCGAACATCTCAACCCAAATTAAAATTTTATGGAAATATTTTTGTTTTAAAATTAATTGACATATTTTCGAGAACCGAAACATTTATTATGAAAATTATTCTTCTGATTATGTTGACTTTAATAGTTAATATAATTTACGCTCAAGAGACTTATACTTTTGATGCTTCAAAATCCTCTAATGACTTAGTGCCAGTTGACCGTCTACCAGTAACTATTAATGGTAACAAGGATTTCGTCATATTGATTAAAAATTACAACCCATATCTGTATGACTTAGATGTTGCTACGAAGCACAATTTCTTTTTCAATAAGCCCGAGATTGATTTCAACCCCTTGTCCGCATCTTCCGCAGAATTGAAAAAGTTGTTTGAAGCGGCACAGAAAGGCAAGGGAGGGATGGATTTTATCGAAGAATTGGCTAATATCGACACAGTGAATGATAAATCTTTAGAAAATAAATTTAATTATCTACGTGTCGAGCTTGATAGCCTCACTGAACGCTTTCTTCGGAGGGAGTATATTTTCAGAATTGAGGACGTTTCAGAGACAAATTTGAAAGCCTTAAGGTGGCTAAATGAAGATGGTACTTGGGTAAAACCCCTTAGGGAAAGGGATGCTTTGGTGAAAAAACATGATGATTTCAAAAGTTTCATGAAGTCAAAGAAGAGCGATTTAGCTGCTTGTTGTTCTACGGTTGTTGACAGTTTATTGAAAAGAGATTACTTGACTACCATAGAGGAAATGACTAAACATCAAGTAAATGTTAGTCGCACGGATTTCAATGCTCCACCAATTACTATTAGCCCTTCTAATGCCAGTGAAGTTGTAGTCACAATTAACTTGAAGCCTAAAGCAGCTCTGTCGACTGCTCCTGTATATGGCATTGAAGAAATTCAAAAAGTCATCGTTTTCTCAACTACTGGATGGCGGGTAAGCTTTTCATCGGGATTGTTTGGGTCAAGCCTTCAACGGTCTAGCTATACATTATCTGATGTTACGGGACGACACCCGGAGACTGGCTTGGACACCGTTGCTTATCGACAATTCGTAGAAGACCACAAGAACAATCTCAGCATTGGTGTTAACCTGCTAATGCATTTTACCCATAAGTATAATAAATACGCTGAAATTGGCTTTCACATCGGGGCAGGGGTACCTATAAATAATGGCTTCACGGATACACAATATTTGGCAGGGGTGTCTTGGTTGTACGGATACAAACAAAGAATCGGAGTTAATGTAGGTGTTGCTTTAGGTCAAGTAGACGTAATGTCAAAAACGGTGAACTTAGATAGGAGATTCAAGAGTGACTATACGGAAGGAATAAGTACAGTTAAGCAGTTTAAACCGGGCTTTCAAATTAGTGTCACTTATAATTTTTCAGAATTATTCAAATCCAATAGCAAAGAAAATGAAAAGGAGTAAAACCCGATTATTGGACTACTGTCCAGCGAGAAACTTCAAAGCATTTATCTTCAAAGCGATTTTCATAGTTTCAATCTTGGTTATTTTTACTTCTTGCAGGAAAAGATGCGTTGCCTGCGCTGTTGAAAATAAGTCAGGAGTATTAATTGCGGTTAAGACAGAATGTGATAGGAGCACCAGATATTTGGAAGGGTATATTGAAGGGCTAAAACAATATTACAAAGAGAACGGAGATACTAGCACTGTTCAATGTTTGGATATAAAGTAAGACATACCTATTTGCTTTCTATAGAGTTAACTCATCAGTTTTTTTACTTTAATAATAGTTGCCGAAGATTTATCCCCTGTGAGCTTCGATATGTTCCGAACTGAGATTCCTTTTTTGAGAAGCTTTACCACATCTTGGTGTTTAGCTAAAAAATCTTTTTCAGTTTCTCTTATACCTTTTATTCTACCAACTCTTCCTCCTTTATCCCTGTGATTCTTGTAGCCAGAAACCAAACGGGATTTAATCAAATCTCTTTCCATTTGGGAGCAGGAAGTCAAAATCTGAATCATGAACATTGAAAGAGGGTTAGCTTTTTTATTATCATCCAACGTTTCAAGGTTGTAGTTTTTAATATAGAGTGAAACACCCTTGTTGTTTAATAATTCAATGGTCTCCAGCACTTGTATAACATTCCTCCCAAGCCTCGACATCTCCCATACAAGAACCTTATCAACCTCGCCAGCATCAATCAATGCCAGTAACTTCATAAGTTGCGGACGTTCATTGTTTTTTTTGAACCCACTTATCTTTTCCTGAAAGGTCGCAATCAATTCATAACCCATCTTAACTGCAAATGCTCTTAGCTCGTCAGTTTGTCTTACATAGTCTGCTTGTTCGGAACTTACCCGGGAATAGATTGCAACTTTGGTCATGTGTTTCAATTTAATTATTTAGATAAAAATACTACAATTTTTTCATGTTTCAAAATAATAAAGTAAGATTCAATTGAAACACTAATTATTTTAAAACACGTTGGCATAAGTCAGTACTCTCCACTTAATAGCTCATTGCTTACCGACAGACGATTGTCGGGTAAGCATATTTTTCAATATCTTTCAATGAAATCATGAACAATATGAAGCCTGAAGAATTATGGAAACTTAGTAATGAAGATTTTAATGAATGGAGAAGAAACAATGATTTAAAAGTGCTTTTCGGATTTTTTGAAAAAACTCTCCCCGACTTTAACCTCTGGATGGAAGAGTATAAGTTCACTCGTGAGTTTATTTTAAAAACAGATAAACCCGGTTCTTTCTTTTACAATTCAAACGAAGTCTTCTTGTTTGTATCGGAGGGTGAGCATGGTGAGCTATCATATTTTTTTTTACCGATTGAAAATCAAAGTCATAAAAAAGCTATTGGCGATAAATTATTCAAGGAAGAAAGGGAGATGCACCAATTTCTTCCATATTTGGCATGGATAAAAGCAAGAAAGAAAAGCTCTAAGGTAATACCAACAAAATATAGTGGTGAGTTAGAGAAGTTTGAATTCGTATTGTACAATGCACCGGACGTGCCTGAAGCTTCACAAGCATTCATCTCACCGGGAGTTCCGGTGTTAAAGTTGGGTGGGGTGAGTGTTGACGGTTGGGGTTGGAATATGGAACGAAATTTAGATTTTACGGACTTGGACTTTCTTGAAGTAATTGGCGATACAACTAACAATCATGGAATAGAGATATACTATTCAAGTTGCCGCAATATGAAATTTAGAAACTCAGTGGTGAATTTTACAGACTTTTTCGCCTGCCATTTTGAAAAGTTGCTGGTTGAAGGAAGTAGATTATATCATGTCGGTTTGCATGATTCAGACCTTTATGGTTCAAATTTTAAAAACTCTGAGTTAACTGATTTTACTTTGTCAAAATGCATGGTGGCTGCAATTACCTTTAATCAAGTAGAGGTTGATAATATTGAGTTTGTACCACCATCGTATACCCGAGGATATTCAAAAATTCAATATGATGGTTTTGTTGATACGTATAAAAAATTCAAACTTTTATATCAAAGTAATGGACACAACAGGGAAGCCGGAAAATCATATTACTATGAAAGATATTATGAGATGCTGCATAATTGGCAAGGATTAAACTTTCGGGGTGCATTTCTTGAATTGAAAAACCGAGGATATTATTTCGGTAAGTATCCATTAAGAGAAAATATTAAAAAATTACTTTTATGTGCATCCAGTTTAATTTCTTATTTGGTCTGGGGATTTGGTGAAAAGCCACAGAGAACGCTTATTTCATCTTTTCTTATATTGCTTTTATATAGTACATTTTACTATACTTCAGATATCGAAGCTTTGAACAAGAGTTTTACGGAATCGCTGTATTTATCAACCATCATGTTTACTACTTTAGGTTTTGGTGATTATGCCCCTATTCAAAATGGTGTCTTTAAGCTATTGGTGTCAAGTGAAGCTCTGGTTGGGGCATTTATTTTGGGTTTGTTCATTGCAGGTTATGCTAATAAATCGAAGTATTAGTAAGCTAAAACAATAAGTATTTCCGATTAATGCCTAATGAACTATGAAGAAACTTGCAAATGTTTCAAGTAAGCAATTTATTATGATTCGGGAGGTAGATGATGCTGAACACTCGTTTATCTTACCACATTTAGAAAATCTATCTCAATTTGAGAAGCATATAGACAGGTTAAATGACGTTTATTTAGAGTTGGAAGAAATTAATAATTCGGTCACTCACTCCAATAAGCAGACAGAGTTATTAAAACATCTAAAGACCTTCTTTTTCTCCTTCAAAACCTTTCACGACCATTGGGAAACCTTGTTAAAAAGAACTTTTACAGTTAATTCTCCTCAATGGTTAAATTTCAAAAGCCAGAAAAGTTACGAATATGATAATACCTTCGCTTATAGATTTATTTATCATCTCAGAAACTATGTTCAACACTGTGGAATGCCCCACATTCAGTTAAAGGCTAATCTTAATGAAAGAGATGAGCCTGAGTATCGGTTGTTATTAAATGTCGAACAATTATTAGAGACTTATGATTGGAAACCGATTATTATCAATGATTTCAAACTTCTTGAAGGAGATTTAGATTTATTACACCTGCTAAATAATATCAAACAACCGTTGGCAAATATTCAAATAAAAGCTATAAACTGTTTGAATATACTATCGGTACTGGAATCGGCAAAGGCGGTTTTAGAATACAGAAAGTTTAAGCAGGATGGTTTTGAACTTGCCATTTTCGAATATTTAGAAATGCATGTCTCCGGGTCTCCAAAAAATACATCTATGATAATATTTCCTTTTGGATTAGCAGAGCATGTAATTAAAAATATTACCGGGGTCTAAAGTTGTTAATAAATAATGCTTTGGTGAAATAGATAAAGATGTATTTTGTAGTTGAAATGGAAAATAATATATCTGACTTTATTACTGTCTCCAAAGCCTCCAACGGTAGAATCAAGATAGCTCAAACACTTACAAATGAAGCTAATACCTATCGGCTTCTGTATAAGCTTGGCTATAGAAAAACCACTATCAATAAAAAGCGAATTTACTTTTTTAGAGATGGAGATTCAATGAGACCAATCTCATTTCTTCATATTAGAGATGCTTTTTATAAAGCTTTAAAAGAAATGCGATTTTCAGCATTACCAGCCTATGCCGATTTTAAAGATGTATTGAACTGGTTCTATCAAGAAAATCCTATAAAGGAAAACGGTCTATCCGGTAAATATTTGAAAGAAGACTTGAATGAAAACGATGAATTAAGTCTGCGCTTGAAGATAGATGTAGTGTTTAATCACAAATACAAAATTAATTCATCGATATTAACGTTTGAGGATTTGTGCTTCAAAAATGTAGAGGATGAGGGATGTATTAAGAAGGGAAGCAAACTTTACTACAAAAAAGTAGAAGGTACTAAATACTTAGTCTTTGTTCATTACAATCGGGATATTAAGTTGCAGGATGGCTTTGATTTGTATTTAGCAGACTTTGCATTCGAAGAAAGCATAGGATATAGAAAGCCGAAATATCTGGAAGATATAAGGTTCAGCTTTGATATACAAACTGATTTACCATTAATAAAAAATTACATATCAAATTAACCCTAAATTACAGCTATGGAATATTCCCAATACCTATACCATATAGAAGATGGTCAAGCCTCATTTGATGAAACGATGAATGAATTAAAGGGCGTTGAAGGTGAAATCATTAAAATTTTAGTGGATGAAAATGAAGACTATTATAGAGATGTATACATCTTGTACATAGACGAAAATTACGTTGAATGTGTTGGAGATATTGAACGGTCATTCCCACAATCACCTGAAGAACATGATAGCCTAAAACATAAAATGTTGGAAGCTCATGCAATGTTCTCAAACCGGAAGTTTGGCGAACCCTTACCACTTTAAAAACTGTATTAATTTATGGCTCTCACAGATTTTTTCAGAATAAACCTACCATATGGTTTAAAGCGAAATGAGGCGGATGAATGGTTTGCCTTTAATAGGGAGCGGATGCCTTTGGGATGGAATTCTACAGATAATCACGAAAGTTTTTCCAATGATTCCCCTTACTCTAAATTTCCTGTTTACACCACTTACAGAGGACTATCTGAGGATAAAATCTTAAAGGTGTTTAACGACCCGGATTTGATTCTACGGGATGATGATGGAAAGATTAGGTCGATATATTTATACAAAGACAGAACTAATCCACAGTCTGACCCGAAATATTGGAACGAATATTTGGAGAAGATAAAGTTTCTATCAAAGTTTGAATCAGTCTCGCACAAGATTTAGCTGGAGATGAAATGTAATGATACGGAGAGGATTATTTGCTCCACTTGTATGGAGGTATTAGAGTCTTCTTTTTCCCACAGAGTTGAAGAGCCGTGTCCATCGTGTGGTTCAAAAGAAAGAACAATATTTTTAGACTTTGAAGAAGGGTTTACTGCTCATGAACTATTAGAGACAAAGGAAAAACTAAAAGGGAATAAAAAACCCGTTAGAGAAATTTCGGAGGGCGAGGACTATTCTTTCAAAGCGGGTAAGTTTATGTTTAAGGAGAGAGTGATTAATCGGAAGAACAATACCTATTTGGAAAAAGTTCAAGACCCGGATACTGGAGAGATTATTCATTATACCAATCATTCATTAAAAGACCATAAGGGGCACGGTTCAGCTAAGTTTTCAACAAAAAGCACCTTATAAACTATTGATTAATATGTACATGTCCTATAAATCTGATTATCCCAATCAGGTACAGCAAATGAACGTTTCAATCTCAAAAAACTATTATTTACTGAAGGATGGCACTATAAACTATCAGGTTAAAAAGTTTGATATTAATTGGAAGAATTACTCCCAATCAAGTAAACGACACTTGGTGACATATATAATCAGAGACCATTTTAGCAATTGCTCCTATGCCGAATTACATTCAATAGATGAAATGCCTTCAATTGAAGAATTTTTGTTTCGAGCGTGGAGTCTAAAGGATGATTATGAGTTTTATGGTGCGCCTGAAACCTTAATTGTTCCAGCATCAACTTTAAATCAATTTCCGCTACTAAATAATTTTTTTAAGAATGTCAAAAATATAGTTCTCCAAACTCCATCGAGTGGATTTTCCACAGCTATACGTTCGATTAGAGATTGGGAACGTTCGATAAAAGGTATTACTTGGATATATACCAACTGCAAAACGTTAGCTGATTTTCATAAGAACATACAGTTAGTGAATAGAAAACTCAATACTTATCATTCAGGAAAAACTGAGCCAAATTTAGATAAGTGGTGTAATGGTTCTCCGATGATTATAGAGGTAGGCGAGAAAGAACAGTTTTACAGGTTATTCAAATAAATTTCTGAAATTTTTCTTTATAGCATTTCCAAGTAATTCTAAATGAGATGATAGAAGTTCAATTCCTTCAATCTGCTCCCATGTATCGTACTTTGTGTACTCAATAACTCGATTGGGTCTACCATCAGGCACAATAACTTCGAAGCGTTGATTTTCACCTTCTTTTTTTTCAAGGTCGTTAACTTGTAGTTGCTGTTGTGTGCTGCCTTTTTCAAATTGTCCTTATAATGTCGAGTGTTAATTTTCTAATTTCACTTTCGAATTTTGCACCCTCTGATGTTATTCCGTCAAAATATGAAGATTGAATAGGGTTTTCATATAAGCCATCATTAGTTAGTACTCTGTTTAAGCTATTAAAACTGTTTATTAAAGATTCGTTAACTGTCGAATGTTTTGAACGATTACAGTCTTTTAATAAATCCAAGAATACTTTTATTTCTTTGTCTAAAATGTTAATCCTTGATATTATTTCCTTTCTCTGCTCTTCCATCAAAACGGTTAAAGACCTTAACTCGTGACAATAAGATTTTAAGTTAATTAGCTGAGACTGCTTGATATTGAACTTATCCAATAGCACAAGCGGACGCTTGCGCTAGACTGGGGTCATCTCTACTCTAATAAATTGACCTTAAAATATGAGGATTTTAAGGTCAAAGAGGATTTGCACATTAAAGCCGAAAGTGCATAGTTGATAAAGTTGACTTAACTAATACTTTCACGGTCTAAGGCGTGAAAAGCGATGTATTTTGTATCCAAAAACAATCCTGTCCCTTGCTTGATATTGAACTTATCCAATAGCACAAGCGGACGCTTGCGCTAGACTTGGGGTTGCAGATTATCGTCTTTTGTAATGAAATTCAAATTCTTTTTAGAAAACTGTAACAGAATGACGTTTTATTAACTCCCTTCTTGGTCAATCTCCTCAGCTTCGCAAAGCGAAATAACATAATTTGAAAATTTATTTGTTTTATTATAAAACATATCGTAATATTGCGATAGATATGGGTGTTACCAAAACAGAAATATTTTCGGAAGAGCAGAACAAGCTGGCGGTTTTATTAAAAGCTATCGCTCATCCCGCACGCATTGCCATTTTGCAGGAAATTATTAATACTAAATCTTGTATTTGCGGCGATCTGGTTTCTGAGCTTGGACTTGCGCAAGCCACTATCTCGCAGCATTTAAAAGAACTTAAAAACGCCGGACTTATTCAGGGTACAATAGAAGGGGTAAGCGTGTGCTATTGTATTAATCCCGAAAACTGGAAACAACTTGAACAAGCTTTAGGTGATTTCTTCTCTTCATACAAGAGGAGTAATAGTACCTGTTGCTGATAAAAAAATTTGAACAGATATATCGTTAAATTACGATTAATAAAAAAACCATAAATGAAACAAATACTAGTTCTCTGCACCGGCAATAGTTGCAGAAGTCAAATCGCAGACGGATATCTAAAGCATTTTGCCGGAGATAAAGCCATTGTTTATAGTGCCGGGATAGAAACCCATGGCGTAAATCCGAAAGCCATAAAAGTGATGGCCGAAGATCATATCGACATTTCGGGCAACACTTCAAATAACGTAGACGAATACGCCGAGATTAATTTTGATTATGTGATAACCGTTTGTGATAATGCGAACGAAGCATGTCCATTCTTTCCGGGAAATATTCAGCGTTTCCATTATAACTTTCCCGACCCGGCTAAAGCAGTTGGCACAGAAGAAGAGGTATTCAGGGAATTTGTTAGAGTTCGGGATATGATAAAAGTGTATTGTGCCGACTTTGTAAAACAACACCTTTCCTAACGTTATAAAATTATAGTATGTCAGCAACAAATTGTGCCCCGGCGGCGGAAAGAAAAAAACTAGGTTTTCTGGATCGTAATCTCACTTGGTGGATCTTCCTCGCAATGATTTTTGGGGTGGCCATGGGCAATTTTATACCTTCTGCTTCTATTCTTATTAATTCTTTTTCCAGCGGTACTACCAATATTCCCCTGGCTATCGGTTTAATTTTGATGATGTACCCGCCTTTAGCGAAGGTTAAATATGAGAACATGGCTGAAGTGTTTAGGGATACCCGGGTTTTGGGAGCATCTTTATTCCTTAACTGGATTGTCGGGCCCATCTTAATGTTTTTTCTGGCCATTTTCTTTTTGCGCGATTACCCCGAATACATGGTGGGTTTAATTTTAATAGGCCTTGCCCGTTGTATCGCCATGGTAGTGGTTTGGAACGATTTGGCCGAGGGGAACCGTGAATATGGCGCGGGCTTAATTGCCTTAAATAGTATCTTTCAAGTGCTTTTATATAGTGTTTACGCCTATATTTTTATTACAGTACTTCCGCCTTATTTCGGATTAGAATCCTTACAGGTAGATATTACGATTGGTCAGATCGCTAAGAGTGTGGGTATTTATTTAGGAATACCATTCGCTTTAGGAATTATAAGCCGCTATGCGCTGATTAGATTTAAGGGCGAAGAATGGTTCGAGGAGAAATATGTTCCGTTAATCTCTCCCATAACATTAATAGCCCTGCTTTTTACCATCGTAATCATGTTCAGTTTAAAAGGCGAGCTGATTGTTCAAATACCAATGGATGTGATAAGAATCGCGATCCCGCTTGTGGTATATTTTGCGGTAATGTTTTTAGTGAGCTTTTTTGCCGGGAAATATTTTGGTGCCGATTATTCCAAAAGCACTGCTATTGCTTTTACCGCAACCGGAAACAATTTCGAGCTTGCCATAGCCGTTGCAATTGGCGTGTTCGGTATAAACTCTGGGCAAGCTTTCGCCGGTGTTATCGGCCCTCTGGTAGAGGTTCCGGCCTTAATCGCTTTAGTAAATGTTGCCTTCTGGCTTCGAAAAAAATACTATAGAGTTGCACCCAACACAATCACAGCTAAATGAGAATCGCGTTATTTTCCGATATACATGCCAACCTGCCGGCTTTGGAAGCTTTCTTTTCGGATGTGGAAGGTAGAAAAGTTGATGCGTTGTATTGTTTAGGCGATCTGGTAGGATATAACACCTGGCCCGATGAAGTAATAGCTGAAATAAGAAGCCGCGGTATCCCAACTATTGCCGGAAATCACGATCTTAAAGTAAAGAAGCTGAGGCAGGACGAAAACCTACAGGAGGTTGATTACGCCTATCATATAGGTTCTGATGAAGCCCGCGAGTACCTGAGAACACTCCCCGAATTTATACGAATTCAGTATTCTCTATCAGAAGAGTTAATCTCTGTTTTGCTTGTTCACGGTAGTACGAGAAGTATTAATGAGTATCTGTCGGAGGATTTACCGGAAGAGTATGTTAAAGAACTTTTACTGGAAGCTAATGCCGACATCTTATTTTGCGGCCATACCCACAAGCCCTATCACCGCTTAATTCATACATCTGGCAAGTATAAACATGTTGTGAATATCGGCTCGGTTGGAAAGCCTAAAGATGGCGACCCCAGAGGCTGTTATGTGATTTTAACCTTGTCCGAAGACAGCACTTTGATCAATACCCAAAGTATTAAAGTTGACTTCGTGAGGTTTGAATACGATGTAGAAAAGGCGGCTAAAGCGGTTGAAGACAGCCCTTTGCCCAATGAGTTTGCGGATAGGTTAAGAAAAGCTTATTAGTATGCAATAAACGTTTAACAATTAAAATAAAAATTATGAAAACAGATGATGAACTTAAAGAACTGGTAAAGCAGAAATACAGCGAAATCGCTTTGCAAAATAAAGAAACCAACCAGTCTTCCTGTTGCGGCTCGGGTGCTTGCTCCGAAGAGGTTTATAATATCATGAGTGATGATTATACGCAGTTAGAAGGCTATAATGCAAATGCCAACCTCGGACTAGGCTGTGGTTTACCAACCCAATTCGCGAAAATTAAACAAGGCGATACCGTGATAGACCTGGGTAGCGGAGCCGGTAACGATTGTTTTGTGGCAAGGGCTGAGGCTGGTGAAGCGGGAAAAATTATTGGGATCGATTTTACCCCGGCAATGGTCGAAATGGCGAGGGTTAACGCCGAAACTCTTGGCTTCACTAATGTGGAGTTCAGGCAGGGCGATATTGAAAAAATGCCGGTGACTTCTAATCTCGCTGATGTGATTGTAAGCAATTGCGTGCTTAACCTGGTTCCGAATAAAGCTGCTGTTATTAAAGAAATTTACAGGGTGCTTAAGCCGGGAGGCCATTTCAGTATATCAGATGTGGTGCTTTTAGGCGATTTGCCCGAGGCACTGCGGTCGGCAGCGGAAATGTATGCGGGATGTATTTCCGGAGCGGTGCAAAAGGATGTATACCTTGAGCTTATCCAATCGGAGGGTTTCAAAAACATAACCGTTCAGAAAGAAAAGCAAATTCATATTCCCAATGATATTTTAAAGAATTACCTCGGTGACGATGAAATAAACGCGTTCAATTCTGGAAACGTCGGGATTTTTAGTATTACTGTATATGCCGAAAAACCGCTTGAAGAAAGTGCGGCATGTTGCGGCCCCGCATGTTGCAGTTAGGGGATAAATGGTGTTAATTATAAGATAGTTCGGTTTACCGCAAGGTATTGATGGAATCTACACTTAAATTTTAAGGCCATAGATTTTGAAATGAAGCAGACAAGGTGATGCTGGCAAGCTGTATGAGGGATTGATTTAATCTACCCGATAATAGGATTTGCTTAAACCTTGTCTGCTTTAAATCCCAATAATCTTAATGCGTTTAAAACTACCAACACCGTCGACCCTTCATGCCCCACCACTGCCGGGCCGATCTTCGCATAGCCGGATATGGTTAAAGGAATCAGTACGGCGATCATACCCAGACTGATAAGTAAGTTCTGCCTGATAATATCATGAGCCTTCCGGCTCAATCCGATAGCGAAGGGAAGATTATCAAGCTTGTCCGCCATTAATGCTATGTCGGCGGTTTCTAAAGCAACGTCAGATCCTGCGGCACCCATTGCGATGCCCACGGTGCTTTTTGCCATTGCGGGAGCATCGTTTACGCCATCGCCCACCATCGCAACCTTACCTTCTCTGGCCATCAATGTTTCTATGGAGCTTACCTTGTCTTCGGGTAACAAGCTGCCCCAGGCCTCGTTTATGCCTATATTTTCCGCTACCGCATTTGCGACTAGCTGATTGTCGCCGGTAAGCATTACCATTTTCCTGATTCCATTTGTCTTTAGGGCTTTCAGCGTTTCTTTAGCTTCCGGCCGCGGAATGTCCATAAGTGAAATCACTCCCGCGATTTTTTCGTTTTTCTGTATAAGCATGGTAGTATTCCCTTCCTTTTCCAGAGCTTCAACCTGTTTTTTTATGTCCTCAGATACTTCGAAAAAAAACCTTTTGTTGCCAATGGTTATTTTATTACCGCCCAAATTTGCTTTAACTCCGTGTCCGGTAACCGATTGCAGGTTTTCCGCCGCCTGAATTTCTCTGTGCAGTCTTTCCTGTCCATCCTTTACTACCGCAGCCGCCAGCGGATGGTCGCTAAGTTTTTCAACAGCAACAGCCATCTCTAATACCTCTTCTTCTGTGAAACCATTTAGTGCGATAACATGAGTGAGCCGCGGCTTGCCTTGTGTAAGCGTACCGGTTTTATCAAAGGCGATCGCTCTCAAATTACCCAACAGCTCCATCGGCCCACCGCCCTTAAATAAAACACCGGCCCGGGCAGCCCGGGCAATCCCGCTTAGTACCGCACTCGGCGTAGAAATGGCAAGCGCACACGGACTTGCGGCAACCAGCACCGCCATGGCACGATAAAAACTTTGGCTAAAAGGCTCTTCAACCACCAGGAAAGCAAACATCAACACACCAATTAGCACAAGCACAGAAGGAACATAGTATTTCTGAATTTTATCTGTGAAGAGCTGAGTAGGGGATTTTTGAGATTCGGTTTCATTAACCAGCTTTATCAACCTGGCCAAAGTAGAATCAGCAGCCAGTTTGGTAACCTTTACTTCGAGTACATGGTTCCCGTTAATTGTTCCGGCGAAAACTTTATTTTCAGCTTTGATAGATTTATCGTCTAAATACATTTCTGCCGGACAGATAATCGAAATTTTGTCGACTGGCATACTTTCTCCGGTAATAGGAGCCTGGTTAACACTGCTTTCTCCCTTAATGATTACTCCATCGGCAGATATTTTACTATTTGGCTTTATGATGATGACATCGCCTAAAATCAGCTTCTCGATGGCCACTTCTATTTCTGTATTGCCTTTTTTTACGAGGGCCGTTGTTGGTGCCAAACCTGCGAGGGCGGCAATAGACCGGCGAGCCTTGCCCATGGCATAATGTTCGAGAGAATGCCCGATAGCGAAGAGAAACAGTAATAATGCCCCTTCGGCCCAGTTACCTAAAACAGCCGAACCAACCGCGGCCAGCAGCATGAGGAAATCAATTTCAAATTTTCTGCTAAGAATGCCCTCGTATGCCTCTTTTGTAGTATAGAACCCTCCGAAAAAATATGCGAGAATGTAAAATGACAGGGTTAATGCGGTATGTACTGAGTTGATAAAAGTCGATCCGAAGCCAAGGGTTAAAAAAACACCGCAAAGTATGCTAAATATAAATTCCAGATTTGAATGTTCATGTTTGTCAATATTTTTTTTTAATCCCTCGTCAAGAGAAGATGCGGGGGACAATTCGATTTCGTGCATGCACAAGGGTACCAATTTCAGTTGAATAAGCTGTTGATAATAAGCAATTTGTTATTGGATTGATTCTAAGCTGCGTTAGGAAATAAACCAAAGGTTAGTGTAAGTCTGGCGGCGAACGAACAGCCTTAAACATTCCGGGGAATGAATACTATCTACGCCTGCCCTATGTATTCGATTTGAAATGTCTTGCATGATTCAAATGCCGCCAATGCTTGCCCCATCTTTGCTGGCGATAAGGTCAATTACACTCTTATTCGCCCGGCAACGCGCTTTTTTAAATTAATTTATTTTTAACACAACAAAAGTTGCGGTACAGGGTTATTAGAACTCACACCAGGTGTGAAATTGTGATAAGGTTTAGGTGCTCCATAATAGAGGTATTATGGAGCTTTTTTTTGGGAAAGGCGAGTAGAGAAATACCCCTGTTCGGGTATAAACCTGAGCTCGATTGATTTTTTATTAAACCACTTAAAATTTTGATCTCACTTTTTTGTTGGAGAGGATAGAATCGAAATTTTTTAAAAACGATTTTCTGTAAATTCACGCCCCTACTCAAACCCAGTCCATTCCGGAAGGATCTAAATAGGGGAGTGCAGCGCATCCCAAGCCTGTTAAAACAATAGGCGGATGGCTATTAAGCTATACTTTTCTGAAAACCACAATCGCGTTATGGCCGCCAAAACCAAAAGTGTTGCTCATGGCTACATTTACTTCTTTCGCCAGGGCCTCATTTTTTACAATGTTCAACTCGGCGGGAATTGCCGGATCAGGATTGCTTAAATTAATTGTTGGAGGAACCAGCGAGTTTCGGATGGCCATAACACAGGCGATAGCTTCAATAGCTCCGGCGGCACCAAGGAGGTGGCCCGTCATTGATTTTGTAGCACTTATATGTAATTGGCTGGCTTTATTTTCAAAAAGCTTGCTGATGGCATGGATCTCACTAATATCTCCTACAGGAGTAGATGTAGCGTGGGCATTCAGGTAATCAACGTCTTCGGGAATCAGTCCCGCATCTTCAAGAGCAAATCGCATAGCGGTACGCGCGCCATCGCCCTGAGGATGTGTTGAGGTCATGTGATAGGCATCGGCAGTCATGGCTGCTCCTGCCACCTCGGCGTAAATAGTGGCACCACGGGCAACCGCATGTTCGTATTCTTCCAGAATAAGGGCGGCGGCACCTTCTCCCATCAAAAAGCCATCTCGATCTGCATCAAAAGGACGGCAGGCAGTCTCGGGGCTCTCGTTCTGCATGGTCATGGCTTTCATGGCGGCGAATCCACCTACAGAGGCCTCTGTTATTGCCGCCTCCGAGCCACCTGTAATTATCACTTTCGCTTTTCCCCAACGGATATAATTAAAGGCATCCATAATAGCTGTGTTAGACGTTGCGCAAGCCGATACGGTTGTAAAGTTAATACCCATTAATCCATATTTGAGCGAGATCATTCCGGAAGCCATATTGGAGAGTAGTTTGGGAATGAAAAAAGGATTAAACCGCGGGTTAAAACCTCCTGCAGTATACTCTTTAACCTGTTCTTCAAAGGTTTCCATCCCTCCCTGGGCCGAGCCCCAGATCACCCCGGTATCGTAGGGGTTCATCGTTTCAAATTCCAGCCCCGAATCTTTGATCGCTTCGGCCGCTACGGCCAGAGCGTATTGCGTAAACAGATCGGTGCGTTTTATCTCTGCTCTATCTAAAAACTGTGCGGGGTCGAAACCTTTTACCTCGCTGGCAATTTGGGTTCTGAATGCTGTGGGATCGAACCTTGTGATTCGCCCGGCTCCGCCACGGCCCTCCGAAAGGCTGTTCCAAAAAGATTTTACATCATTTCCAATAGGACTAAGTGCGCCCAGGCCAGTTATTACAACTCTTTTCATGTTTTGTACTTGTTTTTTGCAAGTTGTTGGCAAATATAATTAAAAACTACTTTATATTTGCAAGTAGATTTTTAAATAGCGATGCGATCTGACTGTCCACTTAATTTCGGCCTGGAGCTTTTTGGCGACAAATGGACCTTGTTAATTATCAGAGACTTGATGTTTTTTAATAAGCGTTATTATAATGAGTTTCTGTCTTCTGCTGAAAAAATTTCGACGAATATTCTGGCCGACAGGCTTGCTTTGCTTGAGAAGCAAGGCTTTATATGCAAAGGAAAGGATAAAGAGCATAAACAAAAGATCGTATATAGTTTAACCGGGAAAGGGATTGATCTTTTGCCTGTAATTATAGAAATTGGCTTGTGGTCTGACAAGTATGCAGGCGATTTGCTGAGTCCTCATAAGGAAGTAATTTTGGGCCGAATGAAGCAGGATAGAGAGAAAGCACTCGCAACTTTAAAAGAAAAATTGAAGCAGAAACATCTCTAAGATTATATAGCTTATTCATTATTATTTAACGGGTGGCAAAGACCACTTCTGTTTCACGGCAATAATCCGGATACTACACACCGTGCCTATAGAAAGCAGTTCGGCGATACTTTCGCCCATAAAGGAAATGCCCAGCAGGTACACAATACCTCCGGCGATGCAGGCTGTAGCATAAATTTCTTTGTGAAATAAAACCGGGATTTCGTTTAGAAGCATATCGCGAATTACCCCGCCGAAGCAGCCTGTTATGGTTCCCAGCATCAGGCAAATGGCTGGGTGTAATTGGGTAGCAAGGCCAGCCTGTATACCCGTGATGGTAAAAAGGCCGAGCCCCAGGGTGTCGAACAGGAAAAGAGTGACTTTGAAGCCGCGGATATACTTTTTAAAAAGGATGGAGATGATACCTGTGATCAAAATAATTACCGGTATCCGGATGTTTTGCATCCAACTTACCGGCGTATGCCCGATCAGCATATCGCGAAGCGTACCTCCGCCTACAGCGGTCACAAAAGCGATTATTAGTACTCCGAAAACATCTAATCTTTTCCGCATCGCCGAAAAAACTCCCGATATTGTAAACGCTATTATACCGGTGGTTTCAATGAGACTGCTTACGCTATCAATCATAACCGAAGTTAAAGCATTATTATTAAAGTATCTGCTATCTGATCTAAGCTCTTGTAAGGGATTAAATAACTCAACTTTAGCTTATTTCTTCCGGCATCTTATAATCTTTTGAGAATCTATTTAAACGTTTATGCAAAAAAAGGAAACCGAGGCAGAAACATTTTACCCTAAAACCAGGCTGGAGTGGAGAGAATGGCTGGAAGAAAACCATGCCTCAAAACAATCCGTCTGGTTGCTGCAATATAAGCAGAAAGCTAATAAACCAGGGATTTCCTGGAGCGAAGCAGTTGACGAAGCTCTTTGCTTTGGCTGGATAGACAGTGTTCGGAAATCTATCGGCGGAGAACAGTTTATACAGTTTTTCACTAGGCGGAAGCCAGGCAGCGTCTGGTCGAAAATCAATAAAGGAAAAGTAGATCAATTGATTAAGAACGGTATGATGAGCGAAGCCGGATATCGTAGTATTGAAATAGCGAAACAAAACGGAGGCTGGACCATTTTAGACGATGTAGAAGAATTAATTATTCCTCCCGATCTGGAACTGGCATTTGATTCAAATCCGGGTTCAAAAGACTATTATTTGAGTTTAAGTAAGTCTGTAAAAAAAATGATCTTGCAGTGGCTTGTGCTTGCCAGGCGGCCAAATACCAGAGAAAACCGAATAAAAGAGATAGCAGAGCTTGCCGCACAAAAATTGCGGCCTAAACAGTTTAGGTAAAGAGAAATACCTCTAACAGACGTTACAGTTTTATCAGATTAATTAAAAACACATCGTTTTCACGGTAGTCTAATTCTTTTGAAAACGGACGCCCGTTTTTTATGGTGATTATTTCCTTTGTTAAGGGCGAGCCATTGTTCATTTTCTTGATAAAATCAACCTGTTGCCCTGAGAGTTGTGAGGGTTTTCCTAAGGATAAATAGCTGGAATAAGGATCGTTGTTACGATATCCGATTTTGTAGGTTTCCATTGAATAAGTTCCGTCGGGAACTTTGGCAATAGCTATCTTCATCTTTCCTTTGGGTTTTGATGGCAGATTTCGGGTATAATACACCTGGTTATTTACCGAATCGCCCGGATGAGTGTTTGTGAAATCCCAAACCAGGGCCTGAATATTGCCGGAGGCATCCTTACAAATCCAGGACGAAGCGTCGTTATTTACTAATTCAATATTCCCTAATCTGTTAAGAAACTGATATGAATAGAATACAGGTTTATTAATTCCCTGTGTGTTAAGCATGCCAAAGCCACCGTGAAAAGGTGTGAACCGTGGTCCGGGTTCTTCAAAAATATCAGTAAAAACCCAATAAGACATAGAGTTGGCCGCATGGCCAACCTGTTTAAGTTTTTGCAATACGTATGAAGCCTGATGATAGCTATCGTGTATCGGATCGGCGGGTGTATACGAAGAACTCCACTCGGTGTAATGAAGCTCCAGGGCGGGCATCGCAGAAACCGCAATCTCCCGGCGAGACTGAAGAACGTCGCCGCTTACACTCATCGGGTTTTTATCCAGCACGGTGCCCGAGTTGCCAAACTCATCGAGAAAGCCCTGTTTTACACCGTAAGTGTGAGTGCTGATAAAATCTATAGGCACATTGTTCCTACGGCAAAACTCAATCATTTCCGGTTCCCAGGCCGCACCGGCTGTTCCGGGGCCGCCTACCCGGTAAGAGGAGTTGACACTTTTAATGGCTTTAGCACTGTAAGAATACAACTTGAAATAATCCTGCTGGCTCCCAGCCCAGAAACCATCCAAATTGGGTTCGTTCCAAACTTCGAAGTACCAGGTTTTTACTTCATCCGCGCCATAGCGTTCGGTAAAATGTTGGGTGAGGTTTTTAACTAAGGCGGCCCATTTTTCGTAATCCCGGGGAGGTGTAACATTTCCACGCCACCAGAAAATAGTTTTACCGCCACTTGCTAATGCGTTGGGCATAAAGCCCAGTTCCACAAAGGGTTTTATACCAATACTGTGTAAAAAATCGAATAAAGCATCAATGTACATGTAGTTGTATTCCGGATTTCCCTTGCTGTCTTCCCGGTACACAGCCATATCGTCTGTCAGGAGGCCGTGCATCCTGATGTATCTGAAGCCGCATTCTCTCTTCACATAAGCAAGCTGCTGCTGCCAGTCGGCCCGAAGCCCTTCATTAGCGCGCCCTGCGCCAACGCATTCTTTAAACATCGTATTTAATTCTCCGCTCGCCTGGCTAAAGTCGGCATTGATTATTCGGCTTTGTGCGGGAGGTGTGTTTCGTTTTAGATTCTGCGCAGTCAGTGTTCCTGCAATACAGGAAAGAATAATCGCGGTGAATAAAAGGCTTTTTCTCATGTAAGTATAATTTGTTCCTGTTACTAATAAAATCTCTTTAAGGTAAAGACGATTAATTCTTTGCGAACGATAACTTGCCGGAAACGGAAATTAAGCTAATATAATGAAGGGATTGGCAAAAGACCTGAGTGATGAATTGTTTTAATCTTAATAGTTACAACCATCAACTTTATTTCAGGATGATAAAATAAATTTTTAACTTTCCATATACTGACCCATAGCCTTATTCTTGTGATGCGATACTCATTAATAATAGTATATGCTTTTTTGATGCTGCACTCGGGCCTCAAAGCGAAAGAGAATTTTCCGCTGGGTTATCTGGGTATAGAGCATGGTTTGTCTAATAATGCGGTTAACTGCATCTATCAGGACAGGTATGGCTTTATGTGGTTTGGAACCTATGATGGCTTAAATCTTTTCGATGGCTATAACTTCAAGGTGTTCCGCAATCGCTTGCATGATCCGAATTCACTGGTAAATAATTGGGTTGTTGCTGTTCATGAAGATATGCAGCATAATATGTTAATCGGTACCAAACAGGGTGCTAATCTTTTCAATATAAAAACCGGAAAGTTTTCGCTTATTCAATATCAGCCGGCAAATAGTAAAACCTCTCAGGCACTCAGGTTCTCTATTAACGGTTTAGAAAGCGACAGTCAGGGCAACGTTTTTATCGCTTCGGCCGGAAAGGGGCTTATTATACACAGAAAAAAAACTGAGGCGGCGGTTCAGGTTCTTTTTGAATCGAGGGAAGGCAAAACCGGCGATTATCACGTGCAGTCGGTTAAACTTGATGAGCAAAAGCGGGTGTGGCTGTTCGTTCAGGGTAGTGGCTTGTGTTTATACGATTATAAAAGCAAACTAGTAAAGCTGGTAAGTTCGGCTACGGTGGTTGCCAAGTGCATACAGCCCGACAAAATGGGTAATGTTTGGGTTGGTAACCAGTTTGGTTTGTATGAATATAATATCAATAATAAAACAACGATATCGCATGCCGAGAAAGAAGGTTTTTTATCGCATGACAATGTTCACGGCCTGTCTTTAGATAAGAAGGGGCTTCTGTGGATTAGCACAGACGGCGGCGGAATAACTATTTTTGATACCAAAACCAGAAAAATATCCTATTTGTTGCCCGGCAGCGAAAAGGGAACGCTTACGAGCGGGGCGGTAAACGCAGTATACGAAGACCGGGAACAACGCAAGTGGATCGGTACTTTACGCGGTGGAATTAACATTATCGATCACCACAAAAATCGTTTTAAAACTATCTCTCAAAATCCGCTCGCGGTAAATGGACTGCGCAGTAATTTCATCCTTTCATTTTCTGAAGACAGCTCGGGAAATATATGGATCGGGACCGACGGCGAAGGGCTTGCCTATTGGAATAGGGCCAAAAATAAGTTTTCGAGTTTTATTCATAAATCGGTTCTAAAAGGGTCTCTCTCAAATAATAATGTAGCCGGAATTGTTAACGACTATAAAGCTGAAGTATGGATAGCTACTTATGGCGGCGGTATAAACAGGTATAATAAGTTAACGGGTAGCTTTGAGTACTACGAATGTTTTAATACGGTAACCAAAAATGTAGATCAAAATGCCTGGGGTATTTATGAAGATCGAAGAAAGAATTTGTGGGTGGGAACATGCACCGGGGGAGGGTTGTACACCCTCAATAGGGCCAAAAATAGGTTCGAACTTTATGATGCCAGGCTTGGCGATATGATTTCCTTTCATGAGGATAAGGACGGCGTATTGTGGGGAGGGAATTTTACGGAGCTGGTTAAGATAGACCGGGTGAATAAGAAGCATCAGCGTTACCCAATCGGCAGGCCCGTTAGAGCTATTTACGAAGACAAAGCCGGAAATTTTTGGGTTGGAACCGAAGGTGCCGGTCTTCTTCGGTTCGACCGCAAAACAGGCAGGCATAAAACCTTTACCGAAAACGACGGTTTGCCGGGAAATACTTTGCTGAATATATTGGAAGATAGTTCGGGGAATTTATGGATAAGCACATTTAATGGATTGTCGAGGTTTACCCCTTCTACCGCAAGGTTCAAAAATTTCTATGAGTCTGACGGACTACAAAGTAACCAGTTCAATTTTAACGCGGCATTGAAACTAAGAACCGGTGAGTTTCTTTTCGGGGGTATTAAGGGTTTTAATATATTTTTTCCCGAGCAGATAAGTCCTTTTACGAATGCTCCTAAACTGCTTATTACGGGGATAAGAACCAATAATATTCCCTTCGGGCAAGACGAGGGTTCAGAGGAATACGAGAATATTTATGATGTTAAAAAAATCACATTGCCCTACGACAAGGCTGTACTATCAGTAGATTTTGCCGCCCTGGAATATTCATCGCCCGATAAAATTTCGTATGCGTATTATTTAGAAGGATGGGATAACGACTGGAATTATTCGGGAAAGAGCAGAACTATTAATTACTCGAAACTTCGGGAAGGCAACTATAAACTCCGCATAAAATCTACCAATGCGGAAGGCGTTTGGCTAACTAACGAGCGTGTTTTGTTAGTAAACGTGCTGCCTCCGTGGTGGCGAACCTGGTGGGCGTATTGTTTGTACGGCCTGGCGGTTGTTGCCGCTTTATATCTTTATACGTTCTATCAGCGGCGTCAAACCTATTTAAAATATCAGGTACAGCTTGCCAACTTAAAAGTAGAACAGGAGAAAGAACTCAATGAAAAAAAACTGTCGTTTTTTACACATATATCTCACGAGTTCAGAACCCCGCTTACCCTGATTATAAACCCGATCCAGGAGTTTTTAAACAGCCGCAACAGCCAGGTAGATTCGAAGGAGTTGATAGTAGTTTACAGAAATGCTCGCAGACTATTAAGCCTTGTAGACCAACTGCTTCACTTTCGAAAATCTGACGCTGACGATTTAAAAGTTACGAAGTTTAATCTGGTAATTTTCTGTAAAGAAGTTTATTTGTGTTTTATTCAACAGGCTAAAGCAAAGAATATACAGTTTGAATTTATCTGTGCTGAGAGCGAGGTTGAGATTTATGCTGATAAGGAAAAAATTGAAATCGCATTATTTAATCTTATTTCTAACGCGTTTAAATACACTCCCGCCGGTGGAAATATAACCTTCAGTTTAATTGAGCTGGCAGGCGTAGTGCATTTAGTTGTAAAAGACACAGGATCAGGAATATCACCGGAAGAAGGAGAACGTCTTTTTGATAAGTTTTACCAGGTAACAGATAAAGACAGTAGTACTAAAACGGGCTTTGGTATCGGCTTATATCTTGTTAAAAAGTTTGTTGAAAGCCATTTGGGGAAAGTGTCATATACCAGTAGAAAAGGCTCTGGTACCAGTTTTAAAATAGAGCTACTGAAAGGGCGTGAGCATTTTGATAATAAAGTTGTTTCGGAAAACCTGGGCGAAATGCCTGTATTCCTGGAAGAACTTGTGGGAGATGATCTTCCGCCATTAGCGGTTGATTATTCGGAGGATGTTTCTGAGACCGAAGTTATATCAGAGAAGGCCAGCATGCTGATAGTTGATGATAACGATGAGATAAGAAATTATATTAAGCGTATTTTTCAGCCTTCATATACTATTTATGAAGCAAACTCCGGCGAGTCGGGGTATATTTTAACTCAGAAACATGTGCCGGATATTATTATTACAGATGTAGTGATGGGAGCTATGAGCGGAGTGGAGTTGTGTTTGAAAATTAAAGGCGACGCCTCATTAAGCCATATCCCGGTAATCTTGCTTACTTCAAGCTCTTCGGCCGAGATAAAGCTTAAAGGAGTAGAGGGCGGAGCCGACGATTATATAACAAAGCCTTTTGATAAGGATATACTGATAGCAAGAGTAAGCAATATCCTGAAAAGTAGAAGCACCCTCCAGCGTTTCTTCTATAACCAAATAACTTTTAAATCCGATGATCTTAAAATATCACCCGAATACAAAGAGTTTTTAGAAAAATGTATCTCGATTACCGAAAGGCATTTGGATAATCCGGATTTTAATATAAAAACCTTATCCGACGAGATTGGAATCAGCCATTCTGCTTTGTATAAAAAAGTTAAATCGATTTCCGGTAAGTCTATCAACGAATTTATCAGGTTTATCCGATTAAGAAAAGCAGCAGAGTTATTTATTAACTCAGACTGCAATGTAAATGAAGGTGCGTTCCAATCGGGTTTTAATGATATCAAATATTTCCGGGAACAGTTTAGTAAGCTTTTCGGGATGAAGCCCTCCGAGTATATTAAGAAGTATAGGAAGCAGTTTAATAAATCATATAAAATAACCAGAAAATTAAACTGAAAAGATTCGGGGTGTTGACCCAGAAATAAGCTTCCAGACAGCTAATCGTCTGGTTTTCTCAAATCACCCCTCTTAATTTCCGATTTTACCCCTCACTTATTTACCGCATTACCCTCACTTTTGGTTGCAGGAGACGGTACGATTTCGCCTCTCTGGCCAACGAACTTATTCAATAACCTAATTTAAACCGGAATGCAGCTTTTTTACTATTTAATGATTTTAAAAATTCCAGACTTTAGTTTAACGCATCGATTTAGGGCAACCGGGCCGTCGTAGATTTTTCTTTTATGCCAGCCTATTAATTAAACTAACAAAAAAACCAACTCAAATAATGTCTAAGAAACTAAACTCATTTATCGGGGGCGTTACAAGGTGCCGCCTTTATCATATCATGCCTGGAGTTGCGATTGGCTTCTTTTTGCTTTTAATATCAATAAATCAGGGAAGAGCAGCTGCTTATAACGAAACCTCGTCGCGAAAGTTGAACGCCGAAACTATTAAGAAGGAAGTGAGAGGAACAGTGCGTGATTCTATCGATATTTTAATCGGTGTTACAGTAATGGTAAAAGGAACCAAAACCGGTGTAACTACAGATGTTAACGGTAAATTTATTCTCGACGTGCCCGATGAGGACGCTGTTTTGGTGTTTTCAATGGTTGGGTACACCACACAGGAGATTGCGGTAAGAGGAAAAGAAGTAATAAATGTAACTCTCAAAACATCCGCCAATAAATTAGATGATGTGGTAATTGTTGCTTTCGGGAGCCAGAAAAAAACCGATTTGGTAGGATCTGTTACCACTATTTCTACCAAAGATCTTAAAGTGCCCTCAAGTAACCTTACTACCGCCTTAGCAGGCAGGGCGGCAGGTATTATAGCCTACCAGCGTAGCGGAGAACCGGGACAGGATAATGCCGACTTTTTTGTGCGCGGTGTTACTACATTCGGTTACAAAACATCTCCGCTGATTTTAATCGACGGAATGGAACTCACCACTACCGATTTAGCCAGGCTTCAGCCCGATGATATTTCGAGTTTTACTATTATGAAGGACGCTACTTCTACGGCTGTATATGGCGCAAGAGGGGCAAACGGGGTGATTTTAGTAACAACGAAGCAAGGTGTTGTAGGAAAAGCGAAGTTATCTTTCCGTATGGAGAATTCAATTTCTGCTCCGACTTCCGAAGTCAGCCTGGCCGATCCGATAACCTATATGAAATTATCTAATGAGTCGGTTCTAACTCGTAATCCCATCGGTGCCATCCCTTACTCAGAAGAAAAAATTGAGAATACCCAAGCAGGTAAAAATCCCATTGTTTATCCGGCAAATAACTGGAAGGAAATGCTTTTTAAAGATTATACGATGAATCAAAGAGCGAACTTAAGTATCAGCGGGGGAGGGGGTGTAGCACGGTACTTTGTGTCGGGCTCTTTTAATAAAGACAACGGAATACTTAAAGTTGATAAAAGGAACAATTTCAACAATAACATCGATTTGAAAAGTTATACCCTTCGCTCCAATGTAACTATTGATGTTACCAAGGCTACTCAAATGATTGTTCGTTTAAGCGGAAATTTCGACGACTATACCGGGCCGATTGACGGCGGGGGCGAAATGTATAGAAAAGTAATGCGATCTAACCCGGTGCTTTTTCCGGCTACATACCCCGTTGATGAGCAGCACCGGTTCGTGAGGCATATCATGTATGGAAATTTTGCGTCGGGCAATTACATAAATCCCTATGCCGACATGACAAAGGGGTATAAAGATTACTCTCGTTCTTTAATGCTTGCGCAATTAGAATTGAAGCAAGATTTGGCAAGTGTTGTAAAAGGCCTTTACTGGAGAACGATGATGAATACTAACAGAAATTCTTTTTTTGATGTTAGCCGGTTCTATAACCCATACCTGTACACCTTAAGCGGTTACGACCAATTAAATAATACCTATAAGGTTAACAATATAAACGAAACCTCCGCTACCGAATATTTAGGCTATCAGGAGGGGCCTAAGACAGTAGAATCTACGTTCTATTTGGAATCGATGCTGAACTATAATAATCAGTTCAAAAAACACGGGCTAAGCGGATTGTTAGTTTACATGATGCGAAAAAATCTGGCGGCTAACGCCGGCGACCTTCAATTATCTCTTCCTTTTAAAAATGTCGGATTATCGGGCCGTGCGACATACTCTTATGATAACCGGTATTTTGCTGAATTTACCTTTGGTTATAATGGCTCCGAACGATTCGCGGAGTCAAAAAGATTTGGGTTTTTCCCGTCAGGCGGACTTGCCTGGACTATTTCAAACGAAAAGTTTTTTGAGAAGTTAAAGCCGGTAGTAAATAATCTGCGGTTACGTGCTACCTACGGATTGATAGGAAACGATGCAATCGGGTCTGCTTCAGACCGCTTCTTTTACCTGTCTAACGTAAATATGAACGATGGCGGGAAATCGGCATCCTTCGGGAACGGAATAGGTTCACCGCTTTATACCGTTAACGGTGTAACCATTTCGCGTTATTCAAATCCGGATATAACCTGGGAAACGGCAACTAAAAGGAATCTGGCCCTGGAACTTGGCTTGTTTAATAAACTGACTATCCAGGCCGACTATTACGATGAGGTTCGTAAAAATATCCTCATGACAAGATCGGCTATACCTGTAACAATGGGTTTGTCGGCACCGGTGCGTGCCAACGTAGGCCAGGCTACCGGAAGCGGCACCGATATATCGGTAGACTATCAGCAAACTTTAAACAAAAGCCTGTGGTTCTCGGCCAGAGGGAACTTTACCTACGCCAAAAGCAAATTTAAAGTATTTGAAGAGCCGCAGTATAGTGAATCGTATCGAAGCAGGATAGGCTATTCATTGCATCAATCTTATGGCTATATAGCCGAACGTTTATTTATTGATGATGCGGAAGCCGCGAATTCGCCAAAACAAAACTTTGGCCCTTACGGAGGCGGTGATATTAAGTATCTGGACGTGAACCGTGACGGCCAGATAACAGAAGCAGACCAGGTTCCTATCGGAAATCCTACACTTCCGGAAATTACGTATGGCTTTGGGTTTTCAATGGGAGTAAAAAACTTTGATTTCTCGGCATTTTTTCAAGGCCTGGCAAACGAATCTTTTTGGATCGACCCTGTAGCGACATCGCCCTTTGCTGGTGAAACGCAATTATTAGAAGCGTATGCGAATAGTTACTGGTCGGAAGATAAACGGGATCTATATGCGCTTTGGCCAAGGTTAAGTTCTACAGTAAATGCTAATAACACCCAGAGAAGCACATGGTTTATGCGCGACGGTTCTTTTTTAAGATTAAAGCAGGTGGAATTCGGCTATAGTCTCCCTAAAAAGGTTCAAAGCAGAATCAGAGCGTCAAACTTCCGCATCTATGTTAACGCCACTAACCTGTTAAATTTCAGCAGGTTCAAATTGTGGGATGTAGAAATGGGTGGAAATGGCCTTGGTTATCCGGTTCAAAGGGTGTTTAACATGGGACTTAATATGTCTTTTAATTAATCGAATTATGTTCAGTATCATGAGAAAATATATTCTTCAAGGCATTTTTACCTTGTTTATTTTATTGCCTTTAGGTTCCTGTAAAAAATATCTTGATGTAGTGCCCGACAACGTGGCTACCATCGATAATGCCTTTACTATGCGAAGCCAGGCCGAGAAATTTTTATTCACTTGTTTTTCATATATGCCTCGAGATGGCAGCCTTAACGATGATCCCGCTTTTACGGGAGGGGATGAAATGTGGCAAATAGCAACCCGCGTTAATTATTTTGATATGGCACGCGGCCTTCAGAATAAGGTATCACCTTTGGGCGACAGATGGCCGGTATTATATCGGGGAATAAGAGACTGTAATATCTTTCTTGAAAACATTGGCAAAGTACCCGATCTGGAAGACACGGAGAGAGCACGCTGGATTGCTGAGGTAAAGTTTCTGAAAGCTTATTACCATTTTTACCTGCTGCGAATGTACGGGCCTATCCCTTTGGTAAAAGAAAATTTGCCGATAGACGCCGATATAAACGCTGTTAAGGTAGTCAGGGCTCCGGTAGATGAGTGTTTTGCGTATATCGTACAACTTTTAAATGAAGCCAAAGATGGCCTTCCGGCGGTTATTTCAAACCCGGGCAGAGAAATGGGCCGCATTACGCAGCCTATAGCATTATCTTTTAAAGCTCAGGTATTAGTAACCGCAGCCAGCCCTTTGTTTAACGGAAATACCGACCAGTCGACATTGAAAAACCCGGATGGTACCCCTTTATTTAATGCCTCTTATTCAAAAGTAAAGTGGGATTCGGCCGCTGTGGCCTGTCGGCAGGCTATTGAGCTTTGCCACCAGGTGGGCATAAAACTATATACGTTTACCCCCGATGCAGCTGTTCCTAATCTTTCGCCTGCGTTAAAGACTCAAATGAATATCAGAAATAGTGTTGCCCAGAAGTGGAATGCTGAAATAATTTGGGCCAACACGCAAAGTAACGCTTCAAGTTTACAAAGTCTTGTTTCCACCTGGTGGGATCCGGCCTTGGTAGACGGAACAACGGTTCGGGGAGAACTGTCGCCTCCTTTAAAAATCGCGGAAATGTTTTATACTAAAAACGGGGTTCCTATAAATGAGGATAAAACTTGGAATTACAGCGACCGTTATGGTTTGCGTACAGCCGGAGTTGACGACAGGTATTTAATCAGGCAGAATTATACTACGGCCAATCTGCATTTCGACAGAGAGCCAAGGTTTTATGCCAACTTAGGTTTCGACGGAGGCGTGTATTATGGTCAGGGCAGATACGATGATGCCAACCCCTCTAACTTGTTTTACCTGGAGGCGAAATTTAAGCAGCGGAATGGTTTCGGTAAACCTGATTTTCTAACTGTAACGGGGTATTACATTAAAAAGCTGGTTCATTATCAAAATGTGATAGGGAACGGCCTCGATTATACAGTTAATTCTTATCCCTGGCCAATATTGCGCCTGGCAGATCTTTATCTTCTATACGCTGAGGCTTTAAATGAGTCGGAAGGGCCGGTTGCCGATGTTTATACTTATACAAATTTAGTAAGGGCACGTGCGGGGCTTAATACGGTTGAAGCATCGTGGACAGCTTCATCTACCAATCCTAATAAATACCAATCTAAAGACGGCATGCGAGCCATTATTCAGCAGGAACGATTGATAGAGCTTTCCTTTGAGGCAAAAAGATTCTGGGATTTGCGCCGTTGGAAAACCGCCGAGGATGTGGTAAATATCCCTATTAAAGGTTGGGACATAGCACAAGAGCAGGCATCAGCTTACTACCGCCCAACCGTAATATTTAATCAAACCTTCGGTACAAAAGATTATTTCTGGCCGATAAACGAAAGCTATATCGTAACTAATAGAAGCCTGGTTCAAAACCTCGGTTGGTAAGAATTCAGTATGGTACATTTTAAAACTAAACGAATGAGAAAGATCTATTTTTTTATTGCTTTAATCGCTGGCATCAGCATTTGCGGTTGTTCTAAAGAAGAGCGAATAGACTATATTGATAAAAACGCACCGGCACCGGCTCAAATTTCAGCCGTGCAGGCAGAACCCACTCCGGGCGGCGCAAAACTTACCTATAAACTGCCGTCAGATCCCAATCTTTCGTATGTAAAAGCGGTATATGAAATTCAACCGGGTGTATTTAGAGAAGCAAAATCATCGGTTTACGCTAATAAAATCGACCTTGTAGGCTTCGGAGATACGCTAAGCCATGATGTAAAACTATTCAGTGTGGGAAAAAATGAAAAGGAATCGCAGCCTGTTATAATATCTGTAAAACCTCACACCCCTCCTGTAAATACGGTATTTGAAACAGTTTCTCTAAATACCACTTTTAGCGGCGTAAACTTATCTTTTCAAAACCCCGGCAAGGCAGATTTGGCTATTGTTGTAATGGTTGACAGTACCGGGCAGAACACCTGGGCAACTTTAAATACACGCTATACAAATGCCGTTTCGGGCAATTATTCTGTTCGCGGGCAAAAATCTGTAGAACGGAAATTTGCCGTTTATGTACGCGACAGATGGAGCAATAAATCTGATACGCTGATTAAGACCTTAACGCCGAAGTTTGAAATAGAAATTCCGAAGAACTTATGGACACATGTTAATTATACTAACGTAGATCAGCAGGGAGTGGCGGATAATAATTTTGCGGTTAGATACATATGGGATAATCGATGGGCATCCTTAACTGGTCAGTCTTACGCATCTCCCAATAATTCCAAATTGCCCCAAACAATCTCTATCGGGTTGAACCAGACGGTGCTTTTGAGCAGGTTTAAGGCGCATCAGGCAGAACGTACCCATATTTATAACGGGTCGGCCTTTAAAACCTTCGAACTATGGGGTTCTATGAATCCCGCACCAGACGGAAGCTGGGATAGTTGGGTAAAGCTGGGTACCTTCAAATCATTTAAGCCTTCTGGCTTACCCCTCGGACAGATGACAGATGCGGATAAGAATTATGCCAATTTTCTTGGAGAAGACTTTGAATTTGAGATTCCTCCCACACCGGTTAAGTTTTTACGCTGGAAAACATTAGAAACCTACAGTAGTACAGGTCAGGTGGTTATTGCGGAATTAACTCTGTTCGGAGAGATATTACCTTAACATCAAGCTAGATATAAAATCATGAAAAAGATATTCAATTATAAAATTTTGCTGTTGATTATGGCTTTTGCGGCTTGTAAAAAAATAGATAGCACCTATAAAGATTTTGTTGTGCCGGGTGGATTGGTATACACAGGTAAAGTTACCTCACCCATGGTTTATGCGGGCCGTCACAGGGTAAAAGTAGCATGGCTGAGAGGTGCGGATCCCACCGTTAAAACGGCTAAAATCTTCTGGAATAATTATACCGATTCGGTAGTGGTACCCATACCTCCCACCGGAGACACCATTAGTGTTGTTATTGATAATTTATTGGAGAAGTCTTATTCCTTCATCGTGAAGACGTATGACGATAAGGGGCATTCTTCTATTCCGGTAGAGCTTTTGGGAAAAAGTTATGGTGATCGATATCAGGCTGATATAATTACCCGTCCGGTTACCCGTGCTTCGCTTACAGAAAACGGCACAATTATTATCGACTGGTCTGCCGCTAACAAAGCGGGGGGTGCCTTTGCTACCGAAGTAACCTATACCAATAGTCTGAACCAGGTTCAGAAAAAACGCTATTCTACTACTTTAACCTCATCGGTAATAGCTGATTTGAAAGCAGGCACCGGCTTAAGTTATAAAACTGTGTATTTGCCCGATACCTTACGAAGTATAGATACCTTTTATACTCCCCCTGTAGAAATTAACCAGTTTTTGTATAAAACAGAAACGTGGACAATACCCGCGTTTTCGACTCAACATGATGCCTCAGACGCAAATAAGGTTTTAAATATTATCGATGGTAATCCGGCTACTCGCTGGCATACACACGCCTCGAACTCCACCTATCCGCACTTTGTAACTGTTGATATGAAAACTGAGAAGACAATTACCGGCTTTACCCTGTTTAGAGCAATAAACGCTAATGATGTACGTGGATGCAACACCTTCAGGCTATCCCTAAGTAAGGATAACCTCACGTGGGTAGATTATGGCCCGTACACCTTTGATCGTTTTACCGACAACGGCCAGTTTTATGAAATGGCCGCAAAGCCCAAAGCCAGGTATTTTAAGTTTACGGGTTTAACAGGGCCGGAAAGATTTATGGTAATGGGCGAAATACAAGTGTACGGGCTAAAGCTATAGCGGCCCCGAGGTATTTTGTTTGCTGATATTTAAAGTTCTCTCCTAATAATTGGTTATGAAATGGTAGGCCAGACGCCCGTCTGGCTGCCTTTTAATCCTGATTAATTTAACACATGATTAAGCCATTCTATCTTACACTTCTGTTATTTTGCTCTGCTGTAACTCATATCAAAGTTTTTTCTGTGAACGATATGAAGCTGCAGAATACATATTATGTTGATGCGGTAAATGGGAAAGACGCCAACAACGGAATTACACCACACACACCCTGGAAGACATTGAAGAAGGTAAATTCAGCAGTATTTAAACCGGGAGATAAATTGCTGTTTCGGGCAGGTACAAATTACAACGGACAGCTTAAAGTACATGGTTCTGGTAAGGCGGGAAGGCCTATCATAATTGATAAATATGGCGAAGGCTTTAAGCCGAGAATCCGGGGGCAAGCCAGAGATTCATCAGCATTATTATTGTTTAACGTTGAATATTGGACCGTAAGAAATTTGGATATTTCAAATTACGGCAGTACGCCCAAACCTTCAAGATATGGGGTTTGGGTTAAGTTGTTAAATTTTGGCACAGCACATAGCATTGTGTTAAGTAATCTTGAAATACACGATGTAAACGGAAGCCTGGTAAAAAAAGAGGGCGGAGGTGCTGGGATCCTATGTAGTAATGAAGGTAACATCCCTTCGCGCTTTGATAGCCTGGTGATAGAAAACTGCACCATTAAACGCTGCCATAGAAACGGCATATTGATAAACGGTAACTGGGAGCGTAATAATTGGTTCCCGAACAAAAAGGTTGTTATTCGCAAAAATTTAATTGAAGGAGTACCCGGCGATGGAATAGTACCCGTAGGCTGTGATAGTGCCTTAATTGAGTACAATGTTATGCGAGACTGTCCGCGGCTATTGCCCGATGGCGAAGCAGCAGCGGGTATATGGCCCTGGAGTTCAGACAATACTATTATCCAGTATAACGAGGTGAGCGATCATAAAGCACCCTGGGATGCCCAGGGATTTGATTCTGACTGGAACTGCCGGAATACCGTTATCCAATATAATTATAGTCATGATAACGAAGGTGGATTTTTGTTGATTTGCAACGATGGGAGTGCTGGTAAAAAGTCGAGTATTGGCAACAATGGCACAATAGTGAGATACAACTTAAGTGTAAATGACGGCTTTCGAAATTCGGGGAAACACGCCGGATTTTCACCCATAATTCACGTTGCAGGACCGGTAAAGAATACTTTAGTGTATAACAATGTGTTTTACATAAACTCAAAGGCCCGTAATGTAGATAGTGCGCTTATCGATATTACTGATTGGCAGGGTTTTGCTGACAGCACGGTTTTCGCTAATAATATTTTTTATGCTAACACTGCGGTGAAGTATAGATTGAGTAAGGGCACACGTACTATATTTGAAAACAATATTTACTACGGACGGCATTTGGATAAACCGAAAGATTCGTTTGCTATAGTTGATGATCCTGTATTCCTGATAAAGGAGCAGATTGGCTTGCCAGGATTGAAGAGTGCATTGAATTTTAGAATTTCTCAAAAGTCTCCCGGAAGGGCCAAAGGAAAAATTATGATTAGTCCGGTAAAAGATTTTTTCGGAAATCAGGTGAGCCATGGCCTGAAGCCTTCAATCGGGCTTCATCAGGCAGATTAGGCAGGCGACTGTTTGCGTTTGGCAGTGGGTGTAATTACCGGCTATTGCGCATCAAGGCTACGTATTGAGGGAAAACTATTGAAAGAAGAAACACACATTTTTATGAATATCTCAACCAAGGGAATTGCCGTCAAGCTTTTTTACTTCCTGTTTTTTGTGTCCTGTACCTTATCAGCACAATCGCAGAATAATGAATGGGAAAACCCCGCTATTTTAGACTTTAACAAAGAAAAGCCGCATGCTTCATTTATGCTTTACGACAATGTTGTAGACGCTAAAGCGGATGATTATAGCCGTTCATCGTATTACCAGTCCTTAAATGGGAAATGGAAATTTGTATACGTTGATAAGTATGCCGACAGGATAAAGGATTTTTATCGCAGTGACCTGGATGATAAAAACTGGGCTGATCTGCCCGTCCCGTCAAACTGGGAGCGCAAAGGTTTCGGTATCCCCATTTACACCAACGCAACTTACCCGCACCCGCGCAATCCTCCCTTTATCGGCGAGAATAATCCTGTAGGTACTTATCGAAAAATGTTCAGGGTTCCTGCTGTCTGGAAAGAAAGGGAAGTATTGCTGCATTTCGGATCGATTACCGGGTATGCAGTGGTGTATCTTAACGGAGAAAAAGTGGGAATGACAAAGGCGTCGAAAACTCCCGCTGAATTTAATATAACGAAATGGTTAAAGGAGGGCGAAAATTTATTGGCCGTTCAGGTATTTCGTTGGCACGATGGAAGTTATATGGAGGATCAGGATTTTTGGCGAATCAGTGGAATTGAAAGAGACGTATTCCTCTATTCTCTTCCAAAGCTAACGCTGTGGGATTTCTTCGTAAAGGGAAACCTCGATGACAACTACACGGGCGGCCTTTTTACCGGAACCGTTGATCTAAGGAAATTCGCCGGGGCGCAAGACGAAAGTGTAAACGTGCTTTTAAAACTCTCAGATAATGAGGGTAAAGTGGTGTACTCGCAGCAAAAAAATCTTTCGGGGGTTTTGCATGTTCTTAACACTTTGAACTTTAGTGGTCCTGTTCCGAAAGTTAAAAAGTGGAGTGCCGAATCGCCCTATCTGTATAATCTCGAAATTAGCGTAACAGGTGCCAATGGAAAATCGCTTGGATATTCAGGCGCAAAAATAGGTTTTCGCTCGGTAGAGATAAAAAATTCTCAATTGCTATTAAATGGAGTTCCTGTTTTATTTAAAGGGGTTAACCGGCACGAGCACGACGATGTAGAGGGCCATGTAATCTCAAAAGAATCTATGGTTAAGGATATTAAGCTGATGAAGCAGTTCAATTTGAATGCTGTACGCACCAGTCATTATCCCAACGATCCCTTATGGTACAAGTTATGCGATCAGTACGGATTGTATTTAGTAGATGAGGCAAACATCGAATCGCATGGCATGGGTGCCGAATATCAGGGAAACTGGGATAAGTCGCGACATCCTGCTTACATGCCGGAATGGGCTCCTGCGCACATGGATCGGATTCAACGGATGTTCGAACGGGATAAAAATCATACATCAATTTTGAGCTGGTCTATGGGAAATGAGTGCGGTAACGGGCCGGTTTTTTACGAAGGCTATAAATGGATAAAGCAACGCGATACACGGCCTATAATGTTTGAACAGGCTGGTGAAAACTCCAACACTGATATTGTAGGCCCGATGTATCCTTCCATAAATCACATGACGGAATATGCTAAGGCGAAAAAAGAACGCCCCTACATCATGTGCGAATACTCACATGCCATGGGGAATAGCAGTGGAAATTTCCAGGAATATTGGGATATTATTATGAGTAGTAAGCATATGCAGGGAGGATTTATTTGGGACTGGGTAGACCAGGGAATGAAAACAACCACTCCCGACGGCCGTACTTTCTGGGCCTATGGAGGAGATTTAGGCGGCTATCATCTTCAAAACGACGAAAACTTTTGTTCTAACGGCCTGGTAGCAGCAAATAGAACACCCCACCCGGGACTCTATGAAGTAAAAAAAGTTTATCAGAATGTTTTATTTAAAGCTAAGGATCTTAACAGGGCTGTACTATCTGTTCAAAATCTTTTCGATTTCAGCAATTTGAAAGATTATAATTTTAAATGGGAGCTTTACCGTAACGGAAAAAAAATAAAAGAATCTCCGCTAGCTATAAACCTTGCGCCTCATCAAATCAAAGACATAAAGCTAAGTTTGCCCACGCTTCAAACAGAACCGGGAGTAGAATATTACTTAAATGTAATGGCCTATACCAAGGTTCCTACAGAACTTGTGGATGCCGGGCATGAAATTGCCCGCGAACAATTTAAGCTGGCAGGCGATTATTTCAATAATGCTTCCAAACCCGGGGGCAAACTTAAACTGGTAAACGAAAAGAATCAGCTTAGTTTTAGTTCGGGTGATATAAGCGGCGAGTTCGACCTCCGTACAGGGAAACTAATCCGTTACTCGTCAAAAAGCACCCCCTTTGTTATCCGCCAGTTTCCCGAACCTTATTTTTGGAGAGCGCCTACAGACAACGATTTTGGTAATAAAATGCACATTAATTTAGGTATTTGGAGGTCGGCGCATATTGATCGAACCGTTAAAAGTGTGACGGTTGATTCGACGGACGCCGGCCTGCAGGTAAATGTTAATTATGAACTTTCGGGCATTGCCGTGCCCTATAAAGTTAGTTATTTGATCTTTAATGATGGATCGATAAAAGTAACGGCTGCTATGGATATGACAGGTCGCTCTCTTCCCGAATTGCCTCGTTTTGGTATGCGAATGGAATTAGGCCGGAGCTATGAAAATTTAACCTATTACGGACGAGGGCCCTGGGAGAATTATAGCGACCGGAATACTTCATCATTTGTAGGAGTGTATCAGGATTTGGTTAAGAATCAAACAACCTGGAATTACATACGGCCACAGGAGAGTGGGAATAAAACCGATGTGCGATGGTTGAGCCTTACCAATACTAAGGGCGAAGGATTATTGATAGAAGGGTTGCAGCCGCTCTCTTTTAGCGCACTTAATAACCCAACCGAAGATTTTGATCCGGGGCCGGGACAATACAAAAAGCAGCAGCATCCCACAGACATAAAGCCACGCAATGACGTTTTTTTAAATGTTGACCTTAGGCAACGTGGTGTAGGTGGTGATACCAGTTGGGGAGCACTGCCCCACCAGCAATATCGGCTCTTGGATAAAATATATTCGTACAGCTATGTCATGAAATTAATTAAATAATTAAACCGGAGCTGAGCTGAAATGCGTCTGATGGATGTTGAAGGAGTTTGTTTTTATTTCAGAAGTTCGAGAAAGAGAGTCGGGCAACCTAAATAGTGTTATTTTTATTTTATCAAATAAAACCCGAATGAGACTCTATATCCTTTTTATCTTACTTGGTGCCTCGCTGTTCGCCAGTTCTCAGCCCCATACATTTCTTCCGGTAAACCTGCGTTGCAACTTTCTTCAAAACCCCCAGGGTATTGATGTTACAAACCCTGATTTAAGCTGGACGATCCAAACAGCCATGCAAAGGAGGGGGATGAAACAAACAGGATATGAAATTATGGTAGCAAGTTCTCCGGGGCTGTTAAACGCTAACAAGCCCGATCTTTGGTCGACGGGTAAGATTTTGTCAGACAAAATGGGCCAGATTATCTACAGGGGCAAAACCTTGCGCTCCAGTACGCACTATTGGTGGAAGGTTAAAATTTGGGATGAAAAAGGCCAGGCATCGATATGGAGTAAACCGTCGTATTGGGTAATGGGGATTTTAGATGAGGCTGAATGGAAGGGCAAATGGATTTCGGCCGCGGGCGCGGAAAAATATGCGCATAATTACCAGTCTGCCCGCATCGACTTTAGTCAGGGCCGCCGATTTAAAGATACCTGGGCGCACATGCCCGATCCTAAGGGGCCGAATTTTTCGTCGATGTTATTGCGTAAAGATTTCAATGCCCGTCCGGCACTAAAAAGCGCGGTTATCCATGTATCAGGAATGGGGCATTATGAATTAACCGTAAACGGCAAAAAAATCGGCGATCAGGTGCTTTCGCCCGGCTGGACAAACTACCAAAAAACTGTCCTTTACGATACGTATGACATCAGGCAAAACTTAAAGCCGGGCAAAAACGCAATTGGTTTAATACTTAGTAACGGGATGTATAATATCCCGCCCGACTCGGTGCGGTATGTTAAGTTTTTAAATTCATACGGGGCATTAAAAGCTATAGTGCATTTGAGGCTTGAATATGCCGACGGGAGCGTTCAGGTAATAGGCACCGATAACAGCTGGAAAGTGTTGCCAGGCCCGGTAACCTACATGAATCAATTCGGCGGAGAGGATTATGATGCACGTTTACTTCCTTTGAATTGGGATCAGCCATCTTTTGTGGCCAGCGTATCGTGGGCACCAGCCATACTATGCGAAGGAACTGGAGGACTTTTAAAAGGCTTATCCTGCGCCGCCCCCGCCATAAAAGCTATCGAAAAGTTAAGTCCTGTTAAGGTTACGAAACTTAGAGCCAACCGTTATGTTTACGACCTGGGCCAGAACGCGTCTGTAATGCCCCAAATTTCGGTAAAAGGAAAAACAGGCTCGTATCTTCGTATTATTCCAGCCGAATTATTGAAGCCCGACGGAACGGTCGATCGGGCATCAGCTACTCAGGATGGTGTTAGGCCGGCCTGGTGGCAATACACTTTATCATCAGGTACAACCGAAAAATGGTTCCCCAAGTTCTTTTATCAGGGAGCCCGCTACCTTCAGGTGGAACTTTACCCGGCACCCGGCGATACCTCTCTTCCGCTAATCCAACAACTAAACGGAGTGGTGGTACACACATCCGCCGAAGCGATAGGAATATTTTCGAGTTCGAACGATTTATTTAATCGTATTTACACGCTTGTTCGATGGGCCCAGCGAAGTAATTTAATGAGTGTTATAACCGATTGCCCTCATCGCGAAAAAATGCCCTGGCTCGAACAGTACCATCTTAACGGGCCATCCCTGCGCTTCAATTACAATTTGCTTTCGTTATTTAGAAAGGGAATGAATGACATGTACGACAGCCAACTGGAAGACGGCTTTGTGCCGAACATAGCCCCCGAATTTTTTCACGCAGGTAAAGAAATAGAGAAAAATGGATTCAGAAACTCGCCCGAATGGGGCAGCTCGTTTATTATAGTCCCCTGGCAGCAATACCTGTTTTCGGGTGATATATCTCTGATAAACCGTTATTACGAGCCGATGAAAAAGTACCTCTCTTTTCTCGACTCGAAAGCAAAAAACAATACGCTCACCTTCGGGTTGGGTGATTGGTACGACATAGGCCCTAAAGCTCCCTGGGGGTCGCAACTTACCCCAGTAGCTTTTACGGCTACAGCTATTTATTTCTACGACTATCAAATTATGTCGATGATGGCGAAGATTTTAGGTAAACCCGAGGAAAGCCGAAAGTTTATGGAAAAAGCAGCCGCTATACGCCAGGCATTTAATCAGGAGTTTTACAAGCCGGAAAAAGGTATTTACTCAACCGGTTCGAACACCACGCTTGCCATGCCTTTGTTTTTAAATCTCGCCGAACCTCAAAATCGTAAAGCTATAATTGAAAATCTGGTGGCCGATATCCGCAAAAGCGGGAACTCATTTACTTCGGGCGATGTTGGATACCGCTTTCTCTTAAAAGCCCTGGCAATGGAAGGATATTCGGAAGTTATATTTGACATGAACAATCAATCGGAAAAGCCGGGATACGGTTATCAGCTAAAAATGGGAGCAACCTCTCTTACCGAAAAATGGGATGCCAGTGTAGGCAGTTTCGGCTCGCAAAACCATTTTATGCTGGGCCAGATAAACGAATGGTTTTTTAACGACTTGGTAGGAATAGGTGTTGATGAAGAAGGGCCGGGTTTTCGTAAATCCATTATTAAGCCCATGGTGGTTGGCGATCTTCAATGGGTTGAAGGCTCGTATCGCACGGTGAGCGGGCTGATCTCGGTTAAGTGGACAAGGGATAAAGGAATATTTACATTAAATGTTTCTATTCCGGCAAATACATCAGCAACCGTTTATATTCCTGCCCAAAAAAGCACTGATGTAAAGGAGAGCGGGAAAAGTGCCGACATTGCCGAGGGGGTTAATTTTATTAAAATGGAAAACAATAAGGCCGTCTATCAGTTAGGTTCTGGTACTTACAAATTTAGCTCGGCGTATTAACCATAATAAGCATGGTAGAACGGAATATTGGCCGGGCTGCCTTAAAACTTTTCCCTCACGAATTTTTTGACCGAGCTGATATAAGTTTTTCTTTTAACGCAAGCTCAAACCTGGGAAAAAGCGTGTTAATATATTGCGAAATAGTGGTAGTGGCCATATCCAAAATGGAACATTTGGCTAGAGTTAAGGTAAACTCTGGCTTGTGATAATGATACAAAGTTGGCGGGACGGATTATTTATGATGCCGGGCAAATGCACTCATACTCGTTTTCCAATATCAAAGACGTATCGCCTTTTACAGGATATCCTTTTTGTGCCCAGTGTTCAATGCCGTGTTTCATACTAGCCACCCTGCTATAACCCCAAACAATTAAAAATGCGGCGGCCCTTAAACTTCTTACACCGGCTTTGCAAACCACAACAACAGTCTTATCTTTTGGTACTTCCCAATAACGAAATTCAAATTCACTTATCGGGATATTAATAATGTCCCGGACATCAAAAGCAATTTGCTCTATCTCATGCCGTTCGCGTACGTCTAACAAGATCGCGCCTTTTTCTATCCATTTTTGAGTGGTAGTGGGGCAGATTTCGGTTACTAAAACTTGATTCTCCATCGTTTAATTATGCGTTTAATAATTGTTTGATTTCGTCAGTTCGGGCAACTCTGCCTTTAATCACTATTACACCGTTAATGATTAGTACCGGCGTGGTTAAAATATCGTACCTCATTAACTCTTTTAAATCCTGAATCTTTTCAACGGTAGCGATAGTGCCGGTGTCTTCTAATGCCTGTATAACATTATCGTAAGTGGCCTGGCACTTGGGGCAATCCGGGCCCAATACTTTAATATAATTCATGGCAAAGTTTCGTTATTCGTAAATGTGCGAACAAAGTATTTTTATTCGTATGATTACGAACAACAGGCTGGAAATTATTTTAATAAATCGTTAAGGAGCTTTCTGGCGAGTATCCAGTTAGTTCTGTTAATACAGTATTTTACGGTAGGAGGGGTAATGTTTCCCTGAATAAGGCCCGCGTCTTTCAATTCGTTTAAGTGTTGCGAAAGAGTGGATTTAGCGATAGGCAATTCTTCGGCCATATCACCATGATAACAACAGGCCCTGGAATCGAGCAATTGCAGTATGGCGATACGAACCGGATGTCCCATGGCTTTGGTAAATCTGGCGGTCTGTTCCTGCTCTTTTGAAAAATAGTCTGATTGTTTTAACCTCGGCATCCTCAACTCTAACGGGTTAGTGAATATACGAAAAATGGTTAGAATTAGCGCATCGGGTTTTGCGGGTTAAAAACACTATTCACAAAAAGAGGCCAGATCTTCCGATCTAGCCTCTTTCCATTGCATTTATCTGATGTTTTTTTACTTTCCTGGAACAATATCAATAATCACCGTTCTGTTATAAAAACGCTCTTCTGGAAGATTGTTTTCAAACGGAGTACGGCTCGAATCTTCTCCAAAACCAAAGGTTTCAAACGTTACGTTGTTTTTGCCTGCCCGTGTCAGGGCTGCCTGGATAATTTTTTGAGTTTCTGTTGCTCTGTTGTGAGATAGTTTGTGATTGTATTCTTCTTCTCCGATGATATCTGTATGGCCGTGTACAATTACAGTCGAGCCAGATGAGATTAGAGGCGAAACTACTTCAGTTAAGAATTTATCATAAGAAGCTACAGAGTTTGATTTATTAAAATCGAAGAGTATACTATAACGATACCCCTTTTCTGTAGTTTCATCCTGGCGTACAAGTGCTACGGTGGCTTCCTTTCTTACAGGTAAACCGGTTTTGGATTCACCAAGCATTACTACTTTGTAATTTCCGGATTTACTGTTACCTAAAATGGAAGTACCTGTCATACTTTCCTGATCGCGGGTAAATGGCCCGTAATGCTTAACAGATCCGTTTTCGTCGGTCAAATCTAATGTCCACGATTTAAGAACGGTTTTTGCGCCGTCAACATTAAAAATAACATGACTGTCAAGCGGGTCAACCTGCGTGGCGATAATTTGTACCGGTTTCATCATTCCGCCGCCAACTTCCATTAACAATTCGGGTGATGCGCTGCTGATATCCACTCTTCTGTCTCCTTCACGCAATAAAACCAGTTCTTTTGTTCCGCCGGGCTGTTCTGAGGGGATAAGTGGTTTTGTACGCCCGTCAGTAGAAATTCTTGATGCGTTTATCCCGAATGCGGATACCAGGTATTGCTTGATGGTTTCCGCAAAAATCTTACCTTCTTTAGGTCCGTTTGCCGATGCACCACTTAGTGAGATAACAGAATTTGAATTGGCTCTCATTCTGTCTCCTAAGATATTAAGGATGTTATGATAAACATTTAACTGTCTCGCCGAACGGCCCGTCATATTCGGAGTTTGTTCGTTTTGTAACGACACTTCTTTAAATGCTGATGCCTGGTTATTGTTAAGCAACACATACCTGGCTGGAATTTCAGTAGAACCTTCGTTGAAAAATACAGAACTGCGTAGTGGTAATGTTTCGCTTACCAAACGTTTTACCGGAACTGTTTTTGGCGCCCTAACAGCAAATGTAACCTCACGCACCGGGATCGCGGCAATAGGAGATTCAGTTTCTTTAGCCTTTCCAGCTCTGCCGAATTTAAGAGCTATACCCGCTCTTAACGTTGATACCGACCAGCTCTCTATTTTACGTGCGTCCTGGCCAAAGTATGGATGGTACGAAATGAAAGGTGAGAGAGATGCTTTTGTCTTACTGTTTACCGAAGAAATAGGTAAATCATATCCCATCCCAATCTGACCGGAAAATAAGGTAGTATTGGTTTGGCTAAAATCCTCATTTGTATCAGCTTGCTTCAATTGAGTATACATGAATTCTTTTTGCATTCCGAAAGCCACACGAGGTCCCGCAAAGAAGTAAAGATTAGTAGAAGGTACACTTAAACGTAAGCTGGGTTCTATGGTTATATAATCCAGATTGGTTTTTAAGGTGGCAGGGCAATCGCATGGAGCCATAACGCTGTCAAACTTTCCGCCGCGGCCATCATAACCAACGTTTAACATAAAGCCCAAAATAGTAGCCGGGCGATATTCCATTAAAAGCGAACCGTATGGACGGATACCTTTTCCTTTATGGAAGGCGGTTGGAACAATCAGCGAGTTATTTAAACGCTGGGTAGTACCGCTGTAAAAGTTGAAATTTGCCGCTCCAGATACACCAAACCACCAGTTTGGCTGCGTTGTTTGTGCCTGTGTAATACTTTGGCTCGTAATTATCATCAGAGAACAGATGATAAGGGATTTTAGATGGTTATTTATGGGTAACATAATGATATTTTTTTAGATTTTTTGATTGATAATTTTGTAATAAATACCCGCCGTTTCGGGCGGGTATTTATTTTTTAAGGTTGAATTATTGTTGTTCCTATTAAGGTAACGGCTGTTTGAGCCAGCAACTTGCCGGTAACTATGGTGCCGTTGTTGGCCGAAATCAGGGTTTTACTCATGATAATTCCGCTAAAGTTTGAGTTGGTTCCCAGAGTAGCTTGCCCGGCAACTACCCACATAATGTTTTTAGCTTGCGCACCACCCTGAAGGATAACTTTTGCACTGTTGCTTACTGTAAGGTCTTGCGCTATCTGGAAAACCCAGGTATCATTTACTCCGCCGGTAAGGGTTACGGTTGTATTTGGGTCTATCAGTACCCCGGTACTCCATTTGTATAAGCCCGGAGCCAGGTTTAATCCCGAGATATTTCCCGCACCTGTCCCTATAATCGGGGCCGGTGTAACCAATCCGTTAGCGGTAGTATAGGCTGTTTCCATATTCGATACCGCGGTAGTCATGTTTGACGGGGTTGGAGCCGCATAATTCGAAGCGTATATTCTGCCCGTTACAATAGGTGAGCGTGAGAACTCTCCGCTGGCATCCATAATTAAGCCGAAGCCTGTTATGGCGGTTGCCGCAGCCGGACTTACACCTATATCACCGTTTATTAGCGTAATTCCTGTGGTAGATATTCCTGCCTTAGTTAGAACAGTGAAGTTCATTGCTCCTCCTAATGCCGGAAGTGTTGGGCCTACTCCTGTGCCTGCTATCGGGCCTCCGGATGCGAAATTCGCTGTAATGTTTTTGTTGGCGTTTACCGTTAACGTAAGAGGATTGGTTGATCCTGTAGCGTCTCCGCTCCAGCCTGTAAAGGTATACCCGCTATTCGGAATAGCCCTTATAGTGGCCGATGATCCTGACGCATACACACCCGATCCGGTGGTTGTTCCGCCGGCCAATGGATTTGATGTTACAGTAACTGTGAACGTAGCAACCTGACTGAAGTTTGCCACCAGTTCCACATTTCCGTTCATATTAAACTGATAGCTGGCATCAGATGACAGAGGTACAGTTGGCGCGCCAACTTTTGTCCAGTTAACGAATGTATAACCGGCATTGGGGGCCGCGGTAACTGTAACCGCCGATCCTTGCGCAAAGTCTCCGGCTCCGGTTGTCGAACCGCCCGCTATTGGGCTTGATGTTATAGTGATTCTCGGAATTGTTTTAAAACTCCAAACATAATCGGCAGCCATTGGCGAACGCAAAGTATCTTTTGCGCCTGTAGTAACTCTTCCGGTATAAGTTTCGAAAGGTTGCAGATCGCTGCTGGGATCAAAAGTAAACGACTTGCCATCAGCCGAGGGGCCCACTATACCAGTAATAGCTGTAGTGCCCAGCTTTAGTAGAACGGTTGTAGTGTTAACTGTCGAGCCCTTCATATCTGTATTGAAGGTTAAACCGATCGTCTTGCCCACTGCTACATCTACCGCTCCGTTTATCGGATCTGAAGTAACTACCGGGCAAACACCGGCGATTTCACCTTCAAAATCATCTTTTTTACATCCTGCCAGAAATAAAGCAAGAGTTACCAGAGATAGTAATAGAATGGCGTATAATTTCGAATAGCCCCGGCTTTGATGCGCAGCAGTACTATTCCGTGAAAGGAAAATGTTTGTTGTCATGATTAATGATTTAAGTTTTTTTAATTTTTTCAATTTTCTTGCGAGAGGAATTTAGATTACACCTGTTCTTATAAATTTTTACAGGTACTGATATGTTATGATTCTGGCTTGCTGGGCCACTCACTAAGTTTATTGAGAATGATGCTCTATAACAGGGTGAGATAATTGGGTTTGTGATACAGAGATAAATATTTTTGTAACTCTGTTAAAGTGGTAAGTAATCCGCGCTTTTCCAGTTCGGGCTTTAGTGCCATCATGCAATAAAGACTTTTTAATTGTTCTATACTGTCTTACATGCAAAGCAAGTGCCCCGAGTTTTCAATACCTTCTTTTTTGGGGATTAAGAATAGAATAAATGTGGTTTATACGCAATTATAGATAGTGCTTGGCTGTTTAATAGCTTGAAAATTTTTCTACGCAGCGTTAAAATAATTCTATATAAATTAAATTGCTCCATTAAATGTGGAGTCAGCGGACTAAATATGACCTTCTTTTAGGTCGATTTGTTTGTAAAGACATTTTTCATTTGTTACACTGCAACAATGCAAATCAGAAACTATTTTTCGACTCTTTATGAGTAGAGGATTAACACGGCAGGTGGGTGGATGTATCAGATGAAAAACTTAAAAAAAATACCACCATTTAATTCCGTACCATTACATATAATCATAAAGTATGGAATACAATATCCCTAAACTCTTACAGAAGAAGCGGAAGACAATAATCGAATTATGGATTAAAAATCAGCTTTCTGAAGCGGGCCTAAGAGAAGAGCTTATCTCCAATGAAGAGATCAGGCAGCAATCTGAAGAGCTGGTCGATTCTTTTGTTTCAAACCTCACTAACGAAAATATTAACGATGTCTATTCAACTGATTTTGAAGGAGTAATTGAAATCCTTTCAGGGATTTCAATTACCAGAGCTCGGCAAGGTTTTACTCCCCGCGAAACCGGCGCCTTTATTTTTGGCTTAAAGGAGGCCTTATTGCAATTATTACAGCAAGAGATAAAAGACGATAAAGAAGTGCTTTACAACGCAACTCTTCAACTAAACCGTTTACTCGACAGCTTTAGTATTGTAACCTTCGAAACCTTTATTAAAGGGCGCGAAGAAGTTATTTTACGTCAAACGGATGAGATAACAGAAATTTCCACACCTGTAATCAGGGTTTGGGATGGTATTCTTGCATTGCCGATTATCGGTACTTTAGACAGTGCCCGTACCCAGGTAGTAATGGAAAACCTTTTGCAGGAAATTGTTGAAACCGGAAGCAGCATTGCTATTCTGGATATTTCGGGCGTTCCTGCGGTCGATTCACTGGTTGCTCAGCATCTGATAAAAACAGTAAGTGCTACACGTTTAATGGGTGCCGAATGTATTATCAGTGGAATCAGGCCCGAAATTGCACAAACTATTGTCCATCTGGGTATCGATCTGTCCAATATTATCACCAAGGCAACCCTTGCCAGTGCTTTAAAGTTTTCTTTTCAGTCGCTAAAATTGGAGGTAAAGAAAGTTCAGTCAGTTAAAGCGGTAGTATAATGGAAAAGATTCCTATTCTTAAAATGGGGCCGTTTTTATTGGTCACCATTCAGGTTGATCTTTACGACCGCCTTGCGCTATCCTTAGAAGCCGATCTGGTTCAAATGGTAAATAAAACTAATGCCAAGGGTGTTCTTATAGATATATCAGCAGTATCTATTGTCGACTCATTTATGGGCCGCATCTTTGGAAATATTGCCGGAATGTGTAAGATCCTCGACGCGGAAACTGTTGTTGTGGGTATGCAGCCAGCAGTAGCTATTACGCTCATAGAACTTGGCCTTCCTTTAACAGGCGTTCATACTGCGCTTGATGTAGAAAAAGGTATGAAACTTCTCACCGAGAAGGTGAATATTGATACAGATGGCGATGAGCCTGAAGACGATGATAATAACCCTGTCTAAGGATATTATGCGCATTTTCAACGACCAGGATGTGGTTCCGTTTCGCAATCGTGTGAAAGAATGTGCTGTGCGAATAAAAATGGGTCTTGTTAATCAAACTAAACTTATTACCGCAGCGAGCGAACTGGGAAGAAACATGCTTAAATATGGCAAAGGGGGCGAAACACTTATCGAAATAGTTACCCGTGGCCGTGATAACGGTGTTCGGCTTACCTTTAAAGATAATGGTCCCGGCATTGCCGATATCAGCTTGGCCATGAAAGACGGATATTCTACAGGAAGGAGTCTGGGTTTGGGTTTGCCCGGAGCCCGGAGACTGGTAAATGAATTCGACATTAAAAGTGAGCCGGGAAAAGGAACTACAATTGTTGTTATAAAGTGGGCCAATGGATAATGCAACACACACAAGCTATTGTGCGGAAGATCGAAGTTATTTTTCTTTATTAAAAAAAGATATAAACAAGAAAGCTGCCGAAGCGGGTTTCACATCAAAAAAATTAGGCGAATTAGACATCATTGTTGCCGAAATGACCTCTAATTTAATTAAGCACGCCGAAAAAGGTGAGCTGTTGATGTGTATATCCGGGGAGAAAGATTGCGAATATTTAGAGTTGATTTGTATTGATAGCGGCCCCGGAATTTCAGATCCGGAACGAATGAAAGTGGATGGTGTTTCCACAACCAGTACATCCGGAAACGGACTCGGAAGCATCAAACGTCTTTCAGATTATTTTGAAATTTACAGCATATTGGGCTGGGGCACCATCCTTCTGTGCCGTATTTACAAAAATCCCGATCAGCAGCTTAAATCGAAGAAAATTTTAATCAGATCGCTTGTAGTTGCTAAGCCCGGCGAAACCCTGAGCGGTGATGGCGGAATGTTTTCCCAAAATTCAGAATATTTCAAACTTTTAGTAGCCGATGGTTTAGGGCATGGCCCCGAAGCGCATAATGTTATAGTAGAAGCTCGTAAAGCATTTAGCTTGTGTATGGAGAACGACCCGGTAGAAATAATCAGGTTTTTACATCAGGCTATCAAAAAAACCAGGGGCGCAGTAGGTACCGTTGTAGTATACGATTTTAAACGAAAAGTTTGGAAAATTGCCGGTGTGGGTAATATAGCAACCGGTATGATGAATTATCAAAGCGTACGCAATTTAATGTCGTACAATGGAATCATCGGCCACAATATTCCTAATAATATGTCGAGTCAGGAAATGTCTTCTGATGATTTCCATCAGATAATATTATGCTCTGACGGTTTAAAATCAAGATGGGATACCAGTAAATACCCCGGTATCTATAAGTACGACCTTTCATTTCTGGCGGCTGCCTTATATAAAGATTATGCCAGAAAAACAGATGATATGTCTGTAGTAATTTGCAATGTTCATTAATATGTTAGAATTAATAACCCTTACATTAGAAAATGAAATGGACTTGGTTTTGGCCCAAAAAAAGGCGTCGAAACTGTCAGAAATTTTGAAGTTAAGTCTTTCAACTCAAGCCACTTTTGTTACGGCGATAGCCGAGCTTTGCAGGGTAGTGATCGACTTTACAGATACGGGTGTACTATCATTGGGGTTAATCCATAAGTCGAACAGATATTCTTTGTCTGGCATAATTCAATACGATGGCATAAAAGGTACCAGTATTTCTGAAGAAAGTTTTTTTTATGCTAAAAAGCTCGTTCCCTTATTCCAGAATTATGTGCTATCGGATAAAGTTGTAATCGAAATTGGAATTAATTTACCTCGCTCAATTAGCTTGGATGAAGTAAAATTGAAGTTTCTGAAAGATTATTTTGATACCGAGCCGCCCGTCTCGGCCTATGAAGAAGTAAAAAAGAAAAATCTCGAACTATTTATTATTGCCGAGAGTAAAGATGCTCAGTTACGGCAATCTAAGTATATTGATGATAAACGCAACGAGTTTATCTCCATTGCCAGCCATGAACTAAAAACTCCTATAACAATAATTAAAGCCTACACGCAACTGGCATTAATGGGTAAGGCTGCCTGTAGCGAACAGGTGAAAGATTTTCTGATGAAAATCGATGCACAATCTACCAAATTGAGAAACCTTGTTCAGCAATTGCTCGATTCTTCAAAAATTGAAAACGGTAAACTTGAGTACAATTACGAGGAAGTGGATTTTAATGCTTTTATAAACGATGCCTCTTTTCTGCTCACTCATTTATTGCCCAATCACCAGTTAAAAGTAGAACTTGGCGCTAAAGTGCGGGTTAAACTCGACAGGGAAAGGATGGATCAGGTTTTTACCAACCTTATAAGCAATGCGGGTAAATATTCAAAAGCCGGAACCTCCGTGTTTTTGAGAACAACTGTTTGCGAAAAGGGAAATCTTACGGTATCAGTTACCGATGAAGGTATAGGAATGTCAAAAGATAGCATCGGAAAGATTTTTCAAAAATTTCACCGGGATAAACAAGTAATCAAAGGATATTCCGGCTTAGGCATGGGCCTGTATATCGCTTCTGAAATAATAACCGAACATGGCGGCAAAATCTGGGTTGAAAGCATTCAGGATGTAGGCTCCACCTTCTACTTTTCGTTACCAGGACTGGCTTCTGCTAACTAAAATCTAGTATTTCGCTCCTCATTCCTGCGCAGGCAGGCTCCACATTTTACTTTTCGTTACCCGGATTGGCTTTTGCCAACTAAACCGGGAAATCTATTATTTCGCCCGTCATTCTTGCGCAGGCAGGCAGGCTCACATTTTACTTTCTGTTACCTGGATTGGCTTTTGCCAACTAAACCGGAAATCTCTATTATTTCGCCCGTCATTCCCGCGCAGGCGGGAATCTTAATGCTATTCTAAATCACAAGAAACTGTATAACTACCGGATAAATTATTCATTAAATTTAAATCAGATCCCAATTCGTAACTTGCATAAATGCTCCTCTCAATGAAAATTAAAAAGCTGGCTGTAACGTTCCTTCTCGGGAGTCTCTTTATTCCCTCGGCAATAGCTCAAACCATACCAAAGCTAGGCATTGTGGCTCCGCTTGAGCAAGATTCGCTGATATATGCCTCCGGTTTCAGGATGATTGGCGAGTCAGTTGGCAGAATGCTTTCACCATCAATTTCCGAAGCTGGATTTGCAACAAATAAGGCCCGTATTAAAAATGCGAAGTGCAAGGTTTATCTCTGCAATGTTTTCTTTCCTTCGAAACTTAAAATTGCGGGTCCGGATGTAAATGAAGAGCTTGTATTACGTTATGCAGATAGTGTTTTCAATAGGGCAAAACAAGCCGACATACCTATTATTGTTCTGGGCAGCGGAGGTGCGCGAAGAATTCCTGAAGGCTATGATCCTCAACGAGCCAATATTGATTTCGCTTCTCTCTGCCGGAAACTGGCACTGTTAGCCGAAAAGCATGGTGTTATGATCGCTTTAGAAAGTTTGGAAGCTACCGAAACCAATTTTCTTATCACACTAACATCTGCGGCGCAGATTGTGCGAATGGTAGATCACAAAAACTTTAAACTTAATGCCGATATTTTCCATATGATGAGAGAGGGTGAATCGCCTCAAAGTATTTTAGATGCCGGTGATATTTTAGTTTACTGCGAGATTGCGGAAAAAGAAATGCGTTCTCTCCCGGGAGTAAAAGGTGATGATTTTAAGCCCTACTTGCGGGCACTCAAAAAAATAAACTATAAGGGCGAGATATTTATAGAGGGAAATACCAAAAATCCCGCATCAGACATCCCCCTTTCTTTTCAGTATTTAACCCGTCAGTTGCGGGAAGTATATTCAGAAAAATATTAAATACCCGGGCTTAATTCACCTTGAAGCTGTGTACACCAGATGCGGAGCTGTTGCCTTTTAAATCTTTAGTAATTACTTTCCAATAATAAGTTGAGTTTGAATTTACGCTCACATTAGTTAAAGTGCTTGCAGTAACATTTGCCTGAAGTAGTGGGGGGGTAGTGGCTGTAGTTCCAAAATAAACATCATACACGCTTATATCGTTGTCTGCGTCTTCTCCGTCCCAATCTAAAATAATCTTAGCGTTTATCGCGTTTACCGATTGGCCCATGCCCGGACTCAGATTATCTGCCGGATATGGTGCATAAGTTAGTGCTTCTGCGCCTGGATTATAAAATTTCCGGATATCACTTTGTGCGGTGCCGGGGTTCTTGCCCGATTTAGAGATAACATACCAGGAGTAGGGGGTGTTTCTGCCCAGGTTTACACTCAATTGCGTTGAAGTACTTGAGTGCGTTGACGTACTTCCAGTTAACAGATTTTTAATATACAGGTCATAGCTCTCTGCATTTGCGGCACCGCCCCAACTAAAAATTATAGTGCTGATACCCGCCGATACCACCTGGCCTTCTGTACAGGCGGCATTCGCAGCCGGAGCAATTAAAACAGCTTTGGCGGGTGCGGGGCCGGGGCCGTTATCGTTGGCAGGCGACTTACTTTTTTTACAACCAATAACACCTATAAGCAATAATGCTATAACTATCTGTTTCATTTTTTTATAATTTGTGACGAGCTTTCGGCTAAAGCGGTTTTAATTTTAATGATATAAGTGCCCGGGAGCAGCTTAGAAAGGTCAATGGTAATATCCTCATCCGTTCTTAAGTGTTCGGCGGAGTAGGCCTCTTTACCCGACAGCGAATAAAGGCTGATTTTAGCGATGGGAGATTTGTCATTACCCATGTTAACCGATAATGTCTGATCAACAGGATTTGGGTATATCAATTTATTATCGCCAATGAAAATGCTTTTCTTGAATATTCCCTGGCAGGCTTTGTCAGTGGTGATCAATAATTCATTGTTTCCCTTAACCAGATCAAGCGTTATGGTGTTAGATACCGTATTGTAGTGTTTTCCGTTTAGTTCTATATGATAAGATGAATTGCCCGCAAGCCCTAAATAGATTCTACTATCTTCCTGGTTTATTGATGAATAAACTGATAATGCCTGAGGCTCGGTAATTTGAACATCAAAGCATTGCTGATAATCAGCCTGGCCCTCAACGTTGATACATACAGCGTAATTGCCGGCTGGCAAATCTGAGATTTCACGACTGCTTGTAAAAGAATATACGGTACCCGTTCCGTTAACTATTGCTTTGTAATTTAAGGGCTGTTCGGCGGTTATTTTTATTTTGCCGTTGTTGCTTGTAGAGCAGGTTTCGCTGCTTGCCGAAACCTTAAAGTTTTTTGCCGGTAAAGTAAATACCGAGGCCGGATCTTGAATTACATTTAATGTTCCAGTAGTATTCACAAATTCCCACTTAAGTCCGGTGCCAGGTGTTGCGGGGTCGATTGCGGAAAAATTACCCTGATAGCTGCCCGCTTCGAATAGTTTGAAAGAATCACCGATAGCAAATGCCTGGGTACCGATATTGGCTACAGAAAGGGTGCCGCCAAAAGTAATACCTCCAACCACTTTTAATAAATCTTTAGATTGAGTTGATTTGTTAATTTCCATGAAGGCGGTGCTGCCTGCCGAGAAGGTAACGCTGGTGCTATCCGTTAATGTGCCTGTGCCGATATTTCCGGGAGCTAACGCTCCTCCCGGGTTAATAATTACCGCTCCTTTTATCGAACCCGCACCGCCGAGTATAGCACCTTCAGCTACGGTAACTGTTCCCGATCCGGCTCCTCTTCCCGAGGTGTTATTTACTAAAAGTTTGCCGCCGTTTATGTTTGTTGCCCCGGTATACATATTGTTTCCGGTAAGAGCCCAGGTGCCGGTACCAACTTTGGTGATTGAGTTTCCCGCGATATTTCCGGCAAAAACAGCGTCGGTGTTTTTCGAGCCAATGGCCCACGCCCCGCCCGATAGTGTGGTTCCGGCCGTGCCAGACAATTCTCCGATGGTTACCGCATTATTGCTGCCGGTAATTGTATACATCATGCCCTCTGTAAGATTTAGGGCGGCATTCGAATATCCGGCAGTATTTCCTATTCTGAAATCATTTCCGCTAATGTTTATTTTGCCCGTAAATGCAGACCAGTTACCCTTAAAATCTGTACGGACATATGGTGTGTTTACATTCAGGGTTCCGCCTCCTGTAAGAGTTCCTAACAGCGCACACCTGCCATCGGTATTAAAAGTAGCTGTTTTTCCGGCAGGTACTATCAAATTCCAGCTTGCCTGACAGTTTTCGCGTATATCTTCCATATTAAGGGTGCCGCTTTCAAGAGTAATTACTCCGCTTGTTCCAAGCCCTCCTACATTTCCTGCCGAAGATCTGAGGTTAATGATTCCGTTTTTAAGAAATGTTTGTCCGGAATATGAATTCGGACGGGTTAAATAAATAGAGCCGCTACCTTCTTTTATCAGTGCCCCCGAGCCCGTTATCTCGCCCGTAAAAATGGCATAGCTGTTATTTGTTGGTACACTTAACGTAGAATTGCCTTTTATTGTCAGCCCCCGGTTTGTTGTACAAAAATCATTAATAACCAACGCCGCATTATTAATTTCCAGGTTCGCCGGGCTAACATCCGCCGATCCCAGTGAAGATGGCTCTCCGGCTGAACTAATTGTTGAAACAATTAAAGTGCCGCCGTTTATAAGGGTTTTGCCGGTATAGGTATTGTTAGCTAAGAGCAGGCTTACTGTATTCGTGTTTGATTTGGTTAAATCGCCTGTACCTGCAATGCCGCCATTTCCGGTAATCGTATAATTGCCTGCCGCGTTAAACAATATGCCCGTAGTAAATGCGGTTTCGTTTAACGTTACCGATTTCCTTGTTGCCGACTCGTCAAAAAGCAAATTGTCGTTCGTTACAAAACTACCGGGTGATGAATTTAGCATAAAGTTGTTTGTAGTATAATCCCAGTTGCCGTCAATAGTTCCTTTCCAGATAATGTTACCTGCTGTTCGCTGACTTAATATCTTTAATTTTACTTCATTGTTTTCGATAATAATCTCTTTTGGAACCCCCAAAAAGCCATCAATAGTAAAGTTTTCTTTTGTAGCACTTAAAGTGCCGACTGATTTTATTAAAGTATAGGTTCCTGGTACTGGTGTATCGTTAGCGAATTTTATACTGAGTTTATTGAGCCCCTGTATAGATAGGTTTCCCTTTACTACGATAGAATCATTAATTTTCGGGGAACCCGGAACAATATCAAAAGCAAAATTATTATTGCCGGATGCCATTAAATTACCCTGTATGGTAAGCGTGCCTAAAAAATTTGCTGTATTTCCGCTCCCGGGGCTTAATCTTCCGCCTTCATCATTAAGTCCTTTCTCTAATACGAGCCCGCCGTTTATTAGAGCATGCCCTGCAAGAGTACCCTTGGGTTTAATCGTTACAGCACTTTCAAGCTTGCCATTGATACGTAAAGTCCCTTCAGAAATAAGAGTTGGCCCGGTATAATCATGCTGTCCTTCGATGGTAAGGGTTCCGGACTGTGCCTTAATTAAGTCCATGGGCCCGCTTAGCTTACCCGTTCCCGATATGGTGTAGTCTTTCCCTGCGGGGTTCATGGCCCATATTCTGGCAGGCGATACTGTAGTGTTCAGAGCAATGTTGCCGCTATTGTTTCCCCGAATATCAAACATGATGGTGTCAGCATCCGAAAACACTGCGTTGGCAGACCCATTCGTCCAGTTATTAGCGGCTTTATCCCAAACCAGGGTGTTGCCAATCCAGTATTTATTTGCTTTTTGGATATTCGGTACAGGGGGCTGTTCCATTCCATAACCCAGATAATAGTCGGGCATATTCGATTGATAGTAGCCTTTTACCGTCATACTGTTTCGGTAAGCAGGGTTATGCGGCAGAGTATATAATCTGGTTGTGGTAGGGGTGGGGGTTGTGTAAACTACCAGGTAGTTGTGGTCGAAACTTTCGTAAACAGCTTCTTCCCTCCAATCGCCCAAAATATCTCCGTAAAACCCGGGGGTATTAGGGCCCACGGTTAATACTCCGCTTGCGGTATACAGCCGCCCTTCGGTGTTATTTGCGTAATTCCACTTAGTGAATTTTGTGCCGTCAAGGTTCTCGCTGCCAAGGTCGCCGTCCCACCAAAAACGTAAGTTAGGGTATGAACCGGGCATAGCTGTAGAGGTTTTTGCTCCCGACACATTATAAAGTGCGTCTACAAAGGTGTAAAACTCATACCCAGTATAGCGGGGATCAAAATCACCCGCCATCCCTCTTCCAAGATCGCGATTGGCAGGATCTTTTTGAGTTAGTAAAACCTGGCCTGATTTGGCGTCGCAATAGTACCACATTATACCGGTTGTACTATAACCCTGTTGTATACCGAACATCTCTATTCCCGGCCGGGCAGGGTCCAGATCGCCCGCAGAAAACCGATCTCCATGATAAATATCTTTATCTCCCAACGAGTGAAGCAATGTTCCGTCGCTGTTTATTACGAATCCCATCGGTATTATGTCATCTTTACCGTCTCCGTTTACATCCATTATTCTGATCTGATGGCCGGCAGGGCAATTTTTGTTGCCTGTAATAAATTGCCATTTCTGTACAAGTGCGCCGTTTTTCCAATCCCAGGCAGTAGTCATTTCATTAAATGAATCATCCGCATTCCTGTTCTTCGCTTCCCACACAATGCTTGGATTAATGCCGTCGAGGTAGGCGATACCCATGTGGCCGTTCATAGGACCTCTGGTTAAGTACGGATTATTGTATGGCACTCTTGCCATTTCAACTCCGGTCATCCCGTTAAGTACAGATATGAATTGCTTGTCGTTACTCGGATCAACTACCGTAGAACCGTTGCTAAACTTAACGCCATTAGCTGTCCTTACTATAACTTCCGCCAGGCCATCGTTATTGATGTCGTAGACCGTAAAATTGTCCCCGTGGCCAATATCGAGTGTAGATGATCCAGGAGAAATATTGTATTTATTGACACTGTTAGGGCCACAATCCATTTGCCATAAAAATGTCCCGTCGCGCTTGTATGCTTCAAGAAGTATCACTTTCGAATCGTCATCAGGCTGCTTATCAAACACAAAATCATACTCGCCGTCACCGTCAAGATCGCCAACCCAAATAAATTTGGCACTATATCCGGGAGTGTTTCTAATCGGAATTTTAAAGAAGGGCTGCACGGGAGTATTGGCAGCCAGGGCATAGGCCATACCCGCCTCTTGTTCAACGCCCTTTAGTACAGGCTTGATAAAATACGAGTTCGTTTGAGCAATATTAGCCGTGGCGTCTACCCAGTTGGTGCCGGCTATTAAAACCGAAGTGTTTAATTTGGTTGGCGGCCCTCCGTCCGCAGACCGGTATATATTAAAACCTAAATCTGTCGGCTCGGTACCCAGCAATCGCCAGGATATAAAAATCTCGTTGTTTGATGAGCGTGTTGCTATAACTCCGCGCCCCAGATTTTCCATCCTTCGTTGAGAATGAGCAGAAGTACTGGCAAAAAGTATAAAAAAACACAAAAGGGTAAAGGTTCTCTTCATATAAATTGGTTTTCGCCGGGGATGGCTGATCACGGGAACTAATCTCGGAGAAAAATCCCTTATTTCAAATGATTGCCGCAAAAAGCCTAGGCCTGGTTCAAGAAGATATGGGGGGATTTATAACGATTGCAGTATCGAAGAGAACAGCCACTTAAGAAAGCCGCTGATTATCAGAAGGCCTACTATGAGGGTAATGATTTTTTTAATAACTCTGGGATTGGGGCCTGTACTAATCTCCGGTCTTAACATTTTAACACAACTTCCGATAAAGATATGAAAAGTAATTTATTGTTGCTTGAAGCAAAAAAATTAACCGTTTGTGTTATCTATCCCTGCGTACCCTCTCCCTTCAAATGAACAAAACAAGAGTTAATTTATTGAGGCGCTTTTTCTTTATATGAGAAAACAGAAGAAATTGTTACAGATTTTTAAATTAATTACAATGCCCTAAGGCGTAGTAAATCAAAATAAAGATTAGTATGGTAGAAAAACAGCCTCCACCAAGTTTCTTTGCGCCATATCCGGCTATCAATGTTCTAAATATATTATTCATCTGTATATGTTTGTACTTTATAAACTAAAAAGCGTAGCGAAAGTTTGCGAAACATCGATGGTTTTAGGCGTTATTCCGCTCCTGATATAGGCGTGTTTGCGATACACGGCTTGCTTTGTAGCTTAACTCAATAAATTGGTATACATAACCGCTCAAAAAAGCGACGTCTCGAACGGTGTATTCTTTAGGGTTGACTTCTGCTTTCTTAATTTTAGAATATTAAATTTTAACGAAATGAAAAAAATATTAGTTGTACTATTCCTTATGGCTGGTGCTGTGTCATTAAGCAAAGCACAGGGCCAGGGCGGCTTCCAGCAGAGAAGCCCCGAAGAAAGAGTTAAGATGCAAATGGAACGTTTGTCTCAAACGTTAAGCCTCACCGAAGATCAGAAAACAAAAATCTCTGCCATCTACTTAGTTCAGGCAAAATCGAGAGACAGCCTTTTCACTTCCATGGGCCAAACCCCGGATCGTGACGCTATGAGAGCCAAAATGACCGAGATGAATGCCTCATCCGACAAAAAAGTACTTTCATTATTAAATGATGAACAAAAGAAAACGTACGAAGCTTACGTAAAGGAGCGTGGTAACAGAGGCTTTGGGGGAGGGCAGCGCCCGCCTCAAGGCACAAACTAATCTAATTACCATCAGGGCCATCCGGAAAACCCGGGTGGCTTTTTGTTTAAGCTAAAAGCAGTGAAAAAGTACCAATACGTAGTACGGCGGTTTGAGATCTAAACCGGTAGATTAACTAATAAATATGTTAATTCCTACTACGATAGCAATTAATAAAAGGATTACTTCTACTACGATAGCTGCAGTTGCAACGTGATTAATGATAGTGTTTGCTTTCATAATGAGGTTTTAATTTAGTTTTTTAAATATAACATTTAAATAATTGGAAATCAAACATATAATCAACAGCTACATTGCTTAAATGTTTGTTTCGTAATGCAAGTTTAGTTCCAAAAGCAAAGGCTTTTGATGACTGGGGTCATAAAAAAAAATGATTTTTCTCAAAGAGCTATAAAAATATACTGGAAGCCAAGCTTAACATAAACTTAACACAACACGTCATATTTTTTAACAATAGCTTAATACTTTTGAGAGCATTAAAAAGCTATGTTTTAAATATATCTCCGATCTCACGCTAACATATACCAGTTTTAATTGTTGGTTCAATTTGGTGGTGTGAATCATGAATTTTGATCGTTTAACAGAGCTTGAGCAGAATTGATTTATAAAATAAAAAAAAATGAAAAAAAATGTTTTGTTTATTGTTTTGATCGCCTTTTTAGCTTCGTGCGGCGGAGGTGATAGCAGCAAAAGTTCGGGAGATCAAAAAGGCGAGATAAAGATTGATGGTTCGAGTACCGTTTATCCTTTATCAGAAGCGGTTTCTGAGGAATACAGAGCAGCTGAATCGGGTGTCAGAGTTACTGTTGGCGAGTCGGGAACTGGCGGCGGCTTTAAAAAGTTTTCGCGCGGTGAAATTGATATTAACGACGCGTCGCGTCCGATCACTGTCGAAGAGATCGAATTATGTACTCAGGGAGGTATAGAATTTATCGAGCTTCCTGTAGCTTACGACGGACTTGCCGTTGTAGTAAACAAAGCAAATACCTTTGTAGATCATTTAACTGTTGCCGAATTAAAGAAAATTTGGGAGCCGGAAGCTCAGGGTAAAATCAAAACCTGGAACCAGATACGGGCGAGTTTTCCTAACGAGCCGATAAATTTATACGGAGCCGGAACCGCCTCAGGAACCTATGATTATTTTACTGAAGCGATTGTAGGGAAAGCGAAATCATCTCGTGGCGATTACAATGCCAGTGAGGATGATAATGTGTTGGTAAAGGGAGTGTCGTCTGATAAAAATGCTTTGGGCTATTTCGGTTTAGCGTATTTCGAAAACAATTCCGATAAATTAAAGCTTGTTCCGATTAGTGCGGATGGTAAACCAGGAGTATTGCCAACTCAGGAAACAGTAAGTAACGGCACGTACGCTCCGCTTTCAAGGCCAGAGTTTATCTATGTAAACGCAAAATCTGCCGACAGACCTGAGGTGAAATCTTTTATAGCTTTTTATCTGGAGAACGCACAAACTCTGGCTAAAGAAATTGGCTCTGTACCGTTGAAGGCCGAAGTTTATAAATTGGTTCAGGCTCGTTTTGATAAAAAAGTTACCGGAAGTGCTTTCGGTAAAGGAAGAAGTACAATCGGTGTAAATATGACCGAGCTTTTAAATGTAGAGTCTAAATAAATATTATTAAGGCTGCCTCAAAAGTCGTTATCAACAACTTAAGCCTTTCGAAAGATTGTGCTACTAAGTTAAATCCGCCCAAAGGCGGATCAGCCTGACGACGATTTTTGAGGTATCCTCTTACTTCCTTATACATGATAAGTTTAAAAGAAAGATTTATAGAGGCTTTCCTTTTTCTTTGCAGTTTGTTAACTGTATTAATTACCCTCGGAATCATTCTTATTCTGTCATCTGAAACGATAAAGTTTTTTTCGGAGGTATCCATTATAGAGTTTTTTACAGAAACAGAATGGACGCCGCTGTTTGCGAACAAAAAGTTTGGTATTCTCCCCCTGGTTTGCGGGACTCTTTTGGTAACAACTATAGCAATTTTGGTGGCACTTCCCTTGGGATTAACCATTGCAGTTTATCTTAATGAATACGCAAACCAAAAATTTACTGCGGTAGTTAAACCCCTACTCGAAATTCTAGCCGCAATACCAACAGTGGTTTACGGCTTTTTCGCTTTAACATTTGTTACTCCGCTTTTGCAGCGATATATACCCAACCTGTCGGGTTTTAATGCACTTTCGGCTGGCCTGGTTATGGGGGTAATGATAATACCCTATATTTCGTCGCTTAGTGAAGATGCGTTAAGGGCAGTTCCCAAGTCGCTTCGCGAAGCTGCGTACGGAATGGGTTCTACACGCCTGCAAACTGCTTTTAAAGTAATGGTTCCTGCGGCGTCATCGGGTATTATCGTATCGGTTATTATGGCTATTTCCAGGGCGATCGGCGAAACTATGATTGTTGCCATCGCAGCGGGCCAGGAGCCAAAGCTTACTCTCAATCCATTAACATCGCTCGAAACAATTACTACCTATATCGTTCAGGTAAGCATGGGAGATGTACCCCGAAACTCCATCGAGTATAGTACCATATTTTCAGCAGGAATTACATTGTTTGTTTTTACCTTCCTTTTAAATAACATTAGCTTTGTTATTAAAAGAAAATATCATCAGAAGTATGAATAGTTCACAGGTTAATCGTATTAAAGACACGGCATTTAAGTTTTTTGCCATTGCTTGTACGTTTTTCGGACTACTGGTGCTGGCTGTTCTTTTATATGATATTCTATCAAAAGGGTTAACCCGGATCGACTGGGATTTTATTGTAAATCTTCCTTCAAGGCGGGCTGCAAATGCGGGAATCTACACTGCTTTGCTGGGTATGATCTGGATTTTAATACTTACTGTAATAATCGCTTTCCCGATAGGCATAGCGGCCGGTATCTATTTGCAGGAATACGGCAAGAAAAATCGCTTTGCTAATATCATCGAAATAAATATCGCTAATCTGGCCGGTGTGCCATCTATTATCTACGGTATTTTGGGCCTGGAACTGTTCGGCCGTATTCTGGGGCTTGGAAATAGTATCCTTACGGGAAGTTTAACACTCTCATTATTGGTTTTGCCTTTAATTATTGTTTCAACCCGGGAGGCTATTAAAGCTGTTCCCTCGTCGATACGTGAAGCCGCTTATGGACTTGGCGCTACAAAATGGCAAACCATTTACTCTATTGTTTTACCTTCATCTTTCGGAGGGATTTTAACAGGCTTAATTCTGGCTATATCCAGGGCCGTTGGAGAAACTGCTCCTTTAATTGTTATTGGTGCGCTGGTTTATGTGCCTTTTGCTCCAACCAACCCAATGGACGAATTTACAGTTCTTACTATACAAATATTTAACTGGGTAACTCGTCCGCAGGCGGGCTTTGTTACAAATGCTGCGGCAGCCATTATTATTCTGCTTTTGTTTACTTTTATGATGAACGGAATCGCAGTTGTTTTAAGAAATAGATATAATAAAAAAACGAGGTTTTAATCCGAAATGCAAAAGCTTGAAGCAAGAAATGTAAATCTATTTTACGGGGAAAAACAGGCTCTGAAAGATATCAGCCTGGGCATCGACCCCAATACTGTAACTGCGTTTATCGGCCCTTCCGGTTGTGGCAAATCAACGTTCCTTCGTTGTTTTAACCGCATGAACGATCTGATAGATAATGTTAAAATTACCGGCGACATTCTTATAGACGGAAGGAATATATATAAGAGTAAGATTAACGTTGATGAACACCGAAAGAAGATAGGAATGGTTTTTCAAAAGCCTAATCCATTTCCCAAAAGTATTTATGAAAACGTTGCCTTCGGTTTGAGAATTAAGGGAATTAAAAACAGGACTATTCTTGATGAAACGGTAGAACGATCTCTAAAACAGGCGGCTTTATGGGAAGAGGTGAAAGATGATTTAAAAAAATCGGCTTTATCTCTATCGGGAGGACAGCAGCAACGCTTATGTATTGCCAGAACTATGGCGGTAGAACCATCGGTGATTTTAATGGACGAACCCGCATCGGCCCTTGATCCGCTATCTACCGCTAAGATCGAGGAACTTATTTATGAACTCAAAAGTAAGTATACCATTGTTATTGTAACCCATAACATGCAGCAGGCTGCCAGAATAAGCGATAAAACAGCGTTCTTTTACTTAGGAGAATTAATTGAATACAACGCTACAACAACCATATTTACCAATCCAAAAAAGGAACAGACCCATAATTATATTACTGGCCGGTTCGGATAATATATCAGTACTATCATGACGCATTTAGAAGAAGAATTACAAAAATTAAAAGTAGAAATGACTGAAATGGCAGTTTTGGTTACTTCTCAAATTGAGAAAAGCCTTACTGCGCTAGCCGAGGGGGATAAGGACCTTGCCAGCGAAGTTATTTTTAACGAGAAGCGCGTAAATGCTTATGAGCTTTCAATTGATAAAGAATGCGAAAATATTCTTGCTCTTCTTAATCCATTTGCAACTGATATGCGCTTTGTGTTTGCGACACTGAAAATAAACAGCAATTTCGAAAGAATAGGTGATAGTGCCGAAGGCATTGCCCAATACCTTTTAATGGCAGGCGAATGTTTTGATAAAGATTTGATAAAAGTAACCCGGTTTTCGGTAATGGCCGATACGGTAAACTCAATGCTGCAGTCTATCTCCAAAGCATACGCTACAGGCGATACTAAACTTGCCCGCACCATTTTTAATCAGGATAATATTCTGGATGAGATTAACAAAAGTGCTACCGATATAATAGCTGATTATTTAAAGAGCAAGTCGGCTAACGTACACCAGGCTTTATACCTGTTAACTATTATCAGAAAGCTTGAACGTGTGGGAGATCACATAACTAACATTGCTGAAGAGATTATCTTCCACATGGAAGCCAAAATTTTAAAGCACATTAAGAAGATCAAAAAGTCTGAAGCTTAATGATACAGGGGCCAAAACTTTTGGTCCCTGTATCATTACCCTATCTCTTTGCCGGTTTAATTCCCTCCGAAGTCATTACTACCCGTTTCATAGTTCCATCCCTGTTATATTTTAAGTAGTCTATACACACCGATCGTCTGAAACTTCCGCCCTCTGTTGGAATCCCTCCGTTATGGTAAATAAAGTACCACTTACCTTTAAAGTCTATAATAGCCTGGTGATTGGTATTTGAGTTGCCGGCAATCTCGTTCAAAATCCCTTTAAATTCCCATGGGCCGTGAATGCTCTTACTCATCGCATAAGCTATTTTCTCCGGAAACTGATAGGCATAAGAGAGATAATATCTGCCTTTGCGTTTATGTACCCAGGGTGCTTCTGTGAAGTTCGGAAGCTGAATTTCTTTAAATTCTCCATCCATTTCAATCATATTGTCTTTCAGCTTAACATAGTGAAGAGTAGTGTTGCCCCAAAATAAATAGGCTTGCCCGTCGTCGTCGATAAAAACCGTTGGGTCTATATCATCCCAGCTTATTTTCGCTTTCTTGGTCATGTCGTTTGTGATGAGGGCCGAACCACGGGCATCTTTGAAAGGGCCCAGGGGATTGTCAGCTACGGCAACTCCGATAGATTTTCCATGTATAGCGTTATGGCTCACTGTTGCGAACCAATAAAACTTTCCGTTTTTTTCTACAACCTGCGATGCCCATGCATCATCTTTGGCCCATTTAAAATCCTTTACACTTAAGGGTACACTGTGTTCGGTCCAGTTAATCATATCCTCCGAAGAAAATACCAGCCAGTCGTGCATAACATATCCTTCCCGCTTTGGGGGAGGCACATCATGACCAGTGTACAGGTACACTTTGTCTTTATAAACCAGCGCAGCTGGATCTGCGGTATATTTATGCGAAAACAGTGGATTTCCTTTCGATTTTATTAATGTATCCAGATGTGAGGCAGATAGAACGGTGGGAGCCAGTATCCAAACCAGCGGCAATAAATGTTTCGTGATTTTGCTTATAAGTGTCATACGTACGTTTAATAATGCAATATAGAAAACTCATTTCTTACTCAATTTAAAATACCAAAATTTTCAATAATAGAATTAGCTTTTCCCTTTTGCGCTCTAAATTCCTAACTTAGCCCACTTGTCTAAGAGATTTGTGAATGAATACATCGTTTGATTTCGAAAAACCTATTGCTGATCTTCAGCAGCAGATAGAGAAAGTAAAGCAGGTAGCCGATAAAACCAAAGTAGATATGTCTCCCACACTTGCAGAGCTGGAAGCCAATTTGGAGGCCACTAAGCAACGCATATATACTAACCTTAACGGGTGGCAAAATGTACAGATATCCAGGCATCCTGATCGGCCTTATACGTTGCAGTATATAGAAATGATTTGTGATGATTTTATCGAAATGCACGGCGATCGCACTGTAAAAGATGATAAGGCTATTGTGGGCGGATTCGCAACCATTAACGGCCAAACCGTAATGGTAATAGGTCACCAGAAGGGCACCAATACCAAGCTTAGGCAATATCGTAATTTTGGTATGGCTAATCCCGAAGGTTATCGTAAAGCTCTTCGGTTAATGCGGCTGGCAGAGAAATTCAATAAACCCGTAATTACTTTTATCGATACCCCCGGGGCGTTCCCTGGCCTTGAGGCCGAAGAACGGGGGCAGGGAGAAGCTATCGCAAGAAATCTTCTTGAAATGTCGGTTTTGAAAGTGCCGATTCTTTGCTTTGTTGTTGGTGAAGGTGCTTCGGGCGGTGCTTTAGGAATAGGTATTGGTGATAAAGTGTATATGCTGGAGCATACGTGGTATTCTGTAATTTCGCCCGAATCTTGTTCTTCCATTTTATGGAGAAGCTGGGATTTTAAAGAAAAAGCCGCCGAAGTATTGAAGCTCACCGCAGAGGATATGTACGCCAATGGACTGGTAGACGGTATAGTTCCCGAACCTTTAGGCGGAGCGCATCACGATCCGCAAAAAATGGCCGAGACGATTAAAGACAAAATTCTTGAAGATCTGGCTATTTTAAAAAGTAAAGATATTGATCAGGTGATTGATGAGCGTATAGAAAAGTTCTGCGCCATGGGCGTTGTGCTTGAATAGGCTGATATAGGTACCAAAAAGAAGGCGGATACATTAATTGCATCCGCCTTCTTTTTGGCTAAAAATCCCTATTGCATGCCTCCGATTAATCGAGACTCTATTGGCTTAAACTGATTCTTTAATTTCTGGCTTAGAGCGAGTTGGCCGTGTTTTTCAGTCGTTTTTACCAGTTCGTTATAAACCTGCGCCCCAATTTGTAAATCATTTGACCCCTGAGTTGATAATCCCGCCATATAGTTAAGTTCGGCAAGAATATATGTCGCTGTATTTTCTACAAGTTTATTGGCCCGGGCGGTTTCTTTTACCTGATACAACAGGTCTGCTGTATAATATCTGTGAAGTATAAAGTAATACAGATAGTTTTTGTCGGGAATAACTTCCTGCGATTTAAGCATAACCTTTCTCGCTTCTTCTGTTTTGCCTTCTTTTAAAAGGTTTTCGGCCAGTTGGTTGAAGCTTTTAATTATAATGGCTATCATTCTGGTAGATTCAGGATCAAGGTAAGAGGCATTTTTGATATTGCCCCACTTAAATTTATTTACCATGTTGTTGTACATGGCACTGGTATTAATTAATTCATCTTCACGACCGCCGGTTGCCGTCGAATCAGGCAGGGCTGGTTTTAACGGAAGCAGCCTGTATGCGAATCCTTCATTATACAGGTATTTTTGAAGCCCGATGTAATTATCTGCCGGTACGGTAACAGCAAAATAGATAGGCCTTTTCCAGTTATTGTGTGCGAGAATGTCGAGCATAGCCAGTTCAGCTTTGCTTACGTAATCCTTATTATAAGTCCATTCCAAACTCGAAGCCACGTTGGCCGCTTGGTTGGCCGTTACTGTTTTGTTTGTCAGAACCTGGTTCGGGTCTATCGTAATTTTAAAGTTTTTAGTAGGAAGAATATTGTCTTTACTCCCATCCTGCATGGGTACCTTATCACTTTCATCATCAGAAGTGAGTACATCAAAAACAGTTTTTAGTTCTACCGCACCCTCAACTTTATAATCATAATACCTGATCACATCTCTTACGCCCATCACAAATTTGTTGTTTGGCATAGTAATAGGCAGCGCTTCTGCCTCATTAACTTTTTCTTTCATCTGGCGGATATACCAGTCGGTGCCCAGTAAACTTAAATTTACAACGCGCACATCAGGACGGATCCCTTCTACTTCCTGCACATACCACAGGGGATAAGTATCATTATCGCCATAGGTGAATAAAATCGCATTGGGTGCGCACGACTCTAAATAATCAATAGCAAAATCGCGTGCTGTAGTTTTATCCGAGCGGTCATGATCGTTCCAGTTTTCTTTGGCCATAATTACCGGTGCGGCTAATAAACCTGCCACAGTTGCTACTATCCCGGCCGTAGAAGCCGAAACTTTCTGTCTTAATATTTCGGCAATGGCAGCTACCCCAAGTCCGATCCATATCGTGAAGGCATAAAACGATCCTGCGTAAGCATAATCACGTTCGCGAGGCTGCAAGGGGTTCTGATTCAGATATAACACAATGGCCATCCCGGTAAAAAAGAATAAAAGCCCTACTACACCAGCATCTTTTTGATTGCGTTTGAAATGCCAGAAAGCACCTATTAAACCCAGAATTAAGGGCAGGAAATACAGTCGGTTATAACCGTTGTTTTCTTTGATGCTTGGCGGTAAGTTATCCTGAGAGCCCAGGTGCCATGCGTCTAGAGGCTTAATTCCGCTTATCCAGTTTCCGCTGGTATTATTCCCGTGTCCCTGGTCGTCGTTTTGTCGGCCGGCAAAGTTCCAGAGGAAATATCGAGCATACATAAAGCCGGTTTGGTAACTAAAAAGAAACCCGAGATTGTGAGCGAAGGTTGGAGGTTCACTTTCACTTAATTTCATCCATTCGCGGTAGAATCCCACATGCGAAGCATCGTCGCTATACATTCTGGGCAGCAGTGTGTTACGGTCGTACACATATTCGTATTTTTTTCCGGCAATTTCATATTTTTCATCGCCTTTCCGGTAAATATTGCCGTTCTCTTTATAATCAACACGTTGCGAGTCATAATATTGACCGTACAATAATGGCCTGTCCCCATATTGTTCTCTACTTAAATAACTCAGTAAAGAGAAAACATTGTCGGGGTCGTTGTTATTTAACGTGGGATCAGCTTTAGCTCTGATAACGATCATGGCATAAGAACTATATCCTAGTAAAATGAACGTGGTGCAAATAAGTGCCAGGTTAAGAATGGGTTTCAAATTGCGTATAGAATACAGTATTCCGTAAGCCAAGCCTCCGATAATAATCGCGCCAAATACAATTACACCCGATCCGAACCCTAATCCAAGGGTATTAACAAAGAATAAATCTATGTAGGCCGCAAGCTTAACCACATACAGAATTATACCATATTGTATTATTCCTAAGATAATTACACCAATGAACAGAGCCCAAAGCGTGCCGCTTGCTGTAGGTTTGGCATTGCGCCTGAAATAATAAACCAATGCAATAGCAGGGATAGCCAAAAGGTTTAGCAAGTGAACCCCAATGGACAATCCCATAATGTAGGCGATAAAGATCAACCATTTGTCTGCGTCGGTATCCGAAGCGTGTTGATCCCATTTTAAAATGGCCCAAAAAACGATGGCTGTGCATAGAGATGAGAGCGCGTAAACTTCCGCCTCAACCGCCGAAAACCAAAACGTATCCGAGAAAGTATAGGCAAGGGCGCCCACGATACCAGAACCCATAATGGTTATCAGTTGTGTTTTTGTTACTTCTTCACCGGTTTTTACCATTACTTTTCTGGCAAGAGCGGTAATGGTCCAAAAAAGGAAGAGAATAGTAGCGGCACTTGCCAAAGCAGAACTCATATTCATCCAGAACGCTACCTGGCTTTTATCGCTGGCAAGCAACGAGAAAACCTTGGCTATCATGATAAATAACGGCGCCCCCGGCTGATGAACCACCTGCAATTTATAAGCGGAAGCTATAAATTCGCCTGTATCCCAGAAACTTGTGGTAGGTTCTAAAGTTAGCGTATAGGTTATTGCTGCTATCAGGAAGCAAACCCAACCCAAAAGGTTATTGATTTTAGTGTATTGCATATTTTTGTAGAGTACTCGCCAAGCGATATTGAAGCCGAAAATAGCGATTAGTATTTAAATACCAACCCGAATATTCGGGTTTAACATTTTTTAGGATTTAAGAAATCGGGCTATAATTAAAAAAGCAAAATACTTTTGCACATCTAGTTTTATCGCTCTATATTTGCACACCCGTTCAAAAGGATACTTTTGTTTGGGAGATTGCCCGATAGTATAAAGGTAGTACGACGGTTTTTGGTACCGTTTGTCTAGGTTCGAATCCTGGTCGGGCAACTTTAAATTCCGAATTTCGGAGAGCAGATTAAATGCTTGTTTATATTTTCCGATTTTAAAAATCCGCAAGTCCGAAATTAATTATGCCATTACAGTTTAATACGGTTAAATTATTTGCAGGCTCTGGTTCTATAGAGCTGGCTGAAAAAATAGCTATGTCTTATGGAAGCGGGCTGGGAGATGTGAAGCTGGCTAAATTCAGCGACGGAGAGATTCAGCCTTCTTTTGATGAAACTGTTCGGGGATGCGACGTTTTCCTGATTCAATCTACTTGCCAGCCTTACGATAATCTCATTGAGCTATTACTGTTAACAGATGCGGCTAAACGTGCGTCGGCGCATTACATTACAGTGGTTATTCCTTATTTCGGAATGGCAAGGCAGGATAGGAAAGATAAACCACGTGTTGCCATCGGGGCTAAGTTATTCGCAAACCTAATCGTAGCGTCGGGTGCTCACCGGATTATGACGATGGATTTGCACGCTGCGCAGATACAAGGTTTTTTTGATATTCCGGTTGATCATTTGGATGCCTCGGTAATTTTTGTGCCCTATATTAAGAGCCTTAATTTACCCAATATTACCATCGCTTCCCCGGATATGGGTGGTTCTTATAGGGCCAGAACTTTCGCAAAGTATTTTAATGCGGAGGTGATAATATGCGATAAACGGCGTAAGCGCGCTAATGAAATAGAATCGATGTCAATTATTGGTGACGTTACCGGGCGTGACGTGGTTCTTATAGATGATATTTGTGATACAGCGGGAACATTATCGAAAGCCGCAAGCCTGATTATGGAAAATGGTGCTAACAGCGTAAGAGCCGTTTGTACGCACCCGGTTCTATCAGGAAAAGCGTATGAAACTATTGAAAATTCTCAGTTAACAGAGTTGATAGTGACAAATACAATACCGTTGAAACAGCAATCTGCAAAAATCAGAGTGCTTTCAACGGCAGACTTGTTCGCCAAAGCAATAACTAATGTGAATGAGCACGGATCTATTTCGGATCTGTTTAGAGTAGAATAATAAGTCAAAAGGAAAAATTAAAAATTTAAAAAAGCGATGCTTAATATCAAAGCACCAGATTTTTACTTTTTAATTTCAACTTTTTAATTTTTATATTTTTTAACTTTTTAATTTAATTATCATGAACTCTATCGCTATTAGCGGTTCTCCGAGAGAGAACGTAGGGAAACGCGATGCTAAAGAGCTGCGTTATCAGGGCCAGGTGCCCGCAGTTTTGTATGGCGGAAAAGAACAATTGCATTTTGCAGTAGAAAAAACAGCTCTTAAAGATCTGATCTACTCTGCTGATGTAATGTTTGTTGACTTAGATGTTGCCGGTACCAAAGTAAAGGCAATTTTGCAAGACGCACAGTTTCATCCATTAACTGAAGAGGTTTTACATGTTGACTTTTTTCAACTAGATCAAAACAAACCTCTTGTAATGCAAATCCCGGTTAAACTAACCGGAACTTCTCCAGGTGTAAAAATGGGTGGTAAGCTTGTACAAAAACTACGTAAACTACGTGTTAAAGCTTTAACCAAAGATATGCCACAGTATGTTGAGGTAAGCATAGAACCTTTAGAAGTTGGTAAATCTGTGCGTGTACGTGATTTGAAGTTTGATAAATTCGAAATCACAAACACTCCGGAGGATACCATCGTATCAGTAACTACTTCACGTGCTTTAAGACAAGCAGAGCAAGAAGCAGCAGCGGCTGGTAAAAAATAGCATCACCCGCCTCTCTCAGCAGAGTGGCAAACACAAAAAGCTCCCGGTTAGGGAGCTTTTTGTGTTTTATGGCCTTACTATAAACCTTCCTGCTTTTGTCTTTAACCCTTTATTCTTAACCTTTCAGCTTTTACCTTTCTCCTTTAACCTTTCTCCTTTCTCCTTTAACCTTTTTACCTTTACAAAATGAAACACCTTATTGTTGGACTGGGAAATATTGGTTCTGAATACGCCGACACCCGACATAACATTGGCTTTATGGTTGCGGATGCCCTGGCGAAGAAAGGAACTTCCAGTTTTTTTAATATGCGCCTGGCCTACTATACCGAGTTTAGTTTTAAAGGAAGAAGCATCCACATAATTAAGCCTACCACTTATATGAATCTTAGCGGTAAGGCCCTGAACTACTGGATGCAGGAACTAAAAATTCCGGTAGAAAATGTATTGATTATTGTTGACGATCTGGCTATTCCGTTCGGCTCTATTAAGCTAAAACCAAAAGGGAGTAACGCGGGGCACAATGGTTTAAAAAGTATAGAAGCGACTTTGGGAAACTCGGATTACGCACGCTTGCGGTTCGGAATAGGCGATAATTATCCCAAAGGTCGCCAGGTTGATTATGTACTGAGTGGTTTCGATGATGATGAGCGACCAGATTTACCTGCTTTGATTGACAGATCTGTTGAGATGATTGAAAGTTTTGTAACTGTTGGGGTAGAGCTTACGATGACGAGGTTTAATAAATGAGGTTCGGTTCCAGATGTAATTGCGTTGTCGCTATGGAATTGTAGCGGATTTTATATCTTAGGATAAACCTATATACCAATGCGCAATTACCTATTACGAATTTTGCCTGTAGTGGCAATCTACTGGGTGTTCCCATCTGCTCTTTATGCCCAACATACACCTTACGAGGAATTGTCCAAAAAGATTGATTCCTTGGCCAATCTTGGACTACCTAAGTCGGCCTGGATCGAAATTGAGAAGCTTGAGAAGCTTGCAAGAAAAGAAAAGAATACTGTCCAGCAGCTCAAGGCCGCTATTTATAGGGTAACTTTTCAGGAGATTCTTCAAGGAAACAATCAGGACTCTGTATTTAACTCAATAAAACAAGAAATAAAGCAGGCGCAATATCCTGTTAAGCCTGTATTGCAATCGGTGTTAGCGGGAAAATACTGGGCTTATTATCAAAGAAATCGGTATAAAATTAATCAGCGAACCACTTTGGAAAAACCTGATGAAGATTTTCTAAAGTGGGATATCCGAACCTTTATAAATGAGATTTCCAATCTCTATAAACTCTCATTAAAAGACGCAGAGACGGAACAGAAAACTCCTGTTTCAACACTTACAGGTGTCTTGGCCGGCGATTCTGTTAACCGGTATCTGCGGCCAACGCTTTACGATCTGCTTGCTCACCGGGCACTCGATTTTTTCTTGTCGGAAGAATCGGATCTGATCAAACCGAAACTGGCCTTCGCTTTAAATGATGAGCGCTTATTTAGCAGCAGTAAATTTTTCATCGACTTTAGAATTAACCAGCAGGACACTGCTTCAACAGCCTACCAGGGTGTAAGGCTTTTGCAAAAACTAAGCGCATTTCATTTGCGATCTGGCAATCGGGCTGCATTAGCCGATATTGATTTAAAGCGGCTGGAATTCGTTTTTCGAAAGGCCGTAATAGCTAACAAGGACTCACTTTATCTCTCAGCTTTGCATCAACTGGTAACTGATTTTTCCCAGGAAGCAATTAGTGCTGATGCACTACTCCTTTTAGCTAAGTATTATAAGCAAAAAGAAGAGTTTGTGACTGCTGTTGAATATCTGAGCAGGGCTATTAAATCTTTTCCTCAGAGCAGGGGTGGAGTTAACGCAGTTTTTTTACTGGAAAACATTAAACAAACACGTCTTTTCGGACAGGTGGAGGAGTATAATGTCCCAGAGAAGCCGATACTTGCATCGGTTCAGTTCGCCAATTTAAAAAGTGTAAAAGTTAAAGTTTACAAAGTTTCGGCAGAGAGGGTGTCACACTTTACGCAATTTAATTTTGGTAATGAAAACGACCGGATGGCTTTTGTTAATTCTCTAAGTAAACTAAAACCTGTTCAGTATGAACAAATAACACTGCCTATTGCCGATGATTATAAATCCCATACCACTGAAATTGCACTACCAGCACTTCCGATAGGACATTATTTGATGATACTGGAAACACCAGATGATTCCCTTCAGCTTCATTATACCTCTTTTCAGATAAGTAACCTTGCTTATGTTGTCCGCCAAAATAGTAACGGAACCGCAGAAATTAGGGTTATGGATAGGACGAGTGGAAAGCCCTTAAAAAATGTAGAAGTATTTATCGAGTCTGACGATGGTTTAAATGACAAATTGGTTACCAAGGGCCGATCAGACATAAATGGAAAATATGTATTCGCCAGCCCGGGTAAACGGGAGGACCGCCCTGATAATAAAATTCACTTTTTATCCGCAAAGGATACTCTCTCCGAGAGTTCTTATTTAGACCTCAATATACCAACTGAGACCACAACTTTGTTTACCGACAGAAATATCTATCGCCCCGGGCAAACCATCTATTTCAAAGGAATCGAATATAGATGGATAAACGGGGAAGTGTTACTTGGTACTAATAAAGAGGTCGAACTAGAATTGTTGACCTCTGATGATAACAATATTGGCTCCCTGAAATTAAAAACCAATGAATTTGGAACCTTCAGCGGTTCATTCGTGCTTCCCACCTCCATGCGAAATGGTACGATAGTACTGAAATGTCGCGAGAGGCAGTTACACCTGCGTGTTGAAGAGTATAAGCGGCCAACCTTCGAAGCAAAGTTGTTACCTCTAAAACAAGCATATCATTTTAACGATCTAGTTAAAGTTCGAGGGCTTGTAACCGCTTATTCTGGTTATGGCCTTTCGAACGTACAAGTAGTATACAGAATTGTCCGACAGAGTTATTCGGGTAATGATCGCTGGAACCGATCCTCTAAGGAGCAAACTATCTTAATCGATACTTTGCGTACAAACAAATACGGTGAATTTGTAGTGAATTTCACAGCGCGTAAAGAAAAAGGTACTATAGCCGAGAATCATACATATACTATAAATGCAGACATAACTGATGCTGCCGGGGAAACACATTCTGTGAAGTCGTCTGTCGACATTAGGGAAAAAGTGCTTGATATCCTTACCGATGTGCCTAAATCGCTGATTTCAACCAATACCATGCAAGCCAGGATCGCGGTAAACAATTTATCCGCACAATTTCAAAAGTCTGAAGTCAGGATAAAGATTTATTCCCTTAAAGGTGCTGGGAAAATTTATAAAAAGCGTTTGTGGCAAATACCTGATCTTCCACTATATACACAGGAGCAGTTTTTCAGACTCTTCCCTGATTACCCATACAAAATCGAAGACGACATAAAGAATTGGGCCAAAGGGGATATTGCAATCGAAAAATCTATAACTACTGATACTCTGCAGGTAACTGAAATTGATCTCGCTGAAATGAAAACTCTACCTGCCGGTATGTATAGACTGGAGTTTTATGCCCGGAATAGTAGGGGAGATACAGCTTCCAGTGTTGCGGTTACAAATCTGGTAAATCCTGACAAGCCTAAGGAGATAAAAGATGCCGATTGGGTAATCCCAGTAAAGACAGATATTCTTTCGGGCGAAGCAGCAAAGTTTATTCTCGGCACTAATGAGGAATGTCATATCCTAATGGAAATTTACGAGGGGCAGAAAATTGTTTCACAAAAATGGATACATACTAATGGGCAGCCGGAATTAGTTTCAACACCTAAATTAAGTGCTGAAAGGCCTATAAAAGTTCAGTTTTTGAGAGCCTACCATAATCGCGTTTACGCCAGTGCCTACGAGGTCAAGATTCAGAATAAAAGTATGGTTCTGAATATGATGCTCTCCAATTTCAGGAATAAACTGGAGCCCGGAGCTAAAGAAAGATGGCAGATGCAAATTACTACCAAGGGCAATGAAAAGCAAGCTGTTGAACTTGCTGTAAGTATGTACGATGCTTCATTGGATGCGTTTAATCGTTACCTTAGAAATAACTGGCCGGGCATTCCCAGCAACTATCGACAAACAGTGTATAGTTCCTGGGAGAACTATCGCCCTTCTGCTAGCTCTACAAGGCCCATCTATAATTCTTATTACGGTACAAAGGAGCTTTATACATATTATGAACGCTTGGCGATTTTTAGTTATAATCAATACCTTTATAGAATTAAGAATGAGGGATTAACTGTGAATTCGCGGGATGCTACAGTGTCGTCATTTACCGTTAATGCAAAAGATCTTGAGGAACTTTCTGCAGCCTCTATCGATCAATCTTTGCAGGGTAGGATGCCTGGAGTTGATATCCCATCTCTTAACCAAACTATACTCACGCCCCGTCCGAAAGTTTTAGCTTCTAATGCCTCAGTTTCAGACTCATCTCCAGATATTATACCTCTCCGTAAGAATTTTAACGAAACTGCCTTTTTTTACCCGCAACTGCGTACCAATGAAAATGGTGAAACTCTGTTAGAATTTACCATGCCCGATGCCCTGACCCGCTGGAAGTTCAGGGGTTATGCTCATACCAAAGATTTGAAATACGGGTATATTGAACGGGAACTTGTTACTCAAAAATCCTTGATGATCTCTGCTAACACCCCCCGGTTTTTCCGTGAAGGAGATACCATAACCGTATCGGCCCGAATTGCAAATCTTAACCATCAACCGGCCAAGGTTGAAACAAGAATTCAGTTATACAATGCCCTTACGATGCAGCCAGTGGAGTTGTTAACTGATAAGAACCAAGGCAATCAAACACTGGAAATTGCAGCCGCTTCAACCAGCTCAGTTTCTTTTAAAATGATTATCCCTAAAGGCCTGGATGCGATTACCTATCGTTTAACGGCCCGTACCGAAAAGTTTAGTGATGGGGAGGAAAATACTATTCCTGTTCTGCCAAATTCAACATTGGTTACTGAGTCTATGCCCCTGATGGTGAGGGCCGGGCAAACCAAGAACTTTACTTTCAACAGGCTGGTTGGTCAAACCAGCAAGAGTATCATCAATAAAACGTTAACCTTCGAGTATACTCAAAACCCGGTATGGTATGCGGTTCAGGCATTACCTTATTTAATGGAATATCCTTATGAATGCTCAGAACAGACCTTTAGTCGATATTTTGCTAATAAGATGGCACAGTCTATAGTGGCTCAACAGCCTAGAATTAAGGCCGTTTTTGATAATTGGAAGAGCCTGAACAGCTCGCAACTAGTATCAAATCTTGAAACTAATCCGGAGCTTAAATCAGTTCTTATTGAAGAAACACCATGGCTTCGCAATGCTAATAATGAAACAGAACAAAAGAAACGCATTGCTCTTTTATTTGATCTGAACAAAATGAGTAATGAGGCAGAACTTAACCTAAGTAAACTTGCCCAAATGCAAATGCCGGAGGGTGGTTTTCCCTGGTTCAGCGGTTCAATACATGCCGACAGGTATATAACACAATATATCCTGAGCGGACTAGGCCAGCTTAAGCGGTTAAATCTTATTGAAAATAATATGCAAACCCGGGATATGATAACTAAAGGAATAGCGTACTTAGACGGTGTTATCTTATCCGACTATCATGATGCTTTGAAACCGAAGTTAGTCCGTGAGAATCTTTCCTTAGCTATTCATGCCTTATATGCCCGCAGTTTTTACAGTGATCAACCAGGCTCATTAAACCTTCAGCCCGCTATGAATTATTGGCTCGCCCGGATGGCTAATAGCTGGAATATTATGAGTATTCACGAAAAGGGTATGATTGGCCTGCTTATGAATCGTTATAAACGTCCTCAAATAACACGGGCAATTTTGAGATCGTTGATCGAAACATCTCAACAATCAGACGAACTGGGGATGTACTGGGTAGAGAACAGGTGGGGATATTACTGGCACCAATCTCCAATCGAAACCCAATCGCTTTTAATTGAACTGTTTACCGAGGCTGGAGGCGATGCCAGATCAATAGATGAGATGAAGATCTGGCTGCTCAGAAACAAACAAACCACAAACTGGAAAACCACTAAAGCAACAACGGCAGCTTGTTACTCTTTATTAATGAAAGGGGCTGACTGGTTGGCATCTGACGAAACATCGGAACTTAGTATCGGAGGCAATAATTTATCCGTATTAAAACCCGATATAAAAGCCGAAGCAGGAAGTGGTTATCTGAAAACCAGCTGGAGCAATACTGAGATTAAGCCTGATATGGGTAAAATTGAAATTAAAAATCCTTCAAAGGTAGTAGGCTGGGGTGCTATGCACTGGCAATATCTTGAGCAACTCGATAAAATAACATCTGCAGATACCCAGTTAAAGCTCGAACGTAAATACTTTATCCAAAGACAAACAGAAAGTGGTCCTCGCTTAACAGTTGCAAGTAATTTAAACAAGCCGAAAACAGGCGATCTTTTAAAGGTGGTGGTCTACCTTAATGCTGATCGTGATTATGAATATATCCATTTAAAAGATATGCGGCCCTCTGGTACTGAACCAACCGATGTATTATCAGGCTACAAGTACCAGGAAAATCTTTATTATTACCAGGTAACCAAAGATGTGGCGACAAATTTCTTTATAAATTATCTTCCGAAAGGGAACTATGTATTTGAGTATAGTTTGCGGGTAGTTCAACCCGGTAACTTTTCTACCGGAATAAGCTCTGTTCAAAGTTTATATGCTCCCGAATTTAACGCACATTCGCAGGGACTAAGAATGATTATTGAATAATTAATACTATGAAAGTTTACGGAATAAAAAATTGCGATACAGTAAAGAAAGCTCTTAATTGGTTAGATAAAAACAATATCACCTACGAATTTCACGATTATAAAAAATCAGGAATTTCGATTGAAAAACTCAATGAATGGTCTGCCCAATTGGGATGGGAACCTTTGCTGAATAAAAAAGGAACAACATGGAAAAAATTGGATACTGAAACACAAAATAAAATCCAAACGAAAGAGGCCGCCTTTAACCTGATGCAGGAGAAAACTTCGGTTATTAAAAGGCCCTTGATTGAGGGCGGAAGTAAGCTTCTGTTGGGATTTAATGAGGCTGATTACCTGGAAGTATTGGGAGAAAACAATTAGCGGAAATCTGACTTTAAAGTAAACCTCGTAAATCGAAAAGTAAAATTAGGATTACGATTAGGTGTTTTAAGTGAAATTTATGTTAATTATGCCTTGTATACGTTAGATGACTATGTTTAAATTGAAGTTTTTCACCGGTTTTACGCTGGTATTTATTATAACAAACTCGTTCGCACAGCAAACAAATACGGTTTCGGGTGGCCAAATGCAGAGCCGATATCAGTATAATGATGCTTTTGGGCCTATCTTTTACACCACCAACGGCAACGAGTACCGTACCGGAAGCGGTAAACCCGGCCACTCATATTGGCAAAACAGGGCTGATTATCAAATTACCGCCCGATTAAACGAGCAGAATAACGAGATTTCGGGTACCGAAATAATAACCTACACCAACAATAGTCCAGACAATCTCGAATTTCTTTGGATGCAATTGGATCAGAATCTTTTTAAGCAAGATTCGAAAGGCAACGCAATTATACCTATTACAGGGAGTAGAAACGGGGCCCGGGGACAGATTTTTGATGGCGGATATAAGATTAAATCCCTGAGGCTTTTATCGCCCACTGAGGCCGACCTGAAATTCGAAATCAACGATACTCGTATGCAGATATTTTTGCCTTCGGAATTGAAAGCAAAGGGCGGTAAAATGAGGTTTAAAGTGGAGTTCTCGTTTATTTCTCCTAATTATGGGTCTGACAGAATGGGGGTACAGGAAACCCGAAACGGGAAAATCTTCACTGTAGCGCAATGGTATCCGAGGATGTTTGTTTATGATGATGTTGCCGGTTGGAATGTGATCCCTTATACCGGCCCGAGCGAATTTTATTTGAATTATGGCGATTACGACGTAAGTATTACAGCTCCGGCCAGCCATATTGTGGTGGCATCCGGAGAGTTGCTTAATTCTAAGGAAGTATATACTGCCGAACAACAAAAAAGTTGGGACGAAGCTTCCAGAAGTGATAAAACAATTACGATAAGATCCGCTAAAGATGTTAGAAACACGGGCTCCAGGCCATCCGGGAAAACAGAACTTACCTGGAAATTTCGAATGGAGAACGCCCGCGATTTTGCATGGGCGTCTTCAGCCGCCTTTATAGTCGATGCCGCACGAATAAATCTCTCCGGAGGGAAAAAATCTTTGGCTATTTCTGCGTACCCCGTAGAGAGTGACGGCAACAATGCCTGGGGAAGATCAACAGAATATACCAAAGCTTCAGTAGAATTGAATTCTCAAAAATGGATGGATTACCCTTACCCGGCCGCAACAAATGTTGCCGGCATTGTTGGAGGAATGGAATATCCCGGGATAGTGTTTTGTGACTGGAGGGCCAGAAACTCCTCACTTTGGGGTGTAACCGACCATGAGTTCGGCCACACCTGGTTCCCTATGATTGTGGGTTCGAACGAACGCGTACACGGCTGGATGGATGAAGGATTTAACCAATTCATCAACACTTTTACTTCCGAACAATTTAATAAAGGCGAATACAAGGATAGGCGCACAGATAATCATCAACTTGCTACGGTACTTACCGATCCGAAACTAGAGCCTGTGATGTCCAGTCCCGACAATATGAAAGAAGGTAATATCGGATTATTGTTATACTATAAGCCTGCTGTGGGACTGTCTCTGCTCCGTGATCAAATTATCGGGCCCGAAAGATTCGATAGAGCTTTTAAAGCATATGTAGACAGATGGGCCTATAAACACCCCACTCCGAATGATTTTTTCAGAACAATAGAAAACGTTACTGGCGAAAATTTAGCATGGTTTTGGAGAGGCTGGTTTTTACATAACTGGCGCTTAGATCAGGCGGTAGTGGGTGTTGAGTATGTTAAAAACAACGCGAAGAACGGAGCTTTAATTACGGTTGCCAATCTGGAGAAGATGCCTTTCCCGATGATACTGGAGATAAATACAAAAGATGGTAAGAAGTCCATGATAACTCTTTCCGTTGAAATCTGGGAGCGAAATACTACCTGGACATTTCACTACCCATCCACCGAGGAAATACTATCTGTAAAATCAGATCCCGATCATGTTTTGCCTGATCATAATAGCTCCAACGACAATTGGAAGGCACAGTAATTAATGCCGACGGATGCCGTTAAATGTCGTTTCGGCCTTTTAAAGGGCCGTATTATCGGTTACGGCTAAGATTCGAAAGCCCGGCGGCGGGTAGCTGTGGCCGAAAATCGATTGCTAATGAAATGTGATACTCTCACTGTTTAATCCAGTACCCTCCATCAGAACAATGATTTATAAGGCACTGTAGGCTTTGGCGGCGACATGCAACCCTTCGTTAAAGGCTTAAAACTCACTAAGCTGTATCATTCATCCGTACTTATACGATAGTTATAAAAGAGACCTGCGTTTTGGAAAAGTTGATCAGTGTCATGTAAAATGTTTGAGTAGTGAGACTAAATTGCCGTAACTATCGTATGTAAAATAGAAAGGGGAGCGCACGATGATTTTAAAGACAAAAGAAATTGATGAAATAAAACTTCAGAAAAAAGCTAAAGCAAGTATTAAGCTTTATGCTAAGCCCAACCACGAATTTTGTTTTATACCCTATTTAGACGTCCAGCTGGCACAAATAAGGTATTTGAGATTCAAATTGGTTAATAAAAAATGGGTTTCCCTATAATTTAAACCTGCTACCAGCTTAAATCGATTCGCCACACCCGGCGATTTCGGCGTTTTTGATTTTTTTCTGCGTTGACAAACAGAATCCTTATCACTATTAACCTACTCTACCTCCGTTCTTACATAAGCTAAGTGGTTCATAACCGCTTTTAATTCACTATAAGATACATCATCACCTAAAACAGCTTTTGTTTCGCCCATTTTCAATCCTGCATTTTGGGTAATATGCGCCATTATTTTCGCTACTTTAATTTTAGAGACCAAGTCGAAAACCGAAATCTCACCGGTGATGATAAAGTTGCTGAGATGCCCTTCTATTGTAACCGGGCTAAATCCGCGTAATTGGGCGATTTCGGCGATGCTTTTGCCTTCTTTATAAAGGTCGAAAGACACTTTCTTTGTATCAATCTTCACTTTCTCTTCTTTTATTTGAAACTGCATCGCCTGGCGTTGGATATTATTTTTTTCGCAGTATGCTGAAATCATCGCCAGGATTTCATTGCCATACCTTTTAACCTTTGTTTTGCCTATTCCTTTTATAGATTCCAATTCGGCAAGCGTTGAAGGCAGCTTATTGACTAACTCGATCAGAGCTTTTTGGGGTAAAACCATATAAACCGGCACATCGCTTTCTTTGGCCAGGTTGTTTCGCCAGTTTTTTACACTAATAAATAGTGCCGGGTGACTAATTTCTTCCGGAGCTTCGTTGGTTCTGTCGGGTTTGTGGGTGGTAGAAGCAACATAATCAATCTCGGCATTCGCTTTATTTTGCAAGTATGCCAGTGTGTTAAAGTTTTGAGCACATACTTTCATGAGGCTCAGTTTTACAAACACTTCTTTCAATAAATTTTCAGAAGCTTCTTTTAAACTAGCCCGCACTGCCTTATTATCCGAGTCTATATTTAGTTTCTGGGTAACCACATAAAGCTCTTTTTCTATTTTCTCCGAAAAATAAGTACATGCTTTTCGAACCCGTTCCTGAAGTGCCTGATTTTCTTCAGGTAAATTTTCGTGGATTAACAAAGCATGAAGTTGTTTTTTGAACGATTCGGCCACTTCAAAAATCGTTTTTTCGAAACATGTTTTTATTGCATTCAGATTCTCACTCAATTGCGGGATTAAAGATGCATGATTATCCTCGATTAACTTTTTGGTATAGAATAAGCGGGTTTTTATTGCCGTAAAATCAAATAATTCAAATAGGAGGGTTTTTTGAAAATCGGCTTTAGAGCTTTTTAAATGTGTTTCGTTCGGGGCGTTATTGCTCGCTTCCTTAGTATATGTAGCCACAGTGCCGTCTGTTTTTACACTCTTTAAAGCAATTTCCGACTTCAAAACCAGGCCCTCAAAACTTTTACATCGGCTTAATGCCACATACACCTGCCCGTGGGCAAAAGCTGCGTTCGCGTCAATAATAGCTTTTTCAAAGGTAAGCCCTTGGCTTTTGTGGATAGTAATTGCCCAGGCAAGCTTTAAGGGGTATTGTATAAACCTGCCTATAACTTTTTCGGTAACTTCTTTCGTTTCGCCGTTTAGTTCATACTTGATATTTGACCAGTCGAGCGGTTCTGTCACTATTTCATTTGTATCTCCCGGGCATTTTACATGTACGGTTCCATCAGCGATTTTGGTTACTGTACCAATTTTGCCGTTATAAAAGAGTCTGTCGCGCGAAGGGTCGTTTTTTACAAACATCACCTGGGCACCGGTTTTAATTTCAAGATCGGATACTGTAGGGTAAGCATATTCCGGAAACTCGCCTTCTATGGTTGCCAGAAATTTGTAGGTTTTTGCTTTTAATTCAGATAGTTTTTGTTCGTTAATTTCCTGAGCTGAGTTATTATGCGTGGTAAGGGTGATGTAACCTTCATCATCTGCAGGGTTAAAATTTTTGATATAACGCTGGTTGAGTTGAATCAAAATCTCGTTATCAATTTTATTTTCTCGTACACGGTTCAGTAGGTCAATAAAATAGGTGTCAGACTGGCGGTAGATGTGCTTAAGCTCAATAGTGATATGAGAAGTTTGTTTGAGAGCGGTACTGTTAAAGAAATACAGGTTAGGGTAGTAATCCCTTAAAATCTGCCAGTCGTCATCCTTTACCACGGGCGAAAGCTGGTGTAAATCGCCTATCATTAATAATTGAACTCCGCCAAAAGGCTTGCCGGGATCTTTGTATCGCCTTAGCACTTCGTCTATGCTATCCAACGTATCTGCCCGAACCATGCTTATTTCATCTATAACAAGCAGGTCGAGGCTTTTTATCAGATTGATTTTTTCGCGATGAAATCGTTTTAATTGTTGCGATTTATTGTCGGGGATATAGGGACCGAAAGGAAGTTGAAAAAATGAATGAATTGTAACACCCCCGGCATTAATCGCGGCAACACCAGTGGGTGCCACTACAGCCATTCGTTTTAAAGAAGATTTTTTAAGGTTGTGAAGAAAAGTGGTTTTGCCTGTGCCAGCTTTCCCGGTTAAAAAAAGGTGCTTGTTGGTAAACTGAACAAAATTAAAAGCTAAATCCAGTTGCGGATTTTCTATCATAGTTTTCTATAGGTTTCGAAACGCTAAGATAAAAAATCTTTTTTCAGTTAAAACTAAAGGATTTAGTAACAAAAGGGCATAAAAAAAAGGCGGTTTACTTTTCCGCCTTTTTGTTCTGGTACGATATTAATGCATTACAACTACAGGAGCTGGTGCAGCCAGAAAAGATTTTTTTAATTCGGTAATCTTCCAGGTTCCTTCTTTTTTCTCGGCTTTTATTATGTTTCTATAGGCGTAGGTAACATACATAAAATCTACCTGAGCTATAAAACTTTCGGGTGTAACAATCAGAATCTCGAAAGAGGGGTTGCATTGCTGCTGCTCTTGTCCGGCTTGTTTTAAAAAGGTAAGATACTCGGTTTTCGAAATTTCAGTGTCGCCATTTCTTCCCGGAATGGCAATGATTGGATTTTTTACCAGTAATTTCTTTAATGCGTTCACATCATTAATTTGCTGCGCCTCAATAAAGGAGGTAATAAATGCATTTCTGGTGTCATCATTTATGGGTTGTGCTGAAGAGCAGAAAGTTGCTCCTACTAAAAGCATGATTGAAAAAATTATAGGTTTCATAATGTTTGGTTTTAATTATTTATACCTCAAAGGTGCGCAGTATAATCAGAACCGGATATGCGAAAACCACTAATTTTGATTGGCGGCACAATTCGAAATATGACTAAAATCATTTGCTGCGGGTGAGCCGGTCATAGGCGGGGGCGGTATCTATAGCTAACTTGTAATTCGGCCTTTATGTATATAGAAACAGCAGCAGAGACTTATACCGATGCCCGCAAGGGGATCATTGAGCGGTTGCATGTAGAAAACAAGCAGGAAAATTTTATTCTGAATACCAAGTTTAAGCAATGTTATTTTCCGTCGCATGCCGAAAACCTTTCTTTGAAATTCACTTTTAGCGGTAACGAATATTACGAGTACGGACGAAAGAGGGTAGAAGTACGGCCCGCTAATTTTTTAATTATCAACCAGGGGCAGGAGCATGCCAGTTGGATCGAATCTGAAAATTGGGTAAACTCCTTTGCCATATATTTTACATCCGATTTTGTAAGCTCGGTTATTACAGATTTAAAGATTGCTGATGAGAAGCTTGTAAACGAACCATTTAATATTTTAAGTGATTCGGGCTCTTTAAATTTTTTCCAAAATCTGTTCCCTTTTACTCCCGATTTTGTAAAGGAGGTGGGCCGGTTTAAACAATTTCTGGAAGAGACGGGTGGGCGGGAATCTTTGCTTATTGATGAACGATTAAGGAATATATTTTTGAAGTTCATCAAAACCCATCAATGCGGACTTTCGCTGGAGATAAAACGACTTGATGCCATTAAGTTATCAACCAGGGTGGAGATTCTAAAGCGACTGCATATCGCCCGAGATCTGATGGAATCCTTTTATCTCAACAGCTTAACAATACATGATATTTCACAGGCGTGTTTTCTTTCCGAGAATTTGTTAATGCGTTATTTTAAACTCGTTTACAAGCAAAGCCCCCACCAGTATATTATCAACAAGCGGTTGGAGTTTGCTAAAGAACAGCTTTTATATACAAATAACACTTTCAACGAGATAACCTATGCTTCAGGCTTCGAATGCCCAAGCTCGTTCGGAAGGCTTTTTAAGGAGAAATTTGGCTTAACGCCTAATGAGTTAAGGAAAGATAATCTATTTCAACGCATTTAAAAGTGTCTCGCTCTCTCAGGATCAAACTCCGGGCAGTGTTACATTTTTCACATCAGCACTACGCTTTTTATTGCAGGTGCTTTAACTTTCGGGATCTCCAAAATATAAAAGTTTATCTCATATTAAAAGAGGACTATATTCAAACGAATATCATTCTAAACTCTCGGAGGTTTTATAAAACCCAGTAAAGGTTTATTCTTTACCAATTTCCTTTAAAAGGGAGATCGCTAACATCCTATATTGTAGTCCGATAGTGAATTTAAGAGTTGTATATTTGTTATACATTATTTAAAGATGGCATCTCAACCCTATTTAAACTCCGAGAATAATATTTCATCTTTTGAAGATATCGATCCTTCGCTTACGTACAGTTATGCCCATTATTTAACCTGGCTTTTTGATGAAAGGGTAGAGCTGATAAAGGGGCAGATTTTTAAGATGAGCCCCGCACCATCGCCTTATCATCAGCAAATCTCTGTTCATCTGGCTTCTTTATTATTCAATTTTTTAAAGAGAAAATCCTGTAAAGTTTATACAGCACCATTTGATGTGCGTTTTCCCAAAGAAAGTAAGGCTGATAAAGATATTTACACCGTTTTGCAGCCCGATATCTGCGTGATTTGTAATTTAACTAAGGTAGATAACAGAGGGTGCATTGGTGCCCCCGATATAGTAGTGGAAATCCTCTCTCCTGGAAATAATAAAACGGAGCTTTTGAATAAGTATAGTGTTTATGAAGAGTTTGGGGTTAAAGAATATTGGGTGGTAAGTCCGGCAGAGAAAACTTTCCTAAAATATACATTGGATGAAAAAGGGAAGTATCAGCCATCAAAGTTGTTTACATTGAGCGAAAAAATCTACTCTGACGTATTGCCCGGATTTGTTCTGGATTTGGATGAGGTTTTTGAGGATTAGACGTTAAGATATAAGTGTATTTTGCTAGCGCTAATTTTTTCTTTCGCTCAAAACAAATTGTAGTGCTATCGTGCTATTCGCAGGTGCGAAAAAACGGTAAGTTTCGATTTTTCCCGGAGCGGTTGTTATATCTATGGTGGCTGTATTAGGAGGGTTCGCCCCCTCATTAAGTGTTTTTAATTCTAAAATATTATCCTGCTGCTTTTCAATAGTTAAAAATTGTCCGATACCTGACTTTGTAAGGGAGTGTTCCGAGTACAACGTAATTTCGTTGTATCTCATCGAAATTACGTCTCCATCTATAGCCCCGGAATCATAAATTCTTAGTTTAACCGTGTTGGTGCCGCATTGGATTTTATTTAAAGAAATAGTCGAAAGCGTCTTAATCGGTTCATTTTTTGGTGGAGTAAAAGCTGCTGTATCTTTTAGTGCTTTTGAAATAAAATTTTTCAGGGAATCAGGTATTCGGGTCACCTTCTTTACAAGATGAATGGTGCCTGAACCACAAATGCTTCCATTTTTATCCTTCCCTTTAAAAGTTCCTTCGAGTAACTCCAGCCCAAGTTTAGTTCTTTTTGTGAGTTTGGCGTTCACAAAGCAAAAAGAAGTACTTTTGTCTTTAACGCTTGTTCTAAGTATATTGGTTTCTGAAAACTCTATATTTTCAGCATAAATCTTCCCGGTTAAATAGGCCTTTGTCTCGTTCTTGTTTCCGGCGTTTGTTATGGAATGGCCTTCAATTAAATGGCCATCAGCTTTAAAAGTAAGCTGTAAATTAAATTGCCCTACTTTTTCGACGTCAATTACTCCTATATAGGTTTCAGTGGTCTGAGATTGAGAATGGCATAGGGTAGAGAATGCCAAAAGAAAAATAGATGTAAATAGATATTGGTAATTCATTCTAAAGGTTAAAATTGACCTTTACTGGCCTTAACTGTTTTATTGTGGTGAAGAACTCTTGAGCATACAGCCAGCACAAAATGGGGAACACTATAAGTGATATAGCATTAAAATCAGCGGCGCCTTTAAAGTCTAAGTGTATTAGGTGCATACAGGCCCTTGTTAACCCACATCCATAGCATTCAATATCCGTTAAGAGAGTAAAGAGGCAGATTGTGTTTTCGTGGTCGTTAAAGGCGGTTTTAGGCAGACAAATTAATATTAAAGGAAAAACAGCCAAAGCAATTGCTTTGGCTGTCAAATAGTATTTGTTTTCAAAAAGCTTAGAGCGTTTTGTCATACGAACCATCTTTAGGTTGTAGATCTCCGGTAATAATTCTGATTAAATCTATCAGTGCCCAGATACCACATCCTCCAAGAGTTAAAAGTTGAACAACACCTTGCCATGTATAGCCAAGGTAGAATCGATGAATGCCCAACCCGCCTACTAGTGCGGCTAATATTAGCGCAATTACCTGGCTCTTTCCACCTGCGCGTCTTAGTCGATCCAGCAAGCTTTTTTTCTCAGCTTTAACTTCGGATTTAGAAATTTTTGTTGGTTGTACAGTTGTTGATGCAACAGACTGAGCCTCTTTAAGTTGTCTTGCGGAAACTGTTGCCGCTGATGGTTCGGTCGCCTTTGTGTTCACAGGGAAAGCCGCTTGGCTTACTTCTACAGCAAGGAAAATGGTAGCTGCGATAGCTGATAGAGATAGAAATTTTTTTGTCATAAGGTTTAATTTTCAGCGAATGTATAGAAGTTTTTTTTTAAAAAATGTGATTCCAAACAAGTGATATAGGGTTGAATTTTTTATAGGATCAGATTAGTCCGATACAGGCCTGCCTTCGCTTTTAAATTATAACCCAAAGCTGTCTGTTTGGACGCTTTCGTTTGGTAAAACTCCTTATATTAGTGTTTTTAAACCCATCTATTATGAAAATAAAATTCCTGTTTTTCCTGTCCCTTTTTTGTTCATTAACCTCTTTCGCCGGAATCAAGTTCGACGATATTCGGTGGAAAGAAGCTAAGAAGAAAGCTAAACTCGAGGATAAACTTATTTTCATGGATTTTTACACCACATGGTGCGGCCCCTGCAAAAGGATGGACGCCGATGTATTATCCACCGATACGGTCGGCAATTATTTCAACAGCCGTTTCATAAACCTGAAACTGGATGCTGAAAAAGGCCAGGGAGTTATGTTGGCGAGTACGTTTAGTGTAAAAAGCTACCCTTCGTATATTTTCGCGAACAGCGACGGCGAAGTGGTAGATGTTTTTATAGGAGGCCGGGCTCTAAAATCATTTTTAGCCAGAGCGCAGGCTCTCGAGGATAAAGAGATCTTGTTACCGAATCTTGAAGGTCGATATAACGCAGGAGAGCGGAGCGTTCAGTTCTTAACAACCTATTTTTCCAGGTTAAAGGATGCTAACCGCGATATAAGTAAACAGCTAAAGGCTCATTGGGAAGCGCAAAACGACTCAGCAAGGCTTTCACAGGATGCCTGGAAAATTATCAGGCAATTTGCTACGGATGTTGACGATGCGCAGTTTAAGTATGTTATTAATCACCAACCTGAGTTTACAAACAGGTATGGAACGAAGGCAGTTTCCACTTATTTAGCAAATGCCTATGCTTTAACACTGTTTAATTCTTACAGATATAAGCAGGCTTCTAAGTTTCAGAGGGTTAAACGGGAGCTTGAAGATTCTGAATATGACTTTGCGGACAGGGTGCTGCAACAGGCGGAAAAGTATAGGTAAATCCATGGACGCTCGTCTGGATTTGTAATCCCGACGCTAATAACTCAGGATTTGCAATCTGTTTAATCAAATCCCTACTCCATAACTACGCTAGTCGGGATTTGCAATCCCGGCTTCATAATTTCAGATTTGTAATCTGAATAACACCCGAAGAAACTTTGCCCAACTGGGATTTAAAGTTCTGATTTACTAACTCGCGGTTTATATTCTGAAGAAAATTATATTTTTTTGATTCGGATCAAAATCATCAACCTAAGTTTTATGGGGATTAAAAACAAGATTAACGAAGGATGTATTTATTTTCTGACCCTAACAGTGGTTGATTGGGTAGATATATTCACCCGTCCGGTTTACAAGCGAATAATTATAGAATCGATCAAGTATTGTCAGGACGTTAAAGGTCTCGAAGTATATGTATGGTGTTTAATGAGCAACCATATTCACTTAATTGCTGGTGTAAAAGAAGATAGCAAATGTAATTTATCAGATGTTCTGCGTGATTTTAAGAAGTTTACGAATAAGAGGATAATTGCTGAAATCGAATCATGTACGGAAAGCAGAAGGAAATGGATGTTAAATCAATTTGAATTTGCGGGTAGGTATAATCCTAAAATTAAAGATTTTAAATTTTGGCAAGATGGTAATGAAGCAAAGGAGATAATTTCACCTGAATTCCTGCATCAGAAAATGGATTATATTCATATGAATCCGGTAATAGCAGAAATTGTTTCCGAGCCGCATCATTATCTGCATAGTTCTGCGATAGATTATTCGGGAGGAAAAGGGCTGATTGATGTGGTGTTTGTTTAGGGTAGGATTCGGAAATCCTGTGTTAGGGCATCGGGATTGCAAATCCAGACGAGCAGGGTTGCCAAGCCGGGCGAGCAGAGAGGATAAAAATTTAGGCTTAAAATTTATAAATATGGCTAAGAAATATAATACTTTACGGATTCTTTTTATCCTACTTTTACTCTGTGTTCAGTTTGCTTCCAATGCAGCCATCATTAGGTGCACATTAAAGGGCTCCATTGCTAACCGTAAAAGTAAAGCTCTTTTGCTGGTTAAGGCAACAGATAATATTCGCAACAGCCTGCGCATACCGATTCGTAATAACCACTTTGAATATATGCTAGAAGCTAAAGAGCTAGAAGCCTATCGCTTAGTTTTTGAGGATGAATACCAGGCAGGAGCATATGATCCTATAATTTTTTTTCCAGACGAAAGTGAAGTGGTGTTCACATTATATCCTCAGCCTGAGTTTGCCCGCAATGTAATAAGGGGTGGAAAACTGAATACTGAATATAAGCAATACAGCGGCTTATATGCCTCTGAGTATGCGTCAAGAATAAGAGAGATAGCCGCGAGACAGAGAGCTCTGATTGAGAAAAATGATTTTTTTACTGAAGAATACACGCAGTTGAAGCTGGCTCTTGGCAAAACACGTGATGTTAATTTGAGAACCAACTTATTTGTCAGTGAAAAAGTACTGGAAAAGGCCGGAAGAGACCTGACCGACAACGGCAAACTGGTAAGAGCTGATGCGGAAAGGTTGGCTGATGAATGGAATAATTTGAAGTATGATTACATCAGAAAAACTCCTTCTATCGTTTCTTACTACCTCGTTTATGATGATATTTATTTCAGGGCCAAAGATAACAGCAAGCTTGCAGCACTTATTAAGATCGCCTATCCTGACCTTGCCGCAGCATTTCCCACGAGTCGTTATACCATAAAAATCGGAAACGAATTAGCAGGTATATTGAAAGTCCGCAAAGGGGAATTTTTTATCGATTTTAACGCCCCCACTCTTTCCGGGGAAATATACAGTCTTTCTGACCTGATTAAAGAAAGAGTGACCTTGGTTGATTTTTGGGGCACTTGGTGTGCTCCATGTATTGCAGCTACCCGAAGCATGCTGCCCGTGTACTCAGAATTTAAGAATAAAGGTTTTACTATTATTGGCATCGCGAGGGAATTTAAAAGCACCAGGGCACTGCAGAGTAAACTCAAACAAGAAAAGTACCCCTGGATAAATCTGGTAGAACTCGACGATAGAAATCACATTTGGAATAAATATGGGATTAGTCGGGAAGGAGGGATGATGTTGCTATTGGATAAAAGCGGAAAGATAATCGCTGTGGACCCAAACGCTGAAACGGTGAGAAAGGTTCTGATGGAAAGTTTATAGAGGTTCAGTCATCACGCTAGTCGGGATTTGCAATCCCGACTTCCTAACCTCAGATTTGCAATCTGAAATAGCAGCACCTCCCCGCAATCCCTAAACTCCGATTGCAGCGGATACCGGCCAAGAGCGTAATGCCTTGTGCAGTATGAGCGGAAAGCGGGACTACAGTTCCATAGCAGCACTAACTTTCTGTTTTCTAATAATCATTTAATTATCAGCGGTTACAACTTTTGGAAAGTTCCAAAACTTTCCAAAAGTTCCCCCAACATCAAGCCCAAATTAATTTTCCCGCAACCCCTTGATTATCAAATTTAAGTTCCCTACTTTTGCAGTCCCAATTTTACCTGCCATAGGTGTGGCTTGGTGTGGGGTAATTAATAAAAAAACTGCTAATAACTAAATGCCTACTATTCAACAATTAGTTAGGAAAGGTAGAGTAGCTCTGGTGGATAAGAGTAAATCCCCGGCGTTGGACAGCTGTCCACAGCGAAGAGGCGTATGTACACGTGTATATACTACTACCCCTAAAAAACCAAACTCAGCAATGCGTAAAGTTGCCCGTGTACGTTTAACA
>JACMJM010000014.1 GCA_014380615.1 Sphingobacteriaceae bacterium
AATATTCATGTATCTTTTCGTTATATGTTTGAATTTCAGATACTTAAATATATAAAAAGAACTGGATATTACCTCTTTTTACCTGCCATATTTCTTGTAAAATCTATCTTTTTTATCACTAATTATTAATCGAACTCAGGTGAATAGGTAAAATTATTTCGACGACTTCAATTAGTCTTAGTCAGGGCGGCAAAGGCACTACTGGTCGAACCGTTAAAGCTGATGCGGGAAAGGCACGATGAAAAGCTAAAGGCATTAAAGGATGTTAACAAGAAAATATTCAAATTGGAAGAACAGTTGATTAATAGCGAGATTGAAGCTTCTACTTATAAGACCTGGTTCCAAAAACTCAAGGAGGAAAAAGCAGTGTTGGAATACCACCTAAACGGTACCACAAAAAAGGTTGATACTGTAGATGATGTAATTGACCGTATTCTGCCAAACCTAGTGAACCTTTATGAAATTTATGAAAAAGGTAACATAACTCAGAAGCATACCCTTATTAGGGGGGTGTTCAAAGATAGTCTGCTATGGGGTGAGGGGTCATTTAGAACCGCTTTTATAGATCCCACCTTCTACGATAACATATTGAAAGTCAAAGAGAAAGGGCTGCTCTTTTATGAGCAGCCCTTTCGAAATTCGGACAATTTTCCGTTTAGTACCCAGCGCCGGAGTCGAACCGGCACGGTTTCCCACAGGTGTTTGAGACCAGCGCGTCTACCAATTCCGCCAGCTGGGCATTGCTCTTGGGCTGCTCCCGAATTATTGGAGGCCCCTAGCGGGATGCAAACTTATTCAAACTATCGCGAATTCGCAACAGATATTTTTGTCTGTAATAGATGTCCTTGATTTTCAGCAGATGATTTTCGTTTTCATCATTATTCTGCTTATCAAAACTATCGGTTAAACCCTGTAACTCCTCTATCAAATCCGATTCGATTTCTGATATCTTCTTCCCGGTATTATCAAGAACAACCTGATCCGGCTCAAATTCAAGCTCCATCAGAGCTTCATTAACCTCCATCATCTCCATCAAAAATTCCTGCGGAAGCTGATACTTCTCCCCTTCTACTGCCTGGCCATGAAGCTGCAGAATATACTCCAAACGCTTTACCGGGTTAGACAAAACCTGGTAAGCCTTGTTATTTATGGTCGAAAGTTCAAGTATTTCCTGCTGCTTCTCTTCAGTGTGATTAATATAAAAATCGGGATGATAAGTTTTACTTAACTCATAAAACTTTCGCTTTACTTGAGCCTCATCCAGATTAAAAGCTACCGGAATATCGTAAAACTCAAAATAATTCATTACTTCACAATGATTTTAAGAATATCGTTCCCGATAATAAAAATCATCAGCGCAACCAGCAGTACGAAACCTACTATCTGCGCTCTTTCCATAAACTTATCGCCCAGAGGTTTCCCTTTTATCATTTCGATGATCAGGAACACCGCATGCCCTCCGTCAAGTGCGGGGATTGGGAGAAGGTTCATTAAAGCTAATGCCATTGATAACAAACCTACGAGGGTCCAGAACCATGTCCAGTCTACTGTGGATCCAAACATCTTAGCAATACCAATAGGGCCCGTAAACGCTTTATTGGCCTTTACCTGACCTGTAACAACCTTACCGATACCTTTAGCATTGTCGGTAAACTTGTCCCATGCGGACGATGCGCCTACCGGCAATGAAGAGATTAGTGAATATCTTTGGGTTTCTATCGGAAACTTCGGAGGTATTCCAACACCTAAAGTACCTTCTGCCGAAACGCCACTCTTAACCGTCAGCGGACGATTATTTCTCAATAAAGTAACGTTCACCGCTTTGTTCTTATTGGCCCTCATCAGCGATTGAAATTCGTCGTGAAACTTTACCGGCTGATTATTTACGGCGACAATGCTATCGCCGGGCTTTAATCCAGCTTTTTCGGCGTTACTTCCGGGGGTTACCTCATCAATCTTATTAAGAAGTCTGCGCGGAGTAATAAACTCGCCTATGCCGTAATCAGAAATAAGTTCTATCGCATCACCGGGAATGGTTACATTCTTTAGTTCTCCGTTTCTTTCTACAGACAGCTCGCTTCCAAGCAGTACTTTTGACGATAAAATTTCATTAAATCGTTCAACTTTCTTACCGTTTATAGCTACAATTTTATCGCCCGTTTTCAAGCCGATTTCGTTACCCACTTTACCCGGAACAATGCCATACACCAATTTATCATTAGCGATATAACTCTCACCGTTTTTATAGGTCAGCATCCAGAAAATCAGAACACCGAGAATCAGATTTACGGTAACACCACCCAGCATAACAATTAACCGTTGCCAGGCTGGTTTAGAGCGAAATTCCCAAGGCTGGGGAGGCCCCGCCAGTTGAGCCGTATCCATCGACTCATCGATCATACCGGCAATTTTAACATAACCGCCAAGGGGCAGCCAGCCAATGCCATACTCGCAGCCCTTATAGTTAAAGCTGAATAACTTAACACCCCAGGCATCAAAGAAAAGGTAAAACTTTTCAACTTTTATTCCAAAAGCACGAGCAGCCCAAAAGTGCCCCAGCTCATGTAAAACAATTAATATAGATAGTCCCAGCAAAAGCTGGCCTGCCATAACGAGTCCGTCCATTTAGTATTTTTATTTAAGATTTGTCAGTTGATACTTTGTTACTAATTCTTGTGCTAAAATGCGAGTTTCTTTATCAGTTTCAATAAGATCCTGCAAAGCGGGTTTTTGTAAATAAGAGAGTTGAGACATACAAGCTTCAATAATATCACTCATTTCTAAAAAGCCTACACGGTCTTTCAAAAACTCAGCCACAACCACTTCGTTTGCCGCGTTAATGACACATGGCATGTTTCCCCCTGTTTCTATTGCCAAAAAAGCCAGTGATAAGTTCCTGAATGTAGTTTTGTCAGGCTGCTCGAATGTAAGTTGCGGATACTGCAAAAAATCAAAACGTTTGAAATTACTATTTATTCTTTGCGGATAAGCCAGGGCATATTGAATTGGCAACTTCATATCGGGTAATCCCATCTGTGCCTTCATCGAGCCGTCTGTAAACTGTACAATCGAATGAATGATGGATTGGGGATGAACGATTACATCTACTTGCGATACATCCAGGTTAAACAACCATTTCGCTTCAATTACTTCAAGGCCCTTGTTCATTAATGTGGCCGAATCGATGGTAATTTTAGCACCCATTACCCAGTTAGGATGTTTTAATGCCTGAGCTTTGGTTACACCTGCTAAAAACTCAGTATCTCTGCCTCGAAAAGGCCCGCCAGATGCGGTGAGGTAAATTTTTTCTATCGGATTATTGCTCTCTCCTGCCAGGCACTGAAAGATTGCCGAGTGTTCCGAATCGACTGGCAATATTTGAACATTATTTTCCTTCGCGAGTCGGGCGATCATTTCACCTGCCACTACAAGAGTTTCTTTATTGGCTAACGCGATATGTTTTCCAGCTTTAATAGCGGCGATTGTGGGTTGTAAACCCGAAAAACCCACTACCGCTGTAAGTACCATATCAACCTGAGGCAGCTGCACCACTTCCGTAAGTGCGGCCTCGCCGGATAAAACCCGTACAGAACTGCCCGACAGAGCTGATTTTACCGCCTGGTATTTATTTTCATCTACAATTACAACGGCCTCAGGCAGAAACTCCAGAGCCTGTTCTATTAAAAGATCGGCGTTTTGATTAACCGTAAGTACAGAAACCTTGAAATGTTGAGGGTTATCCCTTATCACCTCAAGGGCCTGCGTGCCGATGCTTCCGCTCGAACCTAATATGGCAATGTTTTTTATCAAATTATATAATTTACCAGGGCATCAGCTATCTTACGATCGTTGGATAAACGGGGAACCTTATTTTGCCCACCCAAATTACCTTCCGCTTTCATATAATTTCTGAACGCATCTGTTTTTAAACTACGTATTATTAAGGGCTGAAGGATTTTTCCCTCAATCAGATCAAAATAATAGATATTTTTCTGTTGCAAGGCAGCGTCAACTTTTAATCTGAACGTATCTATATCTTCGGGAGTATTGGCGAATTCTATAAACCATTCATGGTAAGGTAACTCACCGTTTATTGAATTTACCTGAGGCGCTACTGTAAACTCTACAATCTCAAGGCCTTCTTCCGCCGCTATAGAAAGCAAGGCATGTTCCACCTCTTCTCCTATCACATGCTCTCCAAAAGCCGAAATATAATGCTTTATTCGCCCCGAAACTATTATTTTATAAGGATTTTTAGATACAAACCTGACGGTATCGCCTATGCTATACCCCCATAAACCAGCGTTTGTGTTTAACACCAAAGCATAGTTTTTATCCAATTCTACATCGGCTAACGAGAGGCGGGTTGGATTTTCACTGAAATATTCTTCAGACGGAATAAACTCATAGAAAATCCCGGCGTCGGCTAAAAGCAATAAGCTCTTATCTTTTTGGGAATCCTGATAAGCGATGAATCCTTCCGAGGCGGGATAAGTTTCGATAGAATCTATCTTCTTCCCGATCACCTCTTCCATTCTGGCCCGGTAGGGCTCGTAATTCACTCCGCCGTAAACAAACAGGCTAAAATTTTTGAATATGTCCTTTATCTTTTTTCCGTTCGCTTTCGCGGAAAGCCTGTCGAAATACATTTGTACCCATGGAGGTATTCCGGAGATAAGGCGCATGTCTTCATCAAATGTCTCTTCAACAACCGCATCTACTTTTTGCTCCCAATCTTCTATACAGTTTGTTTGATACGATGGCAGTCGGTTTTTTTGAAGATAGTTTGGAACATGATGTGCAACAATACCAGAAAGGCGACCGGTTTGAATACCGGCGTATTCTTTTAAAATGGGGCTCCCTTGCAAAAATATCATTTTACCGTCTACGAAATCAGTTTTACCTGTTTCGTGTATGTAGGTTAAAAGTGCGTTCCGTGCAGCTTTTACATGTTCGGGCATAGATTCTTTCGAAATCGGAATATACTTTACTCCTGAAGTGGTTCCCGAAGTTTTGGCGAAGTAAGCGGGTTTGCCCGGCCAGAGTACATTGGGTTCGCCTTCTACTACCCGCTCTATATACGGCTTCAAGTCTTCGTAATCGCGAACCGGGACAAGGCGTTTAAAGTCTTCGTAAGATTTTATCTCAGAAAATTTATGATCTTTTCCAAACGCGGTTGCTTTTGCTTTAAGGATTAATTTTTCGAGAACCCTCTGCTGAGCAGCAACAGCGTTTTTCTTCCATTTTTCGGTCCGGAAAACTACCAGTGCCGCAAATGGCTTACTTAGAGCCGCTTTAATCCCCATGGTTAAATAATATTATCCATCACATCAGGATCCTGATCACCGGTATATTCGCTCATCATTATGCGGTATGCTATGGCCAATGCTACACTCGATAATGGAATGATAAAGAATGAGTTAATAAAAAGTACCAGAAGGCTCAGGCCTAAATACTCGTTGTACTCCAGGTATAAATACAAAATATGGAATACCGCAAAGAACGATAGCAATAGTAGGATTTTAGTAAAGTTCCCCCTTGTAATCGCCAGGCTTAACCGTAAAGCTCTTAAAGGTTTAATCTCTCTGTCGATAATGAAATATGGAAAAAAAACAACCCTTACAGACGCAAAGAAAATCATAAGAGTAGCCACCGAAATAGCGATTGTTACTGCATCTTCTTTTGATACCCCCATGTATACAAGTGGCAGGCCAATTAAAGCAAATACAGCCAAAATAATTATACAACAAACTATAAAATTTAAAGTACCAAGCAGAAAGTTAATTACTTCTTTTGTAGACGGCCAGGCTTTTATTACTGATACTTCATTTTCTTCTTTGTCCAAAGCATGAAAAATATACTTTATGATTGTTAGCTGAAAACCAAAATAAGTTAGTACAAATATTATAAGGAAGAGAATATTCAGCAGCGGGTGTATGTCGCTTAAAAGGCTGGCTAAAACCCTCGAAAATGTAGGTACAAGAAATAATAATAAGCACAAACCAACAATAGAAAAATAATACTTCTTCAATACAACTCTGGCAGATTGTATAACATCGTTTACCGCAAAAGTACTTTCCTTAAGAAAATCTATCATGAACGTTTAAAAATTATTCTTTTAATAAAATCCTGCATAAAACCTAAACCATAGGCACTAAGTTGGATAATCGCTGCAAATATGCTTAAAAATGCAACATTTAAAGATTTGTTTACACTCCAGGAGTGAAAAAATATTAACAAAATATATAAAACCAGAAAAAAATTAGAGATAACCGCAACCGAATGTTGAAAAACATTCGCCAGGATCGTTATAGCCAGAAATATGGTAAACGCAGCCGGAAAAAAATGAACCGTCTTTAGCTCGGAGGGAAAGAACTTAAAAACGTTAATTCGCGCCCGGCCAAAAAAATGAAGTTGCTTATAGAACTGGCTAAAACTTGTTCTTCGTTTATGATATACAATCGCATCGGGAATTAAACCTATTTTAAATCCCAGCGAATGAATCCGGATACTGAACTCGATATCCTCACCAAGGCGGGTTAAAATAAAGCCCTTACTGGTTTCCCATACTTTCCTCGAAATCCCCATATTAAAGCTCCGGGGATGAAACATCCCTCCCAGATTTTTTTTATTTCCGCGAATACCGCCTGTGGTAAACGGCGATGTCATGGCGTAACTAATCGCTTTTTGGATCGGGGTAAAAGTATGATGTGCGGCGTCTGGGCCGCCATAAGCATCTAACTGATGCTCCAGAATGTAATTATTGACGTTTTGAAGATAGTCTTCAGGGATTAGGCAATCCGAATCAAAAACAATAAAATAAGTCCCCCGGGCTCGGGCGAAACCATAATTGCGACTAAAGCCCTGCCCCTCATTCTCCTTAAAGTAATAGCTTATCTCCAGTTTATCCTTATAACTCTCAACTATATCCTTCGCGGTAATTTTCGAGCCGTCTTCAATAACCAGCACCTCAAACTGGGTATAGGTTTGCCGTGTAAGCGTATCTAAAAGCTCATCAATTTCCTGTGGGCGATTGTATAAGGGGATAATTATTGAGAAAAACAACGTATGATGTGCAAATTATATTAAAGTGCTTTATTAATGTGCAAATATGCAAATTGCTCTGCAATGTGCTTTTGTGTCGATTAATTATTTGTTATAGGAATCTGCATATTCGCACATCAACCCATTTGCACATTACCCGGTTTTCTTCTCTATCTGATAATGGTTCCGTTCCGAAGAATTTCTCGACACCAGTTCGGCCACAAAACCTGTTAAAAACAATTGAAAGCCTACAATTATAGCAACCAATGCGATATAAAACAGCGGCTGATCGGTTGCGTTACGATATTTAAAGTTTTGAGAAATGGCGATTAACTTCTCGGCGATAAGCCAGATGGTGATGATCAAACCAGTAAAGAAGGATAAAACCCCCATCGATCCGAAGAAGTGCATAGGGCGTTTCCCAAACTTGCCCACAAAAAAGATGGAAAGTAAATCCAGAAACCCGTTTACAAAACGGCTCATTCCGAATTTGGTAGTTCCATATTTTCTTGGACGGTGTTCTACTTCCTGCTCGCCAATCTTTTTAAATCCGGCCCATTTAGCCAAAACAGGGATGTAGCGGTGCATCTCGCCGTACACTTCAATGTTTTTTACAACATCCTTTCTGTAGGCTTTCAAACCGCAGTTAAAGTCGTGGAGGTTATGTATGCCCGACATATTGCGGGTTGCCGAATTGAATAATTTGGTAGGAAGCGTTTTGCTTAAAGGATCATGGCGTTTTTTCTTCCAGCCCGAAACCAGGTCGTACTTTTCGCGTGTGATTTTGCGATATAATTCCGGAATTTCATCGGGGCTGTCCTGCAAATCAGCATCCATAGTTATTACCACATCGCCCTCAGCTTCGGCAAAGCCGATATTAAGTGCCGCCGACTTTCCGTAATTCCTTCTGAACTTGATGCCTTTGATATTAGGATTAGATCCCCTAAGTCGTTCAATTACTTCCCAAGATTCATCATTACTTCCGTCATCTACGAGGATTATCTCATACGAAAATCCATTTTCCTCCATAACCCGGCTGTTCCATTCTACCAGTTCTGGTAAAGATTCGGCTTCATTATACAGGGGAACGACTACAGAAATATTCATTAAAATAGATTTATGATTCGGGGGTATTGCTGTTTAATAATACAGGTTCTTCTCTCTTAAATATTGCCCCGAAAATTAGGGCCGCCACAAAAAGTATAATTATTGAAGATAATAGATTTGAGAAAACAGAACCGGCACTACTTTTAGACATACTATCAAATTGCGTTTCCACACTTTCAATTAACTTATCAGCTTCATCAGGGTCGGCATCAATCTTTTCAAAGAAATTACCGAAAACGTTCACCGAATTTCTTTTAGCGTCGGCCATGATATCCGGCTTCATATATTGAATAAACAGAAAGCTTCCGGCAGATGAAATGAGGTAAGCGGAAATAAATATGATAAAAATGCCTGAAGTTGCTTGTCTAAGATTCCAATAACCGCCAATTTTTTTTCTCAGGTGCCGGATAAGGATAATCGCCGCGGTAAGCGGAATAATAAAAACGACCAACAGATAGGAAAAAAAAATCAGGGAAACGGATTTGCTGTAAGCAAGTGCATAAAGAATCAGTATATCTGCGATTAGCAAAACCGCTCCTAAGATGAAACCATTTGAGAAAGCTTGTTTCCTTATCCTTTTTAAACCGCTATCCATTAATTACAATTGATTAAAAGAAGTTAGTAAAGCATATACCGATGCGTCGAATTCCGGATCAACGCTATTTTTTGTATACGTATCCACGTCTTCCTTATCAGGCTCCGGCTCATAAAAGAAAGTCATTATCGGATAAAACAGGTCTTTAAGTTCCGAATCATCAGATAGTTCGTTTGATGCTTTCGCTATTTCTTCAATACTCGATTCCATTAAAATCTGGCTGGCGATAACATCTTCATAAATGCGATGCTCGTCCTGAAATTCGTCTTCTTCAACCAGTAAAAACTCTTTCAGAAAATCTTCCAGTTCGGGTTCTATATCCTCATCGTGGCATTCTCTGATGTACAAAAGAACATTCAGGAGTTCGGTGCCTCTGTCAATCGTATCTTCTTCAATCTCTTCCCATTCTTTAGAATCGAGGTAATCTTCTTCCAGTTTTTTTACGTCTTCCGCAAAGAAATTAATCATAATGAGATCAAAAAATACTTCGCGCAAGAAATCCAGTTTTGGTTCGTCATCAAAGGCTTCGTCCATTAAAGCAACTTTCTCCATAAACGAAGCATCCAGACTGAATACATCAAGCACCCGCTTTGCAAAATCGTTAATTGAAGATTTACTTACTTCAGAATACTTCTCTAATGATGCTCTTATAGCTTTTTCTACCTGCTTATCCATTCTAAAAATTAGTATATATCTGCCCTTTGTTGCAGCTTAAAAAAACTTTTCCTTTCAACCCGGTACCTAAGAAAGGCGAGTTTGATGATTTTGATTTATTACTGTCGTTATCGAAAACCCATTCTGAGCTTGTATCAAACAATACAATATTCGCTACCTCACCTTCAGCAAGTTCGGGAGCGGGCAGATTTAAAACCTTCCGGGGATTGATCGCAAGTTTCTCTACAATAGTTTCGGGCGATAATCCGGCTTTTACAAGAAGTGGTAATACTGTCTGCAAAGCTATTATCCCGAATGAGGCTATTTCAAACTCAACTTCTTTAAATTCTATTTCATGCGGCGTATGCTGCGATACAACGGCGTCTATGGTACCGTCGTTTAAACCCTTAATTAGAGCGGCAACATCCGTTGATGTACGCAAGGGAGGTTTAACTTTATAATTACTGTCAAATTCGGTTAATACGCTATCTGTAAGTACCAGATGATGAGCAGCTACGTCGCAGCTTACCGCTAATCCTTTTTTCTTCGCTTTTCTGATTAAATCAACACTCCCCGCGGATGAAATTGTACTGAAATGTATGGGACTTTCATTGTATTCGGCCAGATACAGATCTCTCGAAATATGAACCTCTTCGGCCAGAGCCGGAATTCCTTTCATTCCTAAATAAGTACTCACCTCGCCCTCGTTCATTTTGCCCTTACCGGCAATCGATACATCTTCCGGAAATGAAAATATTAATCCGTCAAAACCCTTGGCATATAACAAGGCCCGGCTCATTAAACCCGAATCTGTTACAGATTTTGTTCCGTCGGTAAAAGCTACCGCACCAGACATTCGCATGTCGTATAATTCAGCGAGATCCTTCCCTTCACGGTTTTGCGAAATACAACCCAGCGGGTGAACGTCAACGATAAAATCTCTGGTTTTGTTAACGATGTATGAAACTTCGGACTTGGAGTGAATAACTGGTTGCGTTGAAGGCTGCAAAGCAACTGCTGTAAAGCCTCCGGCGATGGCCGCCGCAGAGCCGCTTAATAAATCTTCTTTTGTTTCTAAACCGGGCTCGCCAAAATTTGCGTTAAGATCGAAAAACCCGGGAGATAAAAATTTACCCTTTCCGTCAATTAATACTACATCGTCATTCGAATCGATTTTATCAGCAAGGCGGGTAATTTTCCCGTTCGTTATCAGTACATCTGCAGATTTATTATTAAACTTCGAGGCGGGATGCAGAATAGTTACCGAACGGATAAGTATGGGTTTCATCAAATTTTAAGTTTTGATTCTTTGGCTTTATAAAACCTTGCCAGTAAAATTTCTATCGCAAGGAAAACCAGGGCCAAAATTAGGCAAAGTTTCCACAATTGAAGGCCATTATTTACAGCTTTTATCGCATTTTGTATAGAACCTTTACCGGGGTTAAATATATCGACTTTTCCGTTAGGGATTTTCGATTTCAGATCGCTTTTAGTGAGGTAGCTCAAATCGGATTCGAGACGATTATCGTTAAAAGCAAAAACCGACAAAATACTATCGCCTTTAAGTAATTGATAAAGTCCTTTTTCTTTAATCTGATCGGATATAAAAAGGCGTGTTCCCTTATCCGAAGACCGCATATCCGGGATAGCTTCAAAATTTCCCTTTTTCAATTTCAGTGTTTGGTTAGCCGAAAGCGTAATTTTGTTCATCTCCAGAAACTGATCTTTTCCAAGTGTGTAAAACAACCTGTTATCGCGTAAGCTTAAAAAAGCAGCCTGGTACATCAACGGAACAAATACCGAATGTCTTACAAAGTTGCCCGATTCTTCACTAAGAGCTACCGCCGATAAATAAACTTTTCCTTTTCCTACAGAATAATGACTAAAAAAACCTCTGCCATCAGCGAACTGAAGGATACTTTGCCTGCTGCTGCGGCTTGAATTACTGTACCGAATAGCTTTTTTAGCCACAGGTAAATCCAATTTATTGGGTAACTGTGAAAACACACCTTTAAAAATAGGGTGCTGTAGGTTAATTGAGGTAACTTTTGTTTCCTGGCTTAGTATCGCCTGAGGCACTTCGGTTCCTAAAGTTTGGGTAAGGGTACTTAATCCGCTAAAACTTGGTTCAGTAGATGGAAATATCATCAGGCTCCCGCCATTTTGCACATATGTTTTTAACTGCGTGGCTAAACCGGCCGAAGTATTTTCGGTAGCGGTAAGAATTATAAGAGGATGCTCCGCCAAACGAGAATAATCAATACTTCCCGAAGAAACGGCTTGGTAGTTAAAAAACGACTCGGCCTTGTAAAGCGCGTTGATATAAGGGTTTTCAGCCTGTTCAAAAATCGAAAGTACAGGCATGCGCTGGCGTACATTAAAGCTGAAAAAGAAATTATCATCAAATACCACAGGGTAATCGGTAATAGCCACCTCTCCTCTTTTCCAACCGGGGTTTAAGCCGCTAAATGAGAGTGTATCTTTACTGGTATTTCGTGCCTCAACGTTTAAACTTCCCAAAGCTTTAGGTTTTCCGTCTATCAAAACCTTTATAGGAATATTTTCCGCACGTTTATCCGAATTGTTCTTTAGTTGCACTACCAGCTTTTCGGTTTCGTTTGTACGGTGTACCGGCGATACAAACCAAACTGAATCAACTGAAATATTGGCAAGTTCGTTGGCTTCAAGACGTACAAATCTTAAAGCTATGGCCGAATCTATCTCTAAATCCTTTACGGGAAGAAAATTACGCTGGAAATCTGAGATAACATAAACGGCCTTTTCCGTATTGGGCTCACTGGCAAACACATCTTGCTGCCGACTGATTATCTGCTGCAGATTTTTGTTTAAACTGCTTATTTTAACATCGTCAACAGCCTTTATAAAATCTTCGTACGACAATAAACGCTGATGTTTCCCTTCAAAATCATTGGTTAGTAATTGATACTTATTGTTGATACTGTAGGCCGAGGCAATTTCACGGGCTCGTCTTTTCGCCTCATCCAGCAGGCTGCCCTCTTTATTCAGGGTTTCCATGCTATATGAGTTGTCAATATAAATACTCACCGCATTTTGCTCATACTGATTTCCCGAATCTTCCCTTTCGGGGATGTAAGGACGTGCGAAAGCAAATACCAGAAATATTATGGTAAGAATTCTGGCGATAAGCAAAAGGAGATTCTTTAAATTTCTGCTGGATGAAGTTTGATGTTGAATTTCCTTCAGAAAAGAAACATTGCTAAAATAAACCTTCTTAAATTTTCTGAAATTAAACAGGTGAATGATTACCGGTATGGCAATAAACAGTAACGCGAAAAGAAAACCTGGAAAAAGGAATCTCATTAAAATCAAATTTAAGATTTAGGTTCAATAACAACCGGTAAATATTCAATTAACGCCATTATAGTGATATTAATACACAAATAAACTTTTTAACACATAGATCTGTACTAAAAACACAACACATTTCACACCAAAGTTCTCATAAATTAAATCTATACGCTTTGGCATTATCTTAGTATAAGTGAGTTTATAAAACTTATTATAATGAAAAGAACTCAGAATTTAACCGACAATCTACTAACACAATTTGATAAAGAATTAAGAGCGATTATTATGTTTGATTTGAAACAGTTCAAAACAAACAAAGGCAAATTTTTAGGCAACAACTCGGGCAAAAACCAGGATAAAGACCTACTGGTAGCCTGATCTATATATATACTCACATCTACCTATGTAAAAAAAGAGAGTTTGGCTTTAAAAGCTTAACTCTTTTATTGTGCGTCAAATGCCCTAAATCATTGGCCGAATCTAAATTCGGCGGCACGTAAAATCTCAAAATTTTAATTTAGTTTTGCCTTCTGGTAGCAAGCCTTCACAAGCTGCTTTAATAGGGAATCCCGGTGAAAGTCCGGAACAGTCTCCGCTGCTGTAACCTCAACAAAGAAACCGCAAATTGCCACTTTTCGCCTCAGGCGGATGGGAAGGCTGCTAGTTTCGAGGAAGTCAGAAGACCTGCCTTTAACTTTTCAAATGCTTTCGGAAGAAAGGCTCAGAAAATATGATTAGAAGCAGGAATTTATTTCAGGCTCCCCGGAAAGGGATTTTCCGGGCCTGTACACACACATCAACTTTTCTTTTCGGCCTGTTTACGCTTACCTTTTTCGTTGGCTGCGGCGAATCTAAACAGCCCGCCAAATCGCAACAGCATTCTAAGAGGAAAACCTTCTATAGCAAAACGGAAATAAAATACGCTAAAGGGTTCAGTATAGAGTATCGGGATGATTATAAACTTGTGCGGATTTTTAATAGCAATGCCGAGAAAAGAGATACCGTAGCCTATGCTTTGATCCAAAGAGGCAATGCCGCTCCAAAAGGCTTTGATAAATCGCATACGATTGAGATTCCGCTAAAAAAACTTGTGGGAATGTCGTCGTTACAAATAGCAATGGCCGATTTTGTTGAATCGCCGGATGTTATTAAAGGGCTTGCGAATTTTAAATACGTAACATCGCCAAAAGTGCGTGCGAATATTAAAGCGGGTAAAGTAGCGGAGGTAGGTGAAGAAGGCTCGATCAATTCGGAGTTGATAATTGCGCTAAACCCCGACCTTGTGATGGCGATGGGTAACCCCAGTGCCAGTTTTACTCGCTATCAAACACTTGTTGATGCCGGTGTGCCGGTTTTATTGATCTCGGAATGGCTTGAAAACACCCCCCTGGGCCGTGCGGAATGGGTGAAACTGATGGCCGCCCTGGTTAACAAAGAAGAACTTGTCAATAAAAAATTCACTACCATCGAACATGAGTATTTACGACTCGCCCGGCTGGGAAGAAAAACATCGAATAAACCCGGTATTATTGTGGGGATGCCCTTTAAAGGCTCCTGGTTCGTACCCGATGGCACCAGCTTTATGACTCGTTTTTTTAAGGATGCCGGAGCCTCATACAACTGGTATGATGTAAAAGGAACCGGAAGTATGGGGCTGAGTTTCGAAAGCGTTGCGCCTGTTGCCCTAAAAGCTGATTATTGGATCAATTCGGGCACCGCAATCAGTAAGGCGGATATAGCCTCACGTGATATCAGGTACACCTATTTCAAGCCTTACAAAAACAATACTATCTACAACTTCAACAAAAAAATAAACAACTTAGGTTCAAATGATTATTGGGAATCAGGTGTAGTGAACCCTCATATTATTCTGGCCGATCTGATAAAAATATTACATCCCGAGCTTTTACCTGATTATCAGCTGGTTTATTACAAACAGATCCTATAAATGACAGAAGCTGATTCATATAAAAACGAATTAAATTCGGGAAAATTGAGTCCCCTCAAGAAGGTAATTATCGGAGCCCTGATTCTGTTTTTATTTATACTTTTTATTCTCGATGTTTCCCTTGGGCCGGTTGCTATTCCTTTTAAAGCTGTCATTAAAATCATCTTTTCATTGGGTTCTGATGATGAAGCATGGATCTATATTATTGAAAAAATACGTATCCCTAAGGCCATTACAGCGGTACTGGTTGGTTGCGGATTATCTGTAAGCGGGCTTCAGATGCAAACATTGTTTAGAAATCCGCTTGCAGGGCCATCTGTATTGGGTATCACCGCAGGGGCAAGTTTGGGAGTAGCTCTGGTTATGCTCTCCGCAGGCAGCATTACGAGTTTATACACCATACAAGAGCTGGGTATTAATAGCAGTTGGCTAATAATTATCGCCTCAACGATAGGTGCGGCACTCATAATGATGCTTATTCTTGCCATTTCATCCTCTCTGAAAGACAACGTCATTATGCTTATTGTGGGCGTAATGATTGCCAATATCACCCTCTCAATTATAAGCATCTGGCAATATTTTAGTGCGCCAGACCAAATTAAAGAATACCTTTTATGGACTTTCGGTTCATTGGGCGGCGTTACCGAGCATCATTTGTATGTGCTGATGTTTAGCATTTTCGCGGGTTTACTATTATCGTTTATATCATCTAAGATACTTGATGCCCTGCTGTTGGGTGAAAACTACGCAAGAAGTATGGGATTAACCGTTAACCGGGCAAGAATCATTATTATTTGCAGTACCAGTATTCTTGCCGGAAGTATTACAGCCTTTTGCGGACCGATCGGTTTTGTAGGTATCGCCGTCCCCCATTTGGCACGTTCCCTTTTCAATACCTCGAATCACAGAATTTTAATTCCGGGTTGCTGCCTTATAGGCACGGCCCTGATGCTTATATGTGATATCATTTCCCAAATGCCCGGAAGCCAAACCGCTTTACCGATAAATGTTATCACCGCATTAATCGGATCGCCGGTTGTTATATGGGTGATTGTTAGTCGCAATAATCTTAGAGGTTTCTGATGGAAAAGCAACCCTTATTAAAAGCCACAAATCTATCGGTGGGATACCGCAGCGGCCAAAAGGAAAAATGTGTTGCCGGGCCATTAAGTGTAGAAATGTGCGAGGGTCAGTTAATCTGCCTTCTTGGGCCTAACGGAGCTGGGAAATCGACGCTCATTCGGACACTTTCCGGCCTTCAGCATGCTTTGAGCGGTGCTGTGATGATAGAGGGGGAGAGTATTACCAAATTAAAACCGGCGCAAATTGCCAGAAAGCTCAGCCTGGTTCTTACCGATTCTGTTAAGTCGGGTAACCTGGATGTCTTTTCATTAATATCTCTCGGAAGATACCCTTACTCCGGCTGGTTAGGCGGATTAAGTGAAAACGATAAGAATATTATTCAATGGGCGGTGGAATCTACCCATACAGAAAAATTCCTCGACAGAAAAGTTGGCCAGTTAAGCGATGGTGAATGTCAGAAAGTTATGCTGGCAAGAGCATTGGCACAGGATACGCCGCTGATAATTCTTGATGAGCCAACCGCCCATCTCGATTTACCCAGCAGAATTGAACTGATGCGCCTCTTGCACCAATTGGCAAAGAAAACGAAAAAGGGAATCTTGATTTCCACGCATGAACTCGACCTTGCACTGCAGGTTGCTGATGAGATCTGGTTATTAAAAAAAGACGGGAGCCTTGAATCCGGTTCGCCGGAGAGCCTGGTGTTAAACGGCACCTTCGAATCTGCTTTTGATAAGGCGGGTGTTCTTTTTGATAAAACTACCGGCACTTTCAATATCCATCAAAATACCGGCAAAACCATAACTCTTCTTGGTAACGGAGCCGCCGCATTTTGGACAAAGCGCGCTTTGTTACGACATGGATATACCATAACTGAGAGTGCTTCAGCGGAAATCGTAGCTGAAGTTATCCTATCAGAAAAATCCTTAGAATGGCGTCTTACAATAAATGAGGACACATTTGTGAGCCATACCATCGATGGTTTCCTCTCCCGTCTTAAAACACTTTAACCTTCCTGAATTCTATTGCCGAATTTTTCAAATAAAATTTGAAAATCTGGAAAACGTTAATACATTTGTAGTGTACTAGATATATAGTACACTACAATCTTAAATAAATTTCTTTTATGGAAAACACTCACCGACTGAATCTGATAGTTCACCGGGACTTAAATAACACCCGCCTAAAACTTATTGCGGTATCCTCATAAACTTCAGTTCTTTAAACAAAATCAACCAACAACACAATCAAAACAACCAACAAAAATGAAAACAACAGCCTTTCTCCTATTTACCAGCTTATTGGTTTGGATTATTAAACCAGCAATGGCGCAAACTAAGATCGACTATCAGATTAAGGGAAGCGTAACAGATTCCACAAGTCAGAAACCGCTTGATTATATTACCGTAAATCTAAAGACTGAAAAAAACATACCTGTAAAAGCCACTCTTTCGAAAACCGACGGCTCGTTTGTTTTTGAGCGGTTAAAACCGATGAAATACTCGCTGGGAATAATTGGAGTGGGCTTTAAGGCTAAATATATTACCATCAATCTTACCGACAGTTTAAAATCGGTACATAACCTGGGTGTGATTACGCTTTCAAAAGTATCTAACAAACTTAAGGAAGTGGCTATCACGGTAGATAAACCTATAATGACCCAGGAGATAGACCGGATATCGTACAATTTACAGGCCGATCCGGAAAGTAAAGGGTCGAATGTTTTAGAGATGATGCGAAAAGTGCCTTTACTATCTCTTGATGCGGAGGACAATATCCAGTTAAAGGGCGATAAGAATTATAAGATCTTAATTAACGGTAAACCATCGAGCATGGTTGAACGGAATCCGAAAGATATTTTAAGAAGTATGCCTGCGTCGAGCATCGAAAAGATTGAAGTAATTACAACCCCGCCAGCTAAATATGATGCTGATGGATTAACCGGAATTATAAATATCATCACCCACAAAAAGGTGGATAATGGTTACAACGGAAGTTTTAATATAAATGAACGGTTTCCGGTGGGCGGCCCGGGGCTTGGGGGATCATTTACGGTAAAGCAAGGTAAATTCGGAACTTCGGGTTTTGGCGGAGCCAGTTTGTATAACTCACCAGCTACCACAAATATCACCTCAAGGCACTCTGTTTCTTCATTTACAGCCGCCCCGCAAAATTCACTTATTCAAAGTGGTACAAAAAAATCGGATAACCGGAGCGGCTATTTCGGGGGCGAAATAAGTTATGAGATTGATAGCTTGAATTTGATATCGGCGCAATTTAATACTAACGGGAATCAAAACGACGCTTTCAGCAATCAACTCTCTGTATCAACCGGGAAAACCGAACACAATTACCGGTTAGCGAATGATAATACCGGTAAAGGCCGGGGCCTGGATGCGGCGGTCAATTATCAGATGGGATTTAAATCAAATAAGAATCGTCTTTTAACCTTTTCCTACCGATTTATGGAATACAGCAACGATCAGTTTAACAGCCTTGAGGTTACTAACACAGATGCGTATTTCCGTCCTGATTACCGTCAAAACAACGAAAGCAGTTCCGCGGAACAAACTTTTCAGGTTGATTATACACATCCTGTAAAGAAACTTACGGTTGAAGCAGGCATAAAAGGAATATTAAGAAACAATAACAGCGATTTCAGATACGATTCACTGAATACAAACGGCCTGTTTACTACAGATGCCAACCGCAGTAATAAATTCAAGAATACCCAGAGTGTTTACGGCGTGTATAATTCTTATCAATACAATTTAAAAAACTGGGGTTTTAAAGCCGGTTTGAGATTGGAACAGACTGTTATTGACGCCGATTTTATATCTACATCTTCGCAATTGCAAAAAACTTATCTCAATCTGGTACCTTCCGCTTCCATTAACATGAAGCTCAAAAACATGAGCAATTTAACGCTTGGTTATTCCCGAAAAATTAAAAGGCCGGTTATTTATCATTTAAATCCATTTGTAGACCGCTCAAATCCCAACTTTGAAACCAGCGGAAACCCCAACCTTCGCCCAGCCAGCGCAAGCGGAGTTGAATTAAAGTACAGCAAGTTCAAAAAAGGATCATTTAATGTTGGATTAGGGTACGAACGATATGTAAAAATGATAATGCCGATGTCTACTTTCGATTCGGTTACTAATATAACTCGTTCAACACCTGGAAATACCGGAACCGCACGGGTATTTTCTACCAGTGTTAATATTAATTATCCTCTCACAAAAAAATGGAACGTAACGGTTAACGGGCAGGTAGCCCATGGCCGGGTGTCGGCTATTGTAAATAACAAACCGGCAACAAACCAGGGAGTAATGTATTACGTCTCCGCATCAACCGGATACCGCCTGGAAAAAGGTTGGCGATTAAATTCGAATGTAATGTTTAACGGCCCGAATTTAACATTGCAGGGCAGCTCAAACACCTTTATCGGCTCTTCCTTTAGTGTAAATAAAGATCTGGTAAAAGACAAGCTTTCCTTCTCCGCCTCGGCAAACAACCCTTTTGCCAAGTTTAGATATTTCATAAGCGAAACAAAGGGCCCTGATTTTAGTCAGGAAAGCAATAATCAAAGCTATTTAAGAACCTTCAATACCAGTTTAAATTACCGTTTCGGGAAATTAAAATCGGCCTTGAAAAAGAATAAAAAGGGAATTATAAATGATGATACCGGCGGTGGAATGGGCGGACAATAAAAAGAAAAGGCTTTCTCAATGGTCGCTGTCGTCATTTTAAGCCTATCGAATGGTCGTGAGGCGGGCTTCAATAGCTCGCTCTATGCTTCGACAGGCCACCTATGACAGATACTACACTTCTATATCAAATAGAAGCGTTTATTTAGGCAGCCAGCAATCTGACATCCTAGCATAATTAACCTACGGAGGCTGTGCCCTTCCGTCAGTGCCGGCGAGAATGTAGCATCAGTAGGCCATGTGCGAGTGGCAGGGCCTTGGCTTGCTTTCTGAAGCTGGGCCAGAAGGATATGGGGAAAGCAAGGCGCAGCCCGTGTGAACTGATGCCACATTGCGGGCAGGTGGTGCGGCAAAGGCACCTTCGGAAGGGCACAGAGTTTTGGTTCTTTTGCGGCCAAAAGAACTAGGCCTTGCGGCCATGAGCATAAAAAGCTGTCATTATGCTTTCAGTGTTCTTAGAAATTACCTCCTCAGCATGACGCCATGAATCTAGATGTTGCCGAATTTGAGACAGCCTTTTCTATTTAATTCATCTGGCTCAATATTTTTGTTAGAGTGTGGATAGTGACTGGTTTACAAACAAAGTCGGTAATTTCTTCTACCTCTCTGGCTCTTTTAATTTCATCCTCGTTAATCGTAGAACTTATCATGTAAATGGTAATCTTCTTATCGATTTTCATTTTTAGCTTTTTGAATTCTTTTATAAACTGCCAGCCGTTTGTAACCGGCATATTCAAATCCAGAAGAATCAATTCGGGAAGCAAACTCGACTGATGAATCCATTGATCGAAATAATTCAAAGCTACTTGGCCATTTTCGAAATATACGGTACGGTCGGTAAGTTGTATACTTTCCAGAAGTTTTTTTAATGCGAGAACGTACATTTCATCATCATCTATTATGGCCAGATCTACTTTTTTCATTTATTGGATGTAGTAATGCAGGAACATACCTGCCTTGGTTATAAACTAATACGAATGGGATTTTTTTAAACTCGTTGGCGATTAGTACGCAGTTTCACCAATAAGGTTGCAGGAAGAGTGTGCGGGCGGGAAAGCGGATCAAAAAAAAAGCATCAGCTTTTGGCTGATGCTTGGAAGATTTTTAAATAAAGTATTGATTATATAACCTTTACATTTACTGCGTTCAAACCTTTTTTTCCACGTTCAACTTCGTATTCAACTGTATCATTCTCGCGAATGTTATCAACTAAACCTGAAGAGTGAACAAAGATGTCTGCTTCTCCTGTGGATGGTACGATGAAACCGAAACCTTTAGTTTCATTGAAAAATTTTACTGTTCCTTTTTGCATTATAAAAAATTGTTAAAAACCAAATGTCGGGAATATTATTGAAAACCAAGTTTTTTTTATTTTTTTATTCTCCTTTCGCTTTTGATTTCCAAAAGCAGGTTTAATCACCCGCAAATGATGTTTTTTCGATTTTTAGGCACAAAATCTTCAGCGAATTACCAGATTAGAAGATTAACAAAGGGAAAATCCCTCCCGTTCGGGAAAGATAAAATGGTTTAATTTTACAGTTTACGTCGGGCTGTCTTAAATGCGACAATCCCGCAAAGTAACCCGCTCGCGAAACAGGCTTAGGGCTACTCTGTTATATTTTAAATTAAAACTATGGATTGGAAAAGACTCTTCACTGATTCTATTAATTTACTGGAAGATAAGTTTGATGATTTAAGGTTTGATCTAAAGAAAAGATTAGGATTGAACGATCCTGTACAGATTATACCTTACCGTAGTTATGGCACGGTAAACCGTTTGTACCTTAAAGGAAGAGTGTTGGAGGATAAAAAAATTGCAACGTCGGGCGATAAGGATACGATACTGAACAACCTGGTTAATATGTATAAAAGGTTCGAAAGCGACGAAGTACCCAACGCCGTACTTTCTGTAAAATTTCAAGATCAGATCCATCAGATGGTTACCGATGACGAAGGCTATTACATGATAAATCTTGAACCAAGCCAACCAATTCAACCCAATGATATTTGGCATACCCTTGAGATAGAGTTGGAGGCTGCTTCTATTCCCTTCGAAAAGGGATTAAAATCTGTCGCGGAAGTACTTGTACCGCCAGCTGATGCCGAATACGGAATTATCAGCGATATTGATGACACTATTGTAGAAACCTCGGCAACTAATGTTTTAGCAATGTCGCGCACAGTTTTTCTGCATAATGCCAGAACCAGATTGCCCTTTGCCGGTGTATCTGCTTTTTATAAATCGTTACAACTCGGGAAAAACGGCAAACGAAACAATCCCTTTTTCTATGTTTCGAGCAGCCCATGGAACATGTACGATCTTTTAAAAGAATTTATGGATCTAAATGATATCCCACCGGGCCCTCTCCTGCTCAGGGATTTCGGGTTGCAGGAAAATAAATTTTTTAGTAGCGGCGGTCACATGGGGCATAAATTTAAAGAGATAGAAAATATTTTGCTCACCTATCCGCTATTGAATTTTGTTCTTATTGGTGATAGCGGACAGGAAGATCCTGCCATCTATAGAGAGGTGGTAAAACAATACCCGGGCCGGATCCTGGCTATTTACATCCGCGACGTTCAGCTACCAGAAAGAGAACAAATCGCAATAAAGATCAGGGAAGAATTAAGTAAAGAGAAAGTAGAGATGCTGGTGATTGATAACGCTGAAGAAGCGGCGGAACATGCTGCTAAACTCGGGCTTATTTATGCTGAATCTATTCCTGAGATCGCTAATGAGAAAAAGCAGGACAAGGGTCAGGTTCCTGGAAAAATAGATGCGACTGTATTAGAATAGTGTGTCCGTTGTATAGTTTATTTTTCGCATTAGGATTCCTGCCTGCGCAGGAATGACGTGCGAAATAGTATTAAAGCAGGATAAGGGTCAGGTTCCGGGAAAGATAGACGCGACGGTATTAGAATAGTGTGTCAGTTGTATAGTTTATTTTTTCGCATTAGGATTCCTGCCTGCGCAGGAATGACGTGCGAAATGGCGCAGGAATGACGAGGGCAACAGGTGCTTTTATCGCAATGGTACCCGGTGACATTCATGACCACTCCTACCTTAGCAGGAATAACACGAGGCGGGGCTGTACACGTGAAACTTACCCAATAAGGAAATTATATCTTTTGCAGATTTAAAAGATGTTTATCGATCTTTTCGCCGATTTTCTGCCATGGATGATCTTTGGTTATTCTGGTAGGCCCTTCCCATGTCCAGCCCTTATTCTTTTCTTTATACATCTGGCCGATAAATGTAGCACCCGAAACGATAGAGTACATTCCTTCTGTTTCCTCTGCGGTGTAAATCTTGTCGTTTATTGTAAATTCTATAATTTCCATGTATGAGCTATTTATGAAATGAAGATAATTAAAAATTTACTTTAATAACCTGATGATGGCACTAATACTTAAATTTTTCGAATCCGGCACGTATAAAGTTCATCACACCATAACAAATGAGTCCTATTGCCAGGGCCGCCAGCAAATATGTTCCGAAAGTACTCTGCTCCACAAAAGCAAAAGCCGAACTTGTATCGCCTGCTTCAGACGCCTTGCTGTGTAAGGCCGCTTTAAAAAAAAGAAATGCTATAACCAACCATACAATTCCCCGCGAGATATAACCAATCTTTCCGGCTCGCATAAGTAAGTGTGCGGCCTCGGGGTTAAGAGCCTGCACATTTACATGCTTATGGAACTTCTCTGAATTACCGTACCAAATCTGGTAGACTCCGATACCAGCCATAACCGCGGCAACAAGGCCTAAAAGCCATTGGCCGGCGGGCTGATGGAGAATCAAACTCACCATGTCCGTTTTCGATGAACCTCCGGAATTGCCACCATTTCCCGAAAGAACCTTAAACGAAACCCAGGACAGGAATAAATAGGTTATGCCACTAAAAAAATAGGTTAGTCGCTTCGACAGGCCCTTTGCTTTTTTTCCTTTTTGCTCTGTGTCCAGAAGAGTTTGGATAAACCGCCATACGGCATAACACAACAGACCCAGGGTTATTATCCCAAGAATAATTTTTCCAGCGGGTTTATCCATTACAAACAAAAAAACTCCCTCATTACTCGACTTTTTTGTGGTTTGTCCGCCCAGATTAAAAGCAGACATGAAAGCCAGCAGCCCTATAAGACAATAAACAGTGCCTTTGGCGGCTAATCCAAATTTGGCGATAGGTTTAATCCAGATTGCGTTAGAAAGTAGAGTCAAAATCGGTGTGTATTAACTTATTAATAAATGCTTTTTATCCGCAAATGTTTGTTTGTTGTAATGTTAACATCATTATTACTTTTGAAACATGTATACTAAAGAGCAGGCATCGGCTACCCGACAAGAGTTCTGGACCACTTTCGGGCAATATATTTCGCCGCAGCTATCTTCCGAAGGAACTAAAATAAACTGGTTAAACTACAAGACCGGCCTAAAAAATGTTTAATTAAAATGGATGCTGATAAAGCGCAAGCACGAATCGCGATAGAAATTGTTCAGTCCGACGCAGTTATTCAGGAATTGTTTTTTTACCAATTCGAAGAATATAAAGAATTACTGCGCGAGGAATTGAAAGAAGACTGGGTATGGCAACTTCATACCACCGATAGCTTAGGGAAAATAATAAGTAAAATTGAAACCACGCTTAATGGTGTGAATTTTTTTGATAAACATACTGGCCGCAAATAATTACGTTTCTTAAACATCGAATTATTGCTTTGGATAAGTTCTGGGGCAATGTAAAGGATGGTTTTGAAGCTTTAAAATAACCAGCAAATTAGATCTGAGAAATTACGAAACGCCCAAAACCAATCCGAACGGCCATGCGTTAAAAATTTGGTTTAAGTACATATTTATTGTAGAACCTGAAGATATGCTCGGCAGCCTCTTCGGCGGTATCAACCAGCCTGTAAAGGTTTAAATCTTCCGGACTAATATTTCCGGCTTCGATCATGCTTTTATTTACCCAATCCATTAAACCTTTCCAGTAATCCGTGCCTACCAGCACAATCGGAAAACGAGCAATTTTACCTGTTTGAATTAAGGTTATGGCTTCGAACATTTCGTCCATAGTACCAAAACCTCCCGGAAGGATAATAAATCCCTGAGAGTATTTCATGAACATAACTTTACGAACAAAGAAATAATCAAATTCAAGGAGTTTATCCCTGTCTACATACTTATTATGAAATTGCTCGAAGGGTAGTTCTATATTCAACCCTACCGACTTCCCTCCTGCTTCATACGCCCCTTTGTTAGCGGCTTCCATAATTCCCGGGCCTCCGCCTGAAATTACTCCGTAACCCTTTTCGGTAAGTAAGCGGGCGGTATCTTCCGCTAACTTGTAGTACTTATTATCATTAGTTGTTCTTGCCGATCCGAATATGGATACACAGGGGCCGATTTTAGCGAGTTTTTCAAAACCATCCACAAATTCGGCCATTATCTTAAATATCTGCCAGGAATCGGTAACCTTAATTTCCTGCCAGTCTTTATTATCGAATGCGTTTCTTATTTGTTCATCACTAGTCATAGTTCCCTAATAAGTAAAATAATTAAAAAGTTGTTTGCTCTTTAGTACTTCTACTGCTAAGCAGCAACAAAAGATACGTAATTAAAGCGTTGTAAATAATAAGTTCGAAACCTATCGCGTATCCCATCCATGGCTTAGAATATTTATCTAAAATCCAGCATAATGCGGGAGACAGGATACAAATAAAAGGCACGAGTTTATCGGTTACTCCGCGCTTTGTAAGCATCCCGAAGGCAAATAATCCCAAAAGAGGTCCGTAAGTATAGCCAGCTGCCCTAAAGATTGATTTAACTACAGAATCATCGTTTATAACCCTGAAGCCCAAGATTACCAAAAGCATCAGAACCGAAAAAACAACATGAACCATGTGCCTGGTGCGAACTAATTTTGCTGAGTTTTGGTCTTTTTTCTTATCAAAATTTAGAAAGTCGATACAAAAAGATGTGGTTAAGGCGGTTAAGGCGGAGTCTGTTGTGGCAAAGGTTGCGGCGGTTAATCCAGCCATAAAAATAATCGCCGGAATTATATTGAGATGGTTTAAAGCAATTTCAGGAAATAAATAATCTGGTGTTTTCATTGCCGACACATCAATGTTATTTTGTGCCGCGAACAGGTAAAGCAACGCACCTACACTTAAAAAAAAGATATTGATCACCACGAAAATCCCGGTAAAGGTGAGCATGTTTTTCTTGGCTTCGTCGATATTTTTACAGCTGAGGTTCTTCTGCATCAAATCCTGATCCAGACCGGTCATGGCTATCGTAACAAATATTCCGCCGATAAACTGCTTTAGAAAGTGTGAGGTTGTGCCCATAAAATCTTCCCAAAAAAAGATCTTCGAGTAAGAACTTTCTTTTACTGCCTCGAAGGTTTCGGCAATATTAAGATCTAGTCTTTGCGAAATAAATATAATAGAAAGTACAACCGAGAGTAGTAAAAATGTAGTTTGAAGAGTATCTGTTATGATGATAGTTTTTAAGCCCCCTTTAAAAGTATATAACCATATTAGAATCAGGCATAAAGATATGGTAACCCAGAAAGGAACGTTCCAGGCATCAAAAATAAAACGCTGAAGCACTATGCCTACCAGGTACAAGCGAAATGCCGAACCAATTGTACGGGAGATAAGAAAGATCATGGCCCCCGATTTATAGCTCCAGAAACCTAATCTCTTTTCAAGATAGGTATAGATGGATACCAGATTCATCCGGTAATAGAGCGGGAGTAAAACCGTGGCAATGAAGATAAAACCAACAGCATTACCCAGTACAAACTGGAAATAACCGAAGCCTCCTGTTCCAACCGCGCCCGGTACAGAAATGAAGGTAACACCAGATAAAGCTGTCCCGATCATCCCAAAGGCTACCAAATACCATTTTGAGTTTCGGTTAGCGATAAAAAAGGTTGAGTTATCAGATGATTTCCGTGAGGTAAAATAAGATACTACGATAAGCATCACAAAATATCCAATTATAAATGTTAGTAATATTCCCGGCGACATAGTTTAATATTGAGTTCTAAATGTAATAAGATAATCAGTGTAATCATTATTTTTACGCAATGAATTTCTCTTCCCGCTTACTCGAAAACGCCGTTGCCGAATTTGCTAAGCTTCCGGGTGTGGGACAAAAAACCGCTTTACGACTTGTTCTTCATCTGCTTAACCAACCCTCACCGGATGTAGACAGATTTAGCGACGCTCTTACTCGTTTAAAAAGAGAAATCCGCTTTTGTGAAGTCTGCAAAAATATTTCAGACAGCTCAGTTTGCGAAATCTGCTCGAGTAAGAAACGAGATAAATCATTAGTTTGTTTGGTTGAAGACACTCGTGATGTAATGGCTATCGAAAACACCAATCAGTTTAACGGTGTTTACCATGTGCTTGGCGGATTGATTTCACCCATGGACGGCATCGGCCCCTCCGACCTAAACATCGAGTCGATTGTAGAACGAGTTAAGGCGGGCGAAATACAAGAGGTTATCCTTGCATTAAGTGCTACCATGGAAGGAGATACAACAATCTTCTATCTGTATAAAAAACTCAAAGATTTTCCTATTAAGTTCAGCACCATTGCAAGAGGTATAGCTTTTGGTGGTGAGATCGAATATGTTGATGAAATAACTTTAGGTCGGTCGATTGTAACAAGAGTGCCTTACGAGAACTCTTTGAAATAAATATGGAGAAGCATTGCCGCTTTACCTTTCAGCTTTTACCTTTGAGCTTTCAGTCTTAACCATGTCTTTAAAAAACAAAACTGTTATTATAACAGGCGCATCATCCGGAATAGGAAAAGCCTGCGCAGAAGAATTTGCCCGCCAGGGAGCTAACCTTGTATTAGGAGCCCGCCAGTATGTAACTCTTTGCGAAATTACTGAGAGCCTTGAAAGCAGGTATGGAATTAAGGCCATCGCAGTTCAATGCGATGTTGCGAAAGAAGATGAGTGCATGTTTCTGATTAAGCAGGCACTGGTAGCATTTAACCGGATTGATGTTTTAATTAATAACGCAGGCATAAGTATGCGTGCCTTGTTTAATGATCTTGATCTGGTTGTGATAAAAAACCTGATGGATGTAAATTTCTGGGGTACCGTTTACTGCACCAAATATGCTCTTCCCGAATTATTAAAAAACAAGGGTTCTGTAGTGGGCGTTTCCTCTATAGCAGGATACCGGGGCTTGCCTGGAAGAACAGGATATTCGGCATCTAAATTTGCGATGAACGGATTCCTTGAAGCGCTTAGGGTTGAAAATTTGAAAACAGGCCTTCATGTAATGATCGCCGCTCCAGGTTTTACGGCCTCCAATATCCGCAATACTGCACTTGCTAAAGACGGAGCATCACAGGGTGAAACAAGCATGGACGAGGGCAAAATGATGACCGCCGATGTGGTGGCGAAAATTATTGTGAACGGTGTGATAGAACGAAAAAGAACTTTAATAATGACCGCTCAAGGAAAACTTGCGGTATTAATGAATAAGCTTTTACCAGCCTGGGTGGATAAAAAAGTATTTGAACTTTTTGCGAAGGAAAAAGATCCTCTGATAAAATAGCAATAAAAAAAACAGGGATGTACTTTCATACATCCCTGTTTTTTATGAGTTTAAACTTATTGCTTAATCACCTTGAAGGTTTCTATCTTTAAGCCATTTTTAACAGTTATAAAGTAAACACCGGGAGCCAGATTCGATCCTGCTTTCACTTCATTCTCTCCCTCTCCTTTCTCTATTACCTTACCAAGCTGGTCGGCTATGTTATAAGTGAATTTACCTGCAACACTTAGATTAAAGACGTTTGAAGATGGGTTGGGATAAACTTTTAACGTATTGTTCTCAACAGCCGCATTAAGTTCTCCAAGCAATAAAGTACCCTCGTTTACCGCCATCGTTACACCAGAACAACTTAATACGGTAGGCGCATTTCCGGTTACTTTCAAGTAATCAATATTCGACAAACCTGTAGCCGTTGTAGCTTCCAATCTGATTGTGTTTTGACCCGCGGCTAAGTTTACATTGATAGAAACCTCAACCCATGTTGTAAAATCGGTCGTAGCATTAAAATCAATATTCGAAACCATTTGGGTTCCGTTAACTAACAATCTTGCGGGCCTGTTTGCGCCGCTACCATTTGAGTGGCGCCAGGTTAGCGTATAAGCTCCGGCAGCGGGCGCATTAATTCTCCATACCGCACCTGCACCCACGGCATTATTAGTATTTATGAATCCGGTGCCTGTGAATCCGGCATTGTTATTATCGATTGTACCAGCTGTACTGCAAAATCCTGTAGTGTTTTCCTGGATAGTGATACTGCTACCGGGAGCGGTACCCGCCAAATAAATATTTGGTACCGGAATTGCGGCCATGCCACCGCCAAAATAGAAACTGGTATGCGGAGGCTGATTGTACGCAGAGACTTGACCAGCAACCTGGCAACGATACTGTGGGTCGTGCATAAATGTGTAGAAACGATTTGCTGCGGGAATAGTGGTGGTGAAGATTAGTAACTTTGTATTGTCCGCACTTTTAAATACTACTTCTTCGCGCCAGTCACCCAAAATATCTGCCGAGAAATTAGGGTTTGCTTTACTTCCGTTAATCTGACCTGCTGTACCGTAGTTATAGAAGGAAATCAATCTTCCTACCCCGTTAATAGCGGGATCCCATTTATCGAGTTTTGTACCATCCAGAATCTCACGCTGAACGTCACCATCCCACCATAATAAATGGTTCATCGTTGGCTTTGTAGCAGTAATTTGAGTACCTGTAACGGTGTATAAACCACCTGTGGCACCCCAGCACTCAAAACCTTTGTAGCGGGGATCAATATCAGCGGCAACACCACGGCCAACATCACCTGTTCCGGGAACCGACCAAATCCGTGCGCCCGTTCTTCCGTCAGTTAAGCTAAGGCCAATTCCGCCATTGCTGCCAGCTTCTTCATGACACATCCAAACTTCCTGACCCGGTCTGTCGGGGTTCATGTCCGAAACATGAAGGGCATCGCCATGGCCCAGTCCGTTAGAATATAATCCAGCTCCGGTGCCACTAACAGTACTTGAGCCGTTGTAAATATCATGTCTGCCATCGCCGTTGCCGTCTGCAACACTTAACTGGTGATTACCTTCCCCGGCATAAGTACTATTGCCAGTAGTGTTACTGTCAAATGTCCATTTACGGGTTAGAGTACCATTTCGCCAATCCCATGCAGAACGTACTAAACGAGTGTAATATCCACGTCCAATAATTAATGAGGGACGAGTTCCGTCAACATAGGCAATTGTTGACACAAAGCGGTCAACACGATTACCATGACAATCTCCCCAATCGCACACCGTTCCGCGGCCAGGTACAAAATCGGTGGTGGCCATGGCCGCACCAGTTTGTCCGTTGAAAATAGTTAAGAACTCAGGACCTGTAATAATACGGCCCTCGGAGTTTCTGTAATCAACGCTACCATTTCCGATAAGCTGACCAGTACCAGAACGGGTTCCATCAGCAGTTTTCACCGCAACCTCAGCTTTTCCGTCGCCATCCAAATCGTATACCATTAATTGAGTATAGTGTCCGCCAGCGCGGATGTTACGACCAAGGTCAATTCTCCACAAACGGGTTCCGTTTTGTTTATAAGCGTCGATATAGACATTACCTGTCCAGCCAGCCTGGGAATTATCCCTTGCATTGCTTGGGTTCCACAGCACAATAATCTCATACTCACCATCCCCATCTACATCACCCGGAGAGCAATCATTAGGGGCATAAGTATAATCTTGTCCGTTAGGATAACTTTCCACAACACCACCAACTGTTACTTCATACGGCGGTGTTCTTCCCGGAGGCGGCACTTGTAATCCCACTTCAAGAAATATTTGCCCCCACACAGTGGCTCCGGTTGATGCGGCCTGCTCAACACCGCTGATAACCGGCCTTACAGTATAAGTACTGTTGGTAGTTACATTATCCACATAATTTGTTGAGGCGGTAATTGGAGTAGCATTAAGTTTGGTAGTTCCCCGATAAACATTAAATGCGATACTCGATGGATCAGTACCTAGTAAGCGCCAGCCTACATAGACCTGACTGGCACTTGTTCGTACAGCTACAACTCCCCGCCCCAGCCGTTCTACTTGTTTTTGTGCGAATACTGATGCATTTAAACTCAGGAACAAAATAATTAATAAAAATTTGAATAGAGATTTGGAGGCTCGTGAAACGCCCCGAGGTTGGGTAATTGTTTGGTTCATACGCTTTTTATATTGGTTTATAATGAATTAATGGGATTCATATTTTTTACCAAAAAATACCACGCATGCGCAACACACTTATCGCACGTTTTCTTAAGATAAATTCAAATTGCTTTCGCGAGTTTATTATGGTTATTCGAATTTGATTTTTTTTTTAAAGATCATCATCCTGCACCTTACTGCCTTCTGAAAAAAATGTGCGGAGTTATTATAACCAGATATTCTTTAAAAGCATCTTAGTAACGTTTAAAGTCGGAATTTAAACATCCTCACCACCTCGCCGGGCTTGAAAATATGTTAACATAGTATCAATTCCAGTTAATTTAATTGTAGGTTAAGCTGGTTTTTTGGATAAAATACTTTGGTTAAATGTGCGGAAACACCCGACACATTAATGAAGGGGCCTTCTTTTAATTATACCACCGTTCGTTTCTGTGATCACATTCATTACAATAAACGCCTTTCGGTCTATCATTTTAACTACTTCTTTAATTTTTGTCACTTCAAGCCTGGTTACAACGGTAAATATTATATCTATATCTTTTTCGTCGTAATGGTTATTACCGTAGCCGCGTTCGCCCTTATAAATTGTAACTCCACGGCCTAATTCGTGTATAATCGCCTCTCTGATTTCCCTGCTGCGGGCAGAAACTATGGTAACACCAGTGTATTCTTCAATACCCTGAATGATAAAATCGACCGTTTTAGATGCCGACAGGTAAGTAAGAATTGAATAGAGTGCCGCTTCTATACTTAGCACAAAAGCCGCAAGGCAAAAAATCGCGACATTGATAAGAAGAATAATATCGCCGATGGAGAAAACGCTTCTTTTGTTGATATAAACGGCTATTATTTCTGTTCCATCTAAAACGCAACCACCCCTCATGGCTAAGCCGATACCCGCCCCCAGAAAAAAGCCTCCGAAAATCGCTATCAATAATTTATCATCAGTTATAACCGGAAAGGTAAAGAAGTAAATTACAAGTGCCAAAGCCACAACCGCAATAAGAGTATTGTAAGCAAACCTCCTACCGATCTGCTTTACCCCTATTAAAACGAACGGGATATTAAAGAGAATAAGCCATATTGAAACCGGAATTTCCATATTCCCCGAACGAGAGATATGATTGGCCAGCAAAGATAAACCTGTTACTCCCCCATCGATAAAACCGTTTGGAAGTAAAAAGCCTTTTAATCCAAAAGCGGCGAGTAAAACACCGATGGCAACCAGTGTCCAATTACCTATGCGTTTCCTTACCGAAATGATATATTTTGTCCGTCTGCTCTTCATGAAACGCTAAAATAGGTTATTTAAGCTATTTTAAGAATGTTTTCCTAAATGTAAAGTAGAAACCAAACTACCAACTTAAAAATTGTTACAGCCAGATTTTAAAGGCCTTCCAATCTCTGTACCTGCATAACCGTTGCTTTCTGAAGAATCAAAACATTCAAAAACAACACCTGCCCGACTCCTTAAATAAACTATCTATACAGGTGGATCGTCCTTTAAAATAAAATTGAATAAAGTTTTGCAGAGCACAAAAGATATAATCATATTTGTAACACTTAGAGATGAAAAGAACAACAGTATATATTTCTTTATGGTGGCAAATGTTAACTCGTTAGCAATTCCATAGGTATATATTTAAAATGAAATAAACCAGGGTTGCTTTAAAAGCAACCTTTTTTTTTGCCCGCACACCATCAGATGAAAGAAATACTTAATCACTTATTTGAGAATAGAACTTTTACGCAAAAGCAAGCGAAAGATATACTTACTAATATCGCTACCGGAAAATACAACCCTTCGCAAATGGCGGCGTTTTTAACCGCTTACTGTATGCGAACCATAACGGTAGAAGAGCTTGAGGGTTTTAGAGATGCCATGCTCGATCTTTGTTTAGATACCGGGCTTGATGGTTATGATTTAATTGATTTATGCGGAACCGGCGGTGATGGAAAAAATACATTTAATATCTCAACTCTTGCTTCTTTTATTGTGGCGGGTGCGGGTTATAAAGTGGCAAAACATGGCAATTACGGAGTTTCTTCGGGATGTGGTTCTTCGAATGTGATGGAATATCTGGGCTATCAGTTTACCAATGATACCGGAAAATTAAAGCGGAGTTTGGATGAGGCCGGAATTTGCTTTCTGCATGCTCCCTTATTTCATCCGGCTATGAAAACCCTTGCACCTATTCGAAAAGAATTGGGCGTAAAAACTTTTGTTAATATGCTGGGCCCTATGGTTAATCCTTCAAGGCCGCGTTATCAGATAGTGGGGGTTTTTAGCCTCGAGCTAGCAAGAATATATGCTTATTTATATCAGAAATCATCTAAACAATATACTATTTTACATGATTTAGGTGGGTATGATGAGATCTCACTCACAAATAGTTTTAAAACATTTACTAATCAGGGAGAAAAAATTCTGAGCATTGAAAGTCTGGGATTTAAAAAGATTTCACCAGAATTGATTACCGGTGGCGAAACAGTAGCAGATTCCGCAAAAATTTTTACCAACATCATCAACGGAAACGGGACATCCGAACAAGTTAATACGGTTCTTTGCAATGCCGCGATGGCAATCAAAACCATACATCCCGAAAAGAGTTTTTCCGACTGCTTTTATATCGCTGAAGAGTCTTTGCTAAGTAAGAAAGCTATAAACAGTTTTAACGCCTTACTATCCATAAAATAATGCTCAGACCTAATATAAAAATCAAGGTATGCGGAATGCGGGATACGGAGAACATCCACCAACTTGCAGCTATACAGCCGGATTATATGGGTTTTATATTCTATGAAAAGTCGAAACGTTATGTAGAATCTCTGGATAGGTTGAAATTAGGAAACCTGCCTGCCTCAATAAAAAAAACCGGGGTTTTTGTAGATGCGGCGATTGAAGAAATAGAAGCGAAAATTTCATTATATAAACTAGAAGCCATTCAACTGCATGGCCAGGAAACACCGGAGTTTTGCGGGTTACTTAAGCAAGCCGGACTTGAAGTAATTAAAGCATTCGGGGTTGACAATCAATTCGATTTCAATTTGTTAAATAGATATGATGAAGCTGTAGATTACTTTTTATTTGATACCAAAACCGATAAACACGGCGGTTCGGGAATGGTGTTTGATTGGAACCTGCTTCAAAATTACACGTTAAGTAAACCCTATTTTTTAAGCGGAGGTTTAGACACCGAACACCTTAATGAATTATTAAACATACCAGATCAAAGGCTTTATGCTTTAGATCTAAATAGTCGATTCGAGCTTGAACCAGGCCTGAAAGACATTCAAAAACTGACATCATTTTTTAATGCTATAAGAATCCCCGTTTAGGGGTTGGAGGACACTATGAGTTATCATGTTAACGAAAGAGGATATTTTGGAACATTTGGCGGAGCATATATTCCGGAAATGTTATACCCGAACGTTGAAGAATTAAGAACGAAATACCTGGATATTATTTATGAACCTAAATTTCAGGAAGAATATCAGCAACTACTTAGAGATTATGTGGGCCGCCCCTCGCCTCTTTACTTAGCCGAGCGATTGTCTGAAAAATATGGTGCCACTATTTACCTTAAACGGGAAGATCTTAACCACACCGGGGCTCATAAAATCAATAATACAGTTGGGCAAATCCTCCTGGCACAACGACTTGGGAAGAAGCGTATTATCGCAGAAACAGGCGCCGGCCAGCATGGCGTGGCAACAGCCACGGTTTGTGCCCTAAAAGGTATTGAGTGTGTAGTATATATGGGTGCTGTTGATATTGAAAGACAGGCTCCGAATGTTGCCCGAATGAAAATGATGGGTGCTACGGTTATTCCGGCTATATCTGGAAGCCAGACTTTAAAAGATGCTACAAATGAAGCATTACGCGACTGGATCAATAACCCGGTAGATACACATTATATTATCGGATCGGCAGTTGGGCCGCATCCCTATCCCGATATGGTAGCACGTTTCCAGGCGATTATTTCTGAAGAAACTAAATGGCAATTAAAAGAGAAAACAGGCAAGGAAAATCCCGATTATATAATGGCCTGTGTAGGCGGCGGAAGTAATGCCATCGGTATGTTCTACCATTTTCTCGACCATGCAGATGTTAAGCTGATTGCGGTGGAAGCGGCCGGAAAAGGCGTAGATTCGGGCGAATCGGCCGCAACAACCTATTTAGGTACCGAAGGGGTTTTACATGGCAGCCGCTCTATTGTAATGCAAACCCCCGACGGTCAGGTTATTGAACCCTATTCCATTTCTGCGGGACTGGATTATCCTGGCATCGGTCCTCAGCATGCTCATTTACACACATCGCAACGGGCACAATATGTAAGCGTTACAGATGACGAAGCACTTAATGCTGGTTTGGAACTAACCCGGCTGGAAGGTATTATTCCTGCCATAGAAAGTGCGCATGCTTTTGCCTACCTTAATAAAATGAAATTTAAAGGCGATGAAACAGTAGTAGTATGCCTTTCGGGCCGGGGTGATAAAGATTTAGATAATTACATGAAATACTTTGGTTTTTAATTATGAACAGAATTAATCAGCTTTTCGATCAAAAGAAAGAAAACATTTTATCTATATATTTTACTGCGGGGTATCCCGAATTAAACAGCACGCTTGACATTGCTCAGGCTTTGGAGGAAGCTGGAGCCGACTTTTTGGAAATTGGCATCCCCTATTCTGACCCACTAGCCGACGGGCCTGTAATCCAAAACAGTTCCTTAAAATCTATCGAAAACGGTATGACTTTGCCCATACTTTTCGATCAATTAAAAGATCTCAGAAAACGAGTAACAATACCTGTGTTGTTAATGGGGTACGTAAACCCGATTCTCCAATATGGAGTTGAGAAATTTTGTGCTTCTTGCAAGGAGGTTGGTGTAGACGGAGTAATAGCCCCCGATTTACCTATGTATGAATATGAAGAAATGTATATGGACTGCTTTAAAAGCAATAATTTAAGTAATATATTTCTTATTACCCCACAAACTTCAGATGAGCGAATCAGAAAGATAGATGAATTATCGAACGGCTTTATTTATCTGTTATCCTCCTCCTCAACCACCGGTAAAGATGTTTCGCTATCAGATATAACAGAGAACTATTTCTCGCGATTAAAAAACATGAATCTAAAAAATCCAACCATGATTGGATTTGGAATATCTGATAATAAAAGTTTTAACAAAGCGGCCCAATACGCTAATGGCGCAATTGTCGGAAGCGCATTTGTGAAGTTATTATCGGAGGATAACTACATGGAAAAAATACCGGATTTTATTAGCTCATTGAAAGGGAAGCAAGAGTTTGCTTAAAGCACTGGTTTTGTATACCCCTATTATTTTTTTAACAGCAATATAGATGGCTTCAAAAACTCCTATAGTTCGACAAGTCTCCTGGCCCTCGGTGATTTTTCAGCTAATATTACTCGGATTACTTATTTGCATTTTCCAGATATTTGAATTTGCAGAGCCGTTTTTTACCGCAGCTTTAACCTATGCCATTTTAGCATTCGGACTTAGAATTAAAATTGCCCGATCTCACAGAAAAGGTCTGCAGCTGATTAAGCAGCAAAAACCTATTGAGGCCTTACCATTCTTTGAAAAAAGCGTGAATTATTTTACCAAATTTAATTGGATTGATAAATATCGTTACCTGACGCTTTTAAGCTCATCAAAAATGACTTATAGGGAAATGGGCCTCTGTAACATCGCCTTTTGTTATAGCCAAACAGGCGAGGGATATAAAGCAAAAGAAGTTTATCAGATGATCTTAAAGGAGTATCCGGAGAATGGTTTAGCATACGCCGGGTACAATATGCTTAATTCGCTTGAGCAAAGCCAGCCCGACTAAATAATTGGGATATAGAAATAACTAATTATTTATCGGATTCTTACCGTTAAACTTTGATTATTCAGGGTTACCGTTTTGTTGGACCACCTTTAATAACAGGCATATTATAGAAGTGAGGATATTTGGGATCAAGTTCGGCTATAAGAATCTTGGAAGTCTTTTTAGGCTTCAGAATCGGCATGTTGTAATTATCCGGAGATGCAGTTTCCGGTTCATCAATATGTATGGTTCTTTTTTCGCCTTTAAAGTTAGAGGGGAGGTGATACTTGAAGGGAAATTGCGAATCGAAGTTCTTTGACTGATCTAACCTCAGCTGAATATTGGTTGCGGAATCCCGCTTGGCAGAACTTACAGCCTCCTTCTGGCTGAGTAATTCCTGTGCGGAAAGTTTAGCCGGCATCGATATTATTGTTAGAAATGATAAAATCTTAAGGTATATTTTCATGGTTGTTGTTTGATAGCTTATGATAAATATACAGCTTACAAAATAAAAATGCTATTTCAAGAAACTTAATTGATTCGAACAATCAGCAAATTACACCTTAACCGTTTTCCAGCCTCCTCTATTAAACAGCCACAAGCTAAACAAGCCTACCGAAGTTTCGGAAATAAACACCGCCCAAAAAACACCCGAAGCCGCCCAGTCGAGCTGGATAGCGAGATACCACGACAAGGGAATTTGAATGAGCCAAAAAAACACCAGATTAATTTTAGTGGGAGTTTTAGTATCGCCAGCACCATTAAAAGCTTGCGTTGAAACCATCCACCAGCCATAAACAAAGTATGAGAAAGAAAGAATCCGCAGCCATTCGGAACCTATATCGATAACTTTAGGATCATTCGTAAAAACCCGCATCAACTGCTCGTTGAAGAAAAAATATACAACCGAAACGCATACCAGGAAAATCATGTTATACTTACCTGTTTTCCAAACCGCTGATTCGGCCCGGTCCGGATTACCCGCTCCCAAGTTCTGCCCTACAAGTGTGGCGGCGGCATTCGAAAGCCCCCAGGCTGGCATCATGGTAAACATCATAATGCGGATAGTTATGGTGGCACCCGCAACGGCCTCGCTCCCTATCTCGGCAAGTATTCGCATTAGAAAGATCCACGAAGTCATAGCAACTATCATTTGACCGATTCCTCCAACCGAAGTGCGGAGAATACCCAACATACTTTTGGCATTCCAGCAAAGCTGAGATAGCTTTACCTGAATGTGTTTACCCCCTTTCACAAGGATCCAGAGCTGTGTTAAAACGCCGGCTCCCCTACCTATATTGGTTGCTATAGCCGCACCCTCAATTCCTAATGCGGGTATCGGCCCCCAGCCAAAAATCAAAAGCGGGCATAAAACAATATTAATTCCATTCGAGATCCAAAGAATGCGCATAGCGATGGCTGCATCCCCGGCTCCCCGGAAAATGGCGTTAATAACGAATAACAGCATAATTACCACATTGCCGCCAAGCATCCATTGGGTATAGCGGTAGCCATGGTTAATCGACCACTGATCCGCCCCCATCAAAGTAAGCATATCCTTAGCAAAGAAAATTCCTGCTATGGCAAAGGGCAATGAAGCCATTGAAGCGAGAATGATGGATTGAATTGCCGAAACGGCGGCGTCTTTCTTGTTTTTCTCACCTACTCTGCGCGCAATTATAGCTGTTACAGACATCGCTAAACCCATCCCGATGGAATATAGAAGAAATAAATAGGTTTCGGTGAGGCCAACCGTGGCTACAGCCGAGGGCCCGAGTTTGCTTACAAAAAATATATCAACTACCGCAAAAGTAGATTCCATCACCAATTCCAGAATCATGGGCACAGCCAAAAGAAAAATGGCCTTCTTCATCGGAATTTCGGTATAATCCTCTTCAGTACCCTGAATTGCATTTTTTAGTTGCCGCCAAATAGAGCTTCCTCCTGCGGTATCGCCTGTTGTGCTATAACTTTCTACTTCTTTCATACGAACCCATATTTTGTCATGTAAAACAATCTAAAAAGGAGGATTTTGTTTATTCCGGTTTTTACTCTGTAAAATTATCTAACAATAACCGGGATGGCCGGTAGCAGATATGACAAAATCAGGGGCTATTTGCGACTCAAAGCCCTAAACACAAAAAGGCCGTCCAAACGAACAGCCTTTTTTAAAAAACCTGAAGCAATAATTATTTCTTTGCTTTGTTTTTAATTTCAGTAACTTCTTTTCTTGCGTCTGAAGCCAGAGATTTGATATCCTGTAATGCTTTGCGAACGCGAGTTCCAGCTGCGCTATTGCCGCCGTTGTAGAATTTCTCAGCGTCTTTTTCGATAGAGGCGAGAACTGCTTTAATCTGTGAAAATTTTTCCATGTTGAATTTTAATGGGTGCAGATAAATGTAATTGATTTGTTCAATATACGCAAGCAACTGGCTACCCGTTACAAACAATTTTTTTTATAAGGCAAAAAAACATCAAATACCCGCAAAAACCACCCCTACAATGATTTGGAGCAGACTTAAAGGGTTATAAATTTTTCTTTAAAATAGGATTACGACAGACCAAGCTCCTTTTCAAGCTTTATAGCTTTAGGAAAAAGGATGTTACTTTCGAGATGAACGTGCAATAAAAGATCTTTTTCGAACTCTTCCAGCTTCTCATACAAACTAATAACCGACTCGGAAGCATTGGCGGGCAAGGTATAATTCCGGGTTACTTTCCGAATCATTATCATATCCGCGTCTGCCTCTTCATGCTCTACCTGCATTATCTGCGCGGGGTTATTCACCGTACCGAAAAAAGGGCGGCTAACTTTAATATTTTCGATAGATGCTTCGACAAGCTGCTCAATAAAAGGGAACAATACTTTCTCTTCTTTCATCATATGACGAGTAATATGAGAAGCCATTCGCCTGAATATTTGATACACCCTGATTATCTCGCGATGGATATGTCCTTCTTCGTCTGCAACCTTATGGGCCAGTTCTGAAATTACCGGCATGGTTTCATAAATATAAGCATGGTGTTTTCTTACAATATGATCGCATAAATAGTCGAGCCGCCAGGTATCATAACTCTCTATTTTCTCAAGAAAAGTTACGGGTTTGGCACCAGGATTACTGTAAGTCGCTAAGCTTTTCATACACGTATAATCAAGTCGCTAATCTTCTGTTTACAAAATAAAAGATAAAATGAAGAGGATAAAATGACCGAAATCACGTATTGACAGGTTATATATCACAGTAAAGAAATATTTAAGGAATTTTTTGTTCGGAACTAAGCGGCTGACATTTGCTGCTGGAAGCTTACCACAATAAACTCTACGGGATGCAGCACAGCTACCTTAATACAACATTCATAACTCCGTTAAGAATATCGTCGCCGGACATGGTAGTACCAAGGACGCATAACACCGAAAAGGCGTCGGACGGGCTTGCTCCTTGTAGTCCGCCCTGTTTCCATATCCAAGTTAAAAAGCTGATTAAATTAATTTGAAGACTTTAATAAAGATTCTGATTTTATTTTCGAATACAAATCATTCAATTTAAATGGTTTCAGGATAAATCCGTTCATCCCGAAAGCTCTTATCTTTTCGTTAAGATTACCTGATACGGAAGCGGTTAAAGCAATAATACTAATGTGAGATTTAACCGGATCATCAAATTCTCGAATGGCTTTAGAAGCCTCGTAGCCATCCATTACCGGCATATGTAAATCCATTAAAATCAAGTCAAAATCCTCAGCACTTAATTTTTCCAGGGCCTCTTTCCCGTTAAGGGCAAAGCTAAACCGGCAATTCCATTTCGAAAAAATCTTCACTAATAGAATTCGGTTCATGGCGTTATCTTCCGCGATTAAAATTCTAAGGCCCGATAAATCATAAACATTTTCGGTAGAATCCGGAAGCGCATTCTCTACTGTTCTGTCGAGAGTAAGTGTTAAGTCGAAAGAGAATTCGGAACCAACATTCGGAGTACTTTTTAAATTGATGGCACTGTTAAATAAGAATAACAAACGTTTAACGATGGCGAGCCCTAAACCTGTACCTCCGAAATTTCTGGTGGTACTACTGTTTGCCTGGGTAAATGGCTCGAATATGGCTTCCTGCTTGTCGGGACTAATTCCTAATCCGGTATCTTTTACTGATATGTTAATACTGATATTACCCTCATCGATATGCAAAAGTTTAAGGCTAAGCGCAACACTTCCTTCTTCGGTAAACTTGATGGCATTGCCTGCCAGATTATAAATTATCTGCGCAATGCGGGTAGGATCGGTAATTACCTTGCGTCCGATTATCTCTTCATCAATATTCAAAATAAAATTAATACCTTTTTGGGTAGCCTGAAAACGTAATCCGTTACTTAAATCGCCAAACAGCCTGTCGAGATGAACCGAAATTGATTCAAGTTCGAGCTTGCCAGAACCCAATTTATTAAAGTCGAGTATATCGTTTATAAGCGTATGAAGGTTGGCTGCGGAAAACTTTAATATATTGAGGTTATCCTTCTGTTCGTCGTTATGTGCGTCACGAAGCAATAATTCGCTTACCCCGATTACCGAATTTAGAGGCGTGCGCAACTCGTGCGACATGGTAGATAAAAAGTCTGACTTCGATTCGGCAGCCTGATTTGCTTCTTTTACGGCCAAAAGCAATTGAGTATTTAGAGCGTCTTTTTCTCGCAAATTATCAATAAAGGCCTGCCTGAATAAATAGTGGCTTAAAATAATGGTTACGAAATTTAATACTATCAGTATTTCAAACCCCGGAGATGCAATTGCCGCCGACGGGATTATATCAAGTGAAAACCGATTCTGAAAAAACAAGGACAAAAGCACAGGTGCTATTCCTAAAACCGAGTATAAAAATGCGAAATGCAATTGCAATAAGTAAAAGCTACTTAGTACAAGCATGAAAATAAACTGAATGGCAAGCGTATTAACCGTTTGCGCATACATAATAATGCTGGTCCAGATAAGAATTATGCCGAGCCAAATCATAGCGTGGGTTATGGCACGCAAAAACAGCTTGTTAATTAACAACACTTTAAGTAATACCAGGTAGAATACCAATAACACCACAGCCCGCTCAAATTGGTAAACCTGATTAAAGTGCCATGTAACCGCAATCGCGATAATAACCTTTACCAGAGAAAAAATCAGAACCGCGAAAAGGATTTTAATTCTTGCTTTTTCAAACGAATCGTTAGCTGAAGAAAGTATTTTTTTTAATGACCAGTTAAAAAATGATAAGGATTGCTCCATTCGGATTAACGCATTATAAAATTATTAAACATTTTTAGAGCTATCAAAAGAGCATTTAAGCCTTAAAGGCCCCGGTTGCTGTTAATCTCTAAGTTAAGATAAAATCCTGGCATGAGGAAAGAAGAAATCTGTTTGGGCCCTGATGTGATGGCTTTTGAAATCAAAAAGGCATCACTTATTACCAGTGATGCCTTTTTAACTGCCAGACTACCAGGGCCTGTATCCGAATTAGGAATTCGATTATTTTAATGAATGAAAGCCTATAGGATTTCCCTCGGTATCCATACATATTCCGCAATAACCGTATTGACCTATAGACATTTTTTCGCTTAGTACCTTCCCCCCTGCCGCAGCTACACGCGAAATTTCTACCGCGCAATCTTCGCAAGTAAAATAAACCATGGTGCCGCCCGCGCCGGGTTTAAACATCGCCTACTTAACCAGCGAGCCACTAATACCTGTAGCTTCCATATTATCGGGAAAAAACACCATTTCAAAATAGTCATCACTGCCTTCTTCCGCACTCATTCCCTCGGGCATAGGTACCGATTCCATTTGTATAAGCAACACAGTTTCATAGAACTTCTGAGCCCTTGCCATGTCTTCTACATAAATTTCTGTCCATCCGATAGGATTTTGTATTGTTTCCATAATTTTTAAAGCTTAACGGTTAATATTAGTTTTTTTATCCTTTTTCTGTAAAGCTATTAAGGTGAAACAAAAATCAGAAACGGAAATTTAAGACATAGGTGCCTATTAAGACAAATTAAGGTGTATTTGCGTCAAAAAAAAGCGTATCGCTTCACAAATAAGCACATTAAATCATTAGGCAAAACCGGAAACCATTTATTGTCAATCACCAGCAAGTAAAGCCTGAGGCCTATCGTAAGGTTCCCGGCTCATGATCCGGGCCAATACCTCTCACATTTAAGCGCCCATGGCTGGAATGTTTAGGCACATAGTTTTGATAATGAGTGCCCGAAATCTCGTTTTTGGCAAGGCTTTCGGCAGGATTTTCAGGCTGTGAAGAGAGCTTTGTTTGATAACCATTTAGATCTTTGTCGGCGTGTTGAGGAGTTTCCATAAGATTTAATTTAAAATGGTTTATTGATTATAATGTCTATACAATTTACAAAACTATTTTGACAATTACAAGGATTATAACACTATACGGGTGCCCTGTAACAAAGATCTCCTGGTTTATTAACAAAATTTAGCTTAGCATGATCTGTTTCCCTGTCGGATAAATCCGTGGGCAAGTACTTTTCGTAAATGAATAAGTACAAACGTATGCGGTAAAGCCGGATACAAGAGGCAGATGAGTTTATTCGTCGCATATTAAAAATGCTTATATCTTTGAAAAGAATTTTGAGTTCGAAGATTGCCTTGCTAAGAACACCCGTATAATTAAAGAAATGAAAAGCAGAGAAGATTATATAAACTCCGGAATCCTCGAACTCTATGTACTGGGCGAAACAAGCCCTGAAGAGAGTCGTGAAATTGCTGAGCTGGCCGCTGCTGACCCCTTCATTAAAAAAGAGATTACCGAGATAGAGCTTGCGCTAGAGAAATACGCTACAGAACATTCGGTAGAACCGGATCCGATAATACGGCCTTTTTTACTGGCTACCATCGACTATATGGACCGGCTTAAGGGCGGCGAACAGCCTGCTGTTGTGCCGGAATTAAATAAAGATTCTAAAATCAGTGATTTTTCGCCTTGGCTTAGCGGTGATGATATGTCTATTACTGAGGATTTTGACGGGGTTTATGCAAAAATTCTGAGCAGCAGCACCAAATTAACCTGCGCTATCGTATGGATTAAAGAAATGGCTCCTCAAGAAGTTCATGATGATGAATTCGAAAAGTTCCTGATTGTTGAAGGAAGCTGTACCATCACCATTGAAGAAAACCATCATAAGTTGGTTGCGGGCGATTATCTGGCCATCCCCCTTCATAAAAAACATCATGTTACGGTTACTTCTGCTATACCTTGCAAAGTAATTCTGCAAAGGGTTGCGGCTTAGCCGTGTAAATGTATTGGAGTTGAGAATCGATATGAGAATTATGGTTTATCAGCCAATACAAAGCGAGCAATGGAGCGCCCCAGTTCCGCACCCCGGCTAAGATATCCCGATTGATTTCCTTCTGATATATTCCAGGGTGTTTCCATAGTTACCGCTAAGGCATCTAGTCCGGCTTTATTTGATTCATCGGCCACCCAACAATCGCATGCGGGTTCTTTCAGGGCATCCCAGCCTTCACCAATAGGCCCTAGCAATCCTTTAAAACCGCTCGGGCCTCCCATTTCCTCTTTAGCTATTTTAAAAAACTCATCCTGTTGCTGAAGTCGCGATGAAATTAGCAGTGGTTTTGCCGGCACGAAAAATAAAACCTCTTTATTGCCCGCTCCCGGATTATGCAGATCCATAAACACTTTCAGGCTCTTATCGGCTATAAAACCACTAATCTTTGACTTTGCGGCTCTAACTTCCGGAAAATGCGGAGAAGCACTCCAGTCCCAGTAATGATCGTGCGGTAGCTGCTGTTTACCACCTGCTCCACTTTCTACATTATCAACGTCTAATACCGGCACAAAATAGATAAGCGCATTTTTTCTAAGACTCTCTGCCAAAGGATCTTTTGACACCAGCCATTCTATAAATCCACGGCCTACCCAGCTTGAGCCGCTTTCCCAGGCATGCGAACGAGCCTGTACCCAAATTACAGGCCGATTTTTACTTGCTGTCCCTTTTTGAGAAACGACTACCGCAGGCACAGAACGCCCTTCAATACTGCGTGCCAGCTCCAAGCTCCTGGCATAGGGCTTTTTAGTAACCTTTTTTACCAGAGCTTCTGCATCGCTCAAAACAAAAGGTGGGCCCCATGCTAACCAAACTGTCGACTGGATTACTTTCTGGCTGTAAATCATTAACGTTCGGCCTTTCCGCTCGCCTGCCTGATCAATATGCGCCCATTTTTTATTATCGTAGCTAAATTGAGCTTTATCGGGAAGTCCAAAACCGTTACTTGTTACCTCAAAAGTTATTGTGCTGCCCACTTTAAGCCCCTCCACTCTGAAATACCACCAAACCTCCCATCCCCTTCCGGGATTAGATTCGGGAACAATACGAATGATCTGCCTTTCCTGATCTATATTCTTTACGACTGCCGAACCACCGGGAAAATCAGTAAATACCGCCATGGTGCCCGAACTTGTTGATGTTTGAGCTATTGATACGTTTGTAACAAAAAAACACTTGGTAAGAAGTACTAAGCAAAGCAACTCTCGCTTCATAAATAATGGTTTAATTCATAAATATACAGCTTTTGCTCTCTGGAAATACCCTCAATTAAGCTCAACAATCTAATCGATTTTTACAGAGAATAGAATTATCATTCCCCATACCGATTTTCCCATTGGTATACGGTTCTAATCGAACATTAGAGTTAACGGTCAATCAGAATCATTTAAGCAATTGACCAGCGTCATAGGCTCCCTATGTATTACTTCGAAACTTTAATAGTATGGACCAGACGCATTTACACCTTCTTATCACCCATCTTCCAATTTTCGGATCAATATTAGGTGGGATTGTTTTAGCTTACGGACTGTGGGCAAAAGTTAGACAAACGTTAATAGCAGCTTATACTGTATTAATCATATCCTCGACAGGCGCAATTATAGGTTATATTACGGGGGAGGCAGCCGAAGAAACAGTTGAGCATTTACAGGGTATCTCGGAAAACGTTATCAAACAACATGAGAATTTCGCGCAAATAGCACTTATTTCAATGCTTTTGGTTGGAATTTTGTCCTTAATCGGGCTTTTTCTCGCTTATAGAAAATCTCTTTATTCTAATACCATCGGCTGGATTACTTTAGTAGTATCCCTGATTAGTTTTGGAATTATAGCAAGGACCGGGTATTTAGGCGGACAGATCAGACATACGGAGCTAAGTTCAGTAACATCCGGGCAAGCAATTCGCGAGGATGACGGTGACGACGATTAACAAGTCATTTGATCTGTTTCCAGAAATCTTATTTTTCCAGTAGCCGGGTCAATTCGGTTAAACCGACTTTTGTCCCATTAAAATATTCGCCCTTTCGAAAGAGCGGAAACATGCTGTCGTCCAAAATCATTTTAATTTCCACATCGGTAAGTACCATTTCAAGGCCCAGGCCATTCGTTATCCTTACACGCTGAAAGGCAGGGGAAATACCAATCAGAACGCCATTGTCTTTGCCGCTTTTTTTCCCAAGCTCCCAGTAACGGGCCAATCGCAGGATATAGGAATTAAATCCTTCAACAGTAGTCATCGTACTATCAAGACTCACTACCTTAATTTCAACATCGCTTCTGCTTTCAAAGCTTTTAATCAACGAATCAATTGTTATTTCTTCTGAAGGGGAATAAATACCACCAAAGTCATTCACCCTGCCCGATGATTTGGGAAAGCTCAAAGCGGCAGGCTTTTCGGACTGCCCACATGCTGTGCTGATAACGAGAAAGAATAAAATGGCTTTAAGTGAAAAATTCATATCAGCGAAGGTGCGATTTTCTGGTTAAATTCAATTCCGATTGTGAATACAGGTAATAGACATTAAAATAAGGTAATACCAACACTCCAGCCCAGCCATGAATGCAAACTGGATGAATATTTACTGGCGTAAGCAGGAATAATGCGAGTTTTATAGCCGATTGAAGACCGTCCATTAGAATTACTGTAATAAACTGAAAAAGCTGGTCCGCCAAAAATCCTCAGGTATTTTAAAATTTTGTATTGGAAACTTAGCTGGCCCCGGTTCAAAATATTGGCCTGATCCCAGTTACCTAAGTGCAAAAACTGTGAAGAAATCTCTGTTTCAATTCCCAACCGCTTAGCATCTCGGAATTCATGCCCCATTCCGAATCCGGCGGAAATTATCTTTTCAGTATCAGAAACGTTAAGACCTCCTAAGATAATTGAATATAACTTATCGTTTCCCGTTTTTATCCCCGCGTTAAGGTTCATAACCTCAGTGGAATAAACGCTGATTTTATGGTATCCCTTTCTAACCAGATTGATGAGGCCGATGCTGTAACCTGATGAGGTGTCGGCTAGATTAATAAGGCCAATCTGAACGCCGTCCATCCGCTTTGCGTAATTAAAAACGCCCGAAACTTGTGTACCAGTTAGATTTTTCGCGACAATATTTCCCAGCCCCGCAACCTGAGTACCTTTAACCGAGCGGGTAGCGGTATTTGCTACACCGGCAACCTGAACACCCATAACATTTCTGCTAAGGTTGGAAACACCCGCAACCTGCGTACCTTTAAAGTCTCTCCCGGTACGGTTTATTACTCCCGCCACCTGAACACCTTCCATTTTATCGCGAACATCATTTACAACTCCTCCCACTTGTACGCCCTTTACACTATCTAAAACAGTATTCATTACCCCTGCAACCTGCACCCCGATAACCTGGCCACCAACCAGATTAAAAACTCCGCCTACCTGCACTTTCCGCATATCCTGCTTGTTGATATTGAATATACCGGCAATCTCGAGACCGTTAACTCCCGCAGTATAACCGCCGAGTACATTTAAAGAGCCCTTGTTTACCACTTGTGAGCTTAGCATGCCATGCGAGCTTATGCCGGGAAGCAGCGATGCCTGAAAAGGGCTGTTTGCTATAAAATCGGGAATGTTCAAGCTTTGAATCCGCTGCCGCGATGAGATCAGAAAACGGGATAAACGAAAACGCTCGACCCTGTTAGAGGCCGGGTTAATCGTTTCTCCGTCGTTACTCAGGTAGCCGGTCGGACTTATTTTAACACTCGAAAGAAAGAGCATACTCGTATCCCGGTAGGTGTCTTTGCTGGCCGTTAGAATAATTGATTGATTGTTTCCCTTGAATTGTAACTTAAAATATCCCTCATCATCACTAAGGGTAGATTGCAGGAGATGCTTCTCATACACACTCGCATCTTTAACTTTTGCACCGCTGTTAATGTCGATGATATGTCCGTCGATAAAATAAGAATTGCTGCCGGTTGTTATTACCTGCGGCACAATAGAAAAACGCCTTACTGTAGATCGAAGAATAATGTACTTACCCGATTCTTTATAGTCAACCTTACCCCGAAACAGTTTATCCAGTAAATCTCTGAGGGTAATACGCTGTACGTTTACAGAAACCAAACTATCCTTATTCAAAACAGAGCCGCTGTATGAAAAGATAAAATCACCCTCCTTACTTATTTTCGCGAGAACTTGTTCGAGCCGCTGATTACTTATATTAACTGTAATGAGCTTATTTAAATGTCTGGCCGGTGCTAACTGAGCAATGATACCGAATGACCATAACCATAAACCGACGAATAGAATTAGCCGCTTCATTGTTCAAGAATTATTTTATTCCCCCGGCGGATCATTTTTAAACGGAACGTATCGCAAATCACATTCAAAATAGTATCAAGAGACTCTTCTTTAAACGTTGCGTTTAGGGGGAGATTTCTGATTCTATCGTCTTCAATACTGATCTCGGCACCGTAAATTTCATTCAACACTTCTATAACTCTCCACAACGGGGTATTATCGGCAACCAACTGTTTAGTAATGTAATAGTTATAAAGCTGATCGGTATTGCTCAAAACGGTGAGTGTTCCGGTGCTTGAAATCCTTACCTTTTGGTTCGGGCGCAATTCAACAGAATCTGCCGCGAGCTTTACGCGAACAAGACCCGTTTCAACGATTACTTCTGTTTGGCTGCCCGTGTGTTTAACATTAAACGAAGTGCCGAGTACCCTTACCCGCACCTCGCCTGCCTGTATAATAAACGGTTTAGCCTCATTGCGGGTAACTTTAAAAAATACTTCTCCTTGCTCCAAACGAACATTTCGCTCTTTTTCGTCAAAATCTGAAGCATAGCTTAGTTTTGTATGCTTGTTTATAGTTAGGTTCGTTCCATCGGGTAAAGTTTCATTTCTCACCTCCGCATCTGCCCTAAGCGTTGTGTAACCCGAACTGTTATTAAGAAAATAAATACCCCAGAAGCCCAGGCCAAAAATCAATACAGCGGCAATTTTTAACCAATAAGATTGAAAACGGGGCTTAATAACCAGCACTTTCTGCTCTGATACTTTCTCCTGAAACCTGCCCCAGGCAGCATGTTCATCTATGGTGCTTGTCGAAGCAAGATTTTTACTGGTATTCCAGATTAGTTTTACTTGCTCAAATCGCTTTTTGTTCGACGGGCTTGCCGCAATCCATTGATCAACCTGTTCATTCTCTTCAGAACTGGTTTCCCCAAGCAAAAACTTAATTAGTAATTCCTCGTCCATGGTTTACAGATTACGATTATTTAATAGCCAGAGAAAAAGTATCGGTAAAAAATCAGCCAGCTTTAATCTCATAATTCTTAGGGCTTTACCCATTTGAACTTCAACCGTTTTAACAGATAAATTTAGCTGTTCGGCAATTTCCCTGTATTTCAGTTCTTCAAACCTGCTTAGTTGAAAAATGGTGCGGCACTGCTGCGGCAATTCATTCATGGCCTCCGCAAGCCGCTTCTCGAGCTCGCGCAGCTCGAACTGGTTTAACGCATTATTCGACTCCTGCCGCATTAAATATGTTGTATGATCTTCATACTTCAACTTAATTTTGTGGTGCTTAATCAGGTTAAGGCAATCGTTATGAACACATTTATAGAGATACGCTTTTACAGATGTTTGGATATTCAGCAACTCTCGTTTTTCCCAAAAACGCATAAACATGTTCTGTACAATTTCTTCCGCCGCATCTACATCCCGAAGCATAGCATTCGCATAAGCATGTAGTGCCTTAAAATGTGCTTTGAACAATTGTTCAAAGGCCAGATCATCATAGAGGGTGCCGCCGGTTTCTTCCACTCGATTAAGCTGCGTCAAATATATTGTTTTGAATGCAGATGCAGATTCGGGATGGATTGTTACGTAGCTCAACGCAGAAAAAATATTTAATTCTTAATCACTTTACCGCTTCCGTTGATGCTTGATTCAACAAATGGATTGCCGCTATAATATACTTTACCGCTTCCGCTGATATGCACGTCAAGCCTTTCGGTGCATGCCAGCCGGGTATCTCCGCTACCCGAAATATGTACCTCCGCGTTTCTGCAAGTTAGTTTTTCTAAATCCGCATCGCCAGAACCCGAAATATTTACCACAAGATGCGAAGCGTTGAAAGTATTGTGCGCTCTTGTAGTTGCAGAACCGCTTATTCGCAAATTGAAAAAATCAGTATCTTCGAAATTGCCATAAAGGTCCACATTGCCGCTACCGCTTAACGATACACCCGATATTTTCGGCATAGTGATATAAACCTCTATATCGTCGCGACGTACATTAACAAATTCGTAACCCAGATCAAGAGTATTATTATAAACCTTTGTTTTGTAACGCGATACCAGATTAGCTGAACCGCGAACCTCTACTTTGAACTGGGGCCCATAGGTTACATGGATGTGATTAGAGCCGCTGCTGCGTAGCTCTTTAAACGTTCCGGTGGTTCTTACTTCTGTAATTATGTTTCCGTCTGCGGTTAAACGGTCTTTTGTACAAGAAGCAAAGAAAACAATGATGGCGATACTTAATAATTGAATTTTCATATAAGTGATTTTGTGTATGATTTTTTAGAATGTAACCGCTAATCCTGCGGTATACCCGATGTAAAAGGCCTGGAAATTGTCTCCCCAGCGGTTTTGATGCTTATAGATATACTTAGTACTAAGTGCTTTGCCTTCCGAAGTATTGGTATTTATGTAATGAAGTGCGGGCCCTCCGAACAACTCTAAGCGATTTCCAAGTCTGAGAGCTGGAAGAATTCTTAAAGAAGATTTGAAATACTCTCCATATCGAAATCCTTCGATATAAATAGTTGCCAGCTCTAAATTTAGCCTGAAGTAATTTGTGTTGAAAACGTGCGCTCCCAACCCTGCCTCAAAGGCATATACTTCGTCTTCATTTTTAAAGTTATAACCAAGTCCCACAATCCCGTAAAGGGCCTTCCCTCCCGACCTGAAAGAGATTAATGAGGTTTGGGTTTCATCATAAGACGAGCTGATGCTTTTCTCACCATTTCTGACAATATTGATTAAGCCGACGGGATAATCACTGCTGTCGGCGATATTAATAAAGCCCGCGATCTGCACTCCCTTAACTTTGCGTGCAACATTAATAAAGCCCGCAAACTGAGACCCTTTAACAGAATCAGCGATATTGGCGAAACCTCCGAATTGAGAGCCGCTTACCGCCTTTGCGCTAATATTCGCAAAACCGGCAAATTGAGACCCGTCCACCGTTCTGGCGGTATTGCTAAAGCCGGCAAATTGGGAACCAACCACATTGGCGGCATGGTTTGAAAAGCCCGCAAACTGTGCCCCGTTTACATTGCTCGCCTTGTTTAGAAAACCGGCGAATTGCGCTCCCTTAACATCTGCCGACGCAATATTGCTAAACCCGGCAAAGCTGAGGCCCTCGGCCTGCCCGTAAGTATTTACGAAACCGGCGAACAGAATTCCGGTGGCTTTTTGGCGAATGTGATTAGAGAAACCGGCGAAAGCTATTCCGTGGCTATCGTTGCGTACTACATTAGTTAGTCCCGCAAACGCCAATCCTCGTTCAGCAGCCGATACTCCGCTTATTAAATGAAAAGAAAAGTCGTTTGTATCAAGCGGAGCATGAGTTCCGTGGGTGCTTAACGGATAAATAAACCCTAAGTGTACACGGTCGTGTTGTACTGTTTGTGCATGAATAGTGTGGAGTGAAGAAAAGAAAAAGGTTAACAAAGCTATTAACAAGCTCTTTAGTAATTGTGAGTAGTGATTTAAGTGTGTCATTTTTGTTGTATTTAAAGATGAGACAACTGAAAACGACAAGACCCTTACGCGGGAACTAAAAAAATAAAACTTTGATAAAACTTAAAATTATGCCCTCATTAAGAATGTTCTTTTAACTGAAGTGATGTACCGTGTAGGCATTCAAACACAATCGTATTTTACAAAAGCCTTTAAAAAAGAATTCGGCAAAACCCCAACACAATTCCTGAATGAAACAAAGCGATAAGCCTGATTTCGGTTGAATGGTTATGCTACATAATCTTAACCTTTTTAGCGCCGTAACGTACAATGCCCTACTTATAGCTTCGGCATTTTGTTTTTCGAGATACGTTTGATGCCATTTTTAAGACAGACATTTAGAGTTATCCTTATTTCTATTTTACTTACCTGCGTTTTGAATCCCAAAAGCGCAGTATCACAATTCGCCACAAAATTCAGGCAAATAACTACCGAACACGGCCTCTCACAGGTAAACGTCATCTGCATCATTCAGGACAAATATGATTTTATGTGGTTTGGCACACGCGACGGGCTAAACAGGTATGATGGCAAAAAATTCAAGGTATATAGAAACGATTCGAAAAAAAGCCGCAGTTTAGGAAGCAATTTTGTGGTGAGTCTTTTTGAAGATTCGGAGGGCACCCTCTGGGCCGGAACAATCGGCGGGGGCTTAAATAGATACGATAGAAGCCGCGACGAATTTATTCCATACAAACATAACCGCCAAAATCCGTTTAGCATTTCGGATAACTCTGTTAACTGTATAGAGGAAGACAGTTCTGGTAATCTTTGGATCGGAACCATGAACGGGTTGAACCATTTTAATAAAAAAACCGGCAAATTCACGGCTTTTTTTCATAACCCCGACGATAAAGGCTCTATCAGCCACAATAACGTAACCTGCATACTGGAAGACTCACAAAAAAACCTTTGGCTGGGCACACATCAGGGGGGGCTCAATCTATTTAATCCTAAAACCAAAACGTTTAGCCGCTTTAAACATACCGACAATGTTAACTCTATTGGCTGTAATAACATTCAGGTTTTATTCGAAGACAGTAAGAAACGTGTATGGATAGGTACCCGCGAAACCGGGTTAGATTTGCTCGAAACCCGCTCTAAAACCTTCAGGCATTACGGCCACAATCCCCAACTTAAGAATACGCTGAGTAATAATACGATACTATCAATCGGTGAACAAGATGGAAAGCTTTGGATTGGCACCGAAAACGGCGGTTTAAATATTCTGAACCCCGAAACCCTGCGTTTTACGAATCTGGTAAAGGATGAAATAGACCACACCAGTTTAAATAGCAATAGCATTTATTCCATTTACAAGGATCGAACCGGCGATATGTGGGTCGGAACTTACAGCGGAGGTGTTAATCTGTTCAATAAAAGTACCGACAAATTTAAGCACTATAAGCATAGCTCTGCTCCTAATAGCCTAAACAACGATTTAGTGTTAAGTATCTACGAAGACTCCCGAAACAATTTATGGGTAGGTACCGATGGAGGAGGACTTAACCTATTCGACAGGCGAAGCGGAACATTTTCGCACTTTCTTAATAAACCGGGCAACCCGGCGTCTATTTGCGGTAATTATGTTTTAACCGTTACCGAAGACGCTGATAAAAACCTATGGATAGGCACCTGGGGCGACGGTATCAGCATCCTGGATCCAAACAAGAAAGTAGTAAAACATTTCAGGAACAATCCTAAAGATTCAACCAGTTTAAGCAACAATAACGTTTACTCCATTCTTAAAACCCGCGACAATACCATTTGGGTAGGCACCTATGGTGGCGGACTAAATAAGTACGACTTTAAAACCGGAAAATTTACAAAATACAGAACCGATCCTAAAAACCCTAAAAGCCTGAGCAGCGAATCGGTGTACATCGTATTCGAAGACAGCAAACAAAACTTATGGGTGGGTACTTATAACGGCGGCTTAAACCTGTTCGACAAAAAAACAAATTCCTTTAAACGTTTTCTCCATTCGAATAATAAGCAGAGTTTAAGTAATAACGATGTAAGCACCATTTTCGAAGACAGATCTGGCAATTTATGGATCGGCACTTTTTCGGGATTAAATCTGTTTAACCCAAAAACCAATACGTTTAAAAGGTTCACCGAAAGAGAAGGCATAACCGGCGAATCTATTTATTGTATTCTGCAAGATGATAAGGGCTGTTTATGGCTAAGTACAAATAAAGGACTTACAAAATTTGATATAAGTAGAAATGTATTTAAAAATTATACATCTGCGGACGGAATCCAGCCAGGAGAATACAAACCGCATTCCGGCTTCAAAAGCCGGTCTGGAGCCCTGTATTTTGGTGGAGTTGAAGGGTTAAACGAGTTTTATCCTTCACAAATTAAAGAAACAGTACTCGACCCCAGAGTGGCAATCACCCGTTTTGAAATTTTCAACAAACAGGTACCTATCACGTCAAAGAACAATAATTCTCCCTTAAAGAAAAATATCAGTCAAACTACAGAACTCGAATTAAAGCACAGCCAATCTGTTTTTACGTTCGGGTTTGCATCATTAAATTACTCTTATCAAAGCTCTACCCGGTACGCTTATCAGCTTAAAGGATTTGATGAAGACTGGAACTATCTTGAAAACGCTTCTACAGCCACCTACACAAATCTTAATCCCGGCACTTATACTTTTATGGTAAAGGGAACCATGAGTAATGGAGAATGGTCGTCAAAGATTACCAAGATAAAAATTACAATTGTTCCGCCTTTTTGGATGACCTGGTGGTTTAGACTGCTTGTGTTTTTTGCGATTACTGCCACAATTTATTTTTTATATACCCTGCGGATAAAAAACATAAACACACAAAAGGTGGAACTGGAACGGCAGGTAAAACATCGTACCGCAGAAGTTGTAAAGCAGGCAAATGAGCTTACGGTACAATCTGATGAGCTAAAAAGAATTAATGAAGAGCTTCAGGCACAATCAGAAGAACTTCAATCGCAAACCAATAATTTATTAACGGTAAACGAAGAACTTGAGCTGGAACGCGAGCGAGCCGAAAAAGCTAACCTTGCTAAAAGTGTATTCCTGGCCACCATGAGCCACGAAATAAGAACTCCGATGAATGGAGTTATCGGAATGGCCTCATTATTAAAGCAAACGCCTTTAAACGACGAGCAGGAAGAATATGTGAATATAATCCGTACCAGCGGCGATGCTCTGATTACAGTTATTAATGATATTCTTGATTTCTCCAAAATCGAATCAGGGAAACTGGAGCTGGAATACCATGATTTTGACCTCAGGCAATGCGTGGAGCAGGTGTTGGATGTATTTACCAATGAAGCTTCATTTAAAAACATTGATCTTGTTTACCAGATAGATCCCGAGGTACCGGCTCATATAATCGGAGACAGTGTTCGTTTACGACAAATCCTCCTGAATCTGGTAAGCAACGCCATGAAATTTACGCACGAGGGAGAAGTATTTATCAACCTTAATTCTGAAATAGTGGATAATGAGCTTACCGAAGTTATATTTTCTGTTAGCGATAGCGGAATCGGTATTCCTCCCGATAAACTTTCCCGCTTATTTAAAGCATTTTCTCAGGTAGATTCTTCTACTACCAGAAAATATGGCGGCACCGGCCTGGGGCTCGTAATCAGCGAACGCTTAATTAAATTAATGGGAGGAAATATTAGTGTAGAAAGCCAGGAAGGTAAAGGTTCTACTTTCAGTTTTAGCATTAAGGGCAAAACCGGACGTACTTCAAAACAGAAATATGATTTCTTTATTGAACCAGGCTTCTCGGGTAAAAAGGTTTTAGTTATTGATGATAACAGTACAAGTTTATCGGTTCTTAATAAACAACTTGAGCAATGGAAACTTCTGCCAGTGCTGGCTTCTTCCGGCCACCAGGCTCTCGAAATCCTGCGGTCGGGCGAAGAAATACATTTGGTAATAACCGATTTGATAATGCCGGAATTGAACGGCATAGCAGTTGCCACCGCTTTAAAAGATATTGCCCCTCAAACCCCGATAATTCTTTTACACCCTGTTGGTGACGAAACAGGTGCCAGGTATCCCGATCTTTTTAACGCCTCTATTACAAAGCCTGTTAAACAGGAAAACCTTTTTTATACGGTACAGGAACAATTGAAAACCGGGTATAAACGGTTTGAGGTTGAAAAAACAACTAATTTACTGCTTTCCAAAAGTTTTGCTAACGAATATCCCCTTAGCATACTTCTGGCTGAAGATAACCTGATTAACCAGAAACTTGCTCTAAAAGTATTAGACAAGCTTGGTTACAAACCCCTTTTGGCTAATAACGGCCAGGAAGCTATTGACCTTGCCACCGAAAAGCCGTTCGATGTAATCCTGATGGATATACTTATGCCTGAAATGGATGGACTTGAAGCCACGGCCTTTATCAGAAAAAACAGCACTCATCAGCCGGCGATAATAGCAATGACCGCTAATGCATTATCAGAAGACCGGGACCGTTGTATCGGAGCCGGAATGAATGATTACATTACAAAGCCCATCGGCCTTGAAATACTGGTAGATACTTTGCGGAAAGTCGCGCAAAATTTTTACCATACAAAACCCATCAGCAAACCTTAACTACTTCCATGTTTAAAAGATCGCCCAATTTTTCGATTTTTGAACTGATATGCCCCACTCCCACCGCACAATGATGTGCGGGGCCGTGAATATTCCAATTATTAACAAATTTTCTGGCTCCGATTGAGAATTTATAACGGCTATTGGTATTCCCTATTTCCAATATCGGGCCAGGTACCGATTCACCTTCAGCCACCAACAGCATTAATTTCCCATCTACCTTCTGAACAACCGAAAGCAGTGTAACAGGCCCGTTTTTTACCGACATTTCAACAGACAACCCCCGGCCAACTTTACCATGGTAAACCTTTAATGGCTTTACTTTCGTTTTGCCTTCCGCTATCGCGATATGGCCCGGGCCGTCGTGCCCCATCAACACAACGTCATCATTAAAGTCCATCGCGTAATATTCAGTAAAAGAACCTCCTACACCAAAACTGTCCATAATTTTCATAGCCTGTGCGTTCTTAATCTCATACTCGCCAGCTACCGGCACCCCATTTGCCGTAAGTAAAGAGTTGCCGAGGATTATTGAGCTAATGGTATCTTCGTTATCAAAGTTGCCGGTACCTTTGTAATAATAGGCCATAGATCCCAACTTATAAAGATCCACCAATCGGTCTAGTGCCACCGATGTTCGGGCGGCCCGTACTAATTCCTCTTCAGAGCTATCCGGCTGTACATCAAACACTTCATAAAAATGCTTAACTCTATCAGCGGCCTCCTCATCAGTAACGTTTTTTCTTAAAGCAGCCAGCTCATCTACTTCTATAATCTCCATGTGGCCGCCAAAATGAGCATATTGTTGGGTCAGGTCCGAATAAATATCAAGCATGCCACTGTAATAATGCCCCATACAGCCCATCCTGTTATGAAACATAATATTGGCAACCCGTGCAGCTTCAACCCACTCTCTAACTTCTGTCCAGCATTCCTCATCGTTATGCAGCATCCCGGTTATCTGATGAAACTTTATACCGGTTCTGTTAAACACATTGGCTATTTCGGGTACCGGACAAGCAGAACAAAATGCCAGCCATTCGCCCGTCATCCTGGTTCTATCATCCATGCTGTTAAATGCCTTATAATCTATTGCCGCCTCGGGTGCCAAATTCAATATTATTACAGGAACTTTCGCACGCTGAACAACCGGCAGCACGGTGGAAGATAGTGCGTAAGTAGTAACATGAAGAAAAATAATGTCCACATCAGCCTGCCTGAATTTATGGCCCGCTTCAAATGCTTTATCCGCGGTATCAATCAGGCCGAGGTTTATAATCTCAGGATGGATTTCAGAAAGCTTATTATTCACTTCGAGAAGATAACCTTCAAGCCTCGCCTTCAAACCTTCAAACTGATCCCAATACGCATCGAGGCCGATACCGAACAGGCCTACCTTTAAAGAAGATTGTGACATATATTTATTAAGTTAGTTTATAATTGAATATGCAAATCTATTACTGATATATCTCTGCCAAATAGATTTTTTGATATTTTACATTAACTTTTTGACACCCGGACTTGGAAAATTATTATAAATATCTTCCTGTAAGTAAAGAGGATGAATTGTGGGGATTGCATATTCTAAACACAGGATTCACCCGTATAGAAAATCCGAATTCATATCCCTCAAAGGGCCATCCGCAGCCTTACGGATTTGATTGGAAAACAGGCCGGATCTTACAGGAATATCAATTGATTTATATTACCCGGGGAGAGGGAATGTTCGAGTCGAAAGCTGCGGGGAAGCGCACAATTAGCGCGGGAGATATTATTTTTTTATTCCCTGGTGATAAACACAGCTATAAACCGGCACACCCTTCGGGCTGGAATGAGTATTGGGTAGGATTTAACGGACAAATAGCCGAAAATCAGGTTAAAACAGGTTTTTTTATTCCTCCCGAACCGGTTATAAGCATTGGCGTCAAACCCGAGATTATTAAACTCTTCGAAATAATTATCGACCAAACCAAAACAGAAAAACCGGCTTATCAGCAATACATTTCAGGTGTTTTAATGCACATATTAGGCAGTGTTTATTCGCTGCAAAAGCAAAGTACCTATGCGCTGGACGACCATATTTCAAAACTGGTAATTCAGGCAACACTCCTTTTCAGAAGCAACATTAATCGTGATGTTTCTCCCGAAAGCGTGGCCCGTGAACTCGGCATCGGGTATTCATTATTCAGAAAAACGTTTAAAAATTATACCGGCCTCGCTCCCGGACAATACCTCATTCAGCTCAAAATCGAAAAAGCGAAACAACTCTTGGGTGATAGTACCAGGCCGATAAAAGAAATAGCCTACGAATTAAATTTTGATTCTGTTTTCTACTTTTCGAAGCTGTTTAAACAAAAAACAGGGCTTTCGCCGCAGTTGTATAGAAACCAAACTAAAAGCTCATAATCCTTTCGGGATATTTGCTCGCGTAAGTATGCACCAGATTACGGACGTAATCGTTTGAGGGATAGGGCTGCACAATATTCTTAAACCAGGCCAGATTTTCAAGCGGAGTGTTTTTCATTACGTAACCCATCCCGTGCAGGTGTCCCTGCTCCATTACAATCACACTTTGTTCTTCTTCGTTTCTGCCGCTATCAAGTAAAGCATACGAGGGAAGATTTGATTTTAATCGTGCAATAGCCTGTTGCACACGAATGTTATAGAGTGCCCTACTTTCAGTTCCTTTACAGGCACCTTTACAGGGTTTATTCTCAACGCCTATACAGTCATCCTGATTCCTTTGAACAAAGCAGAGTTTCGGACAAAGTTCAAACTCCTCCATAAGTTGCCTTAATAAACTATGTCCTTCGAAAACCTGGTTGAAGCTGTAAAGAGGAATAGAGCCTTTACGTTTCTTATCGATCAAAAGGCGCTGGTAACCACGCTGATCTTCATACATAAAAAGTCCGTATGCCTGTTCAAAACGCTTTAGGGCACGATTATTTTCGGGCCACAAGCGTTTTATTTCGGTTGCTTCGAGAATAAAAGCCATGAGTTCTGTTCCGCACTCCTGAAAATTAATCGAGCAAATTTCCCGCATAAAATCCTGACGTTGCTTATTAGCATTATTCCCGGTAAAATGAGAACTCACTCGCTTCTTTAGATTTTTCGCTTTTCCGACGTATAAAACCTTCCCTTTTTGATTGTAGAAATAATAAACCCCGGGTGTATTTGGCAATTTATCAAATTCGGCTCTTTTTAAGTTGGGAGGTAAAAGCTGTTCTTTAGAGTTTCTATTTAATGATTGATTGATATGGCCCTCCTTATCATTCTCCAATATCATTGAAAACAACATAGTGGTGGCCTCTGCATCACCGCCTGCTCTGTGATGGTTGCGCAGATCAACCTTAAGCTGTTTACATAACCTGCCTAAACTATAAGAAATCAATCCGGGAAAAACTTTTCGGCTCAACCTAACCGTGCAAAGTTTTTTGCACTGAAGTTCGTACCCGCAGGCGGATAAATGATATTTTAAAAAGGAATAATCGAAGTTTACGTTATGAGCGATAAAAATCTTATCATGAATCAAGCCGAAAATTTCTGCCGCCACTTCCGAAAACAATGGTGCTTTAGCCACCATCTCATTGCTTATACCTGTAAGGGCCGATATGTAAATGGGAATATTTTTTTGCGGATTAATTAAGGTTTCGTAGCGGCGTACCACCTTAACACCATCGTGAATAACAATAGCGATCTCGGTTATTCCGTTTGCCGACGCATGTCCTCCCGTCGTTTCAATATCCACTATTGCGTACATAATACAAACTTAACTATTTACTAACATATTTAGTATATTTTATTCACAAATTATCCGTTCTTATTTGGACTAATTATAAACAATGCGTAAATTTGAGCCAGCGAGATGATAGATACTTGTATTAATATAGTAGAGGTTTTCAGAACAGTACATGGTTCTGTTTCTCAATGCGATAAAACTAATTCGTACATTTTAGAATTTGGCGATATAACCAACTCCTTTCGCGCTACCGACTTCATTGATTTTACGAAACGCGTTAATTCGATAGATTTGGTAAAAATGATTCTATCATCTTCATCTGTTACCGATGTTGCCGTACTAATGCCTCCTTATGCCGAACGTTGCTTCGTTCTAACACTTACCGACACCTTAAATCTCAAAGAACTTCTTTCGGGGGCAAAATTCAATCTGCATCTTAACAGCATAATCTGCGAATGCCTTCGCCCCCATCTTTATAGTATTTAGATTTAATCTGTATTACATTGGCCACCTACTTTTTGGAGTAATTGTTGTTATAATCGTAAATTAGTATTGATAGAAATTTAATATGAAAGATCTTCTCAGATTAAGGACTTCTCTTTCGGAAGAAATCGAACTCCTTTTAAACGAACAAATAAAAGCTGAAGCATATTCCTCAGCGGTATATTTAGCTATGTCTTCGTATTGTAACCGCAACGGTTTCGATCATAGTGCCGGATATCTTGAAAAACAATCAAACGAAGAGCGCGGACACATGCTCAAGATTTTTAAGTATGTTAATGATTTAGGTGGCAGAGCAATATCGCCGGAAGTTACCAACATCCCTCAGGAGTTTGAATCGTTCAAAACCGTTTTTGAACTCTCTCTTCAACAGGAGATAAAGGTTACAGGCCAATTAAACCGCATTGCGGATCAGTGTATCCGGTTGAAAGATTACACCACGTTCGAATTTATCCAATGGTTCTTGAAAGAGCAAATTGAAGAAGAATATGTGGCACGCAGAATACTCGAACTTTTTGACCTGATTGGTGAGGAAGGAACAGGCCGCTGGCAAATCGATAAGCAAATCCCGAAAGTTAGCTACGGGGAAAGTACTGACGAAGAATAAGTAATTTTGATATACTCAAAGCCATCCAATAACTGGATGGCTTTTTTATTTGTTAAATTTTAAATGCTGGTCGCGTTAACAATCATCAGGTACTCCCCGGGTAAAATTCCTTTCGCCTTTCTGGCTATGGCTATTCATCGCATCCCTTTGATGATGAACAAAAATTGCAGCTTTTGGAAACTGATGGGAAGCGGTAAAAACGGCACTTTCGACAAAGAGGCCGATTTGCGGCAATGGGCACTGCTAACCGTTTGGAACACGGAAGATGACTTTAAGCGCTTCCAACAACACTCATTCATTTCATTCTGGTGGAAACACCTGGCTCTCGAAACCTACACCATTCTTTGTCAACCCCTAATCAGTCACGGCAAATGGGATGGCAAAGAACCTTTTGGCAAAGCTGAAATAAACACCTATACCGGCCCTGTAGCTGTTTTAACCCGTGCAACTATCCGGTTTAACCGCCTTAAAAACTTTTGGGCAAATGTAGATAAAACAGCAAAGCTGATGTTGAAGGCTAAAGGATATATCACCTCTTTTGGTATCGGTGAAGCTCCTTTATACAGGCAGGCTACTTTCTCTGTATGGGAAAGCATTGAGGATGTAAAAGCATTCGCATATCAATCACCCGAACACCGGGAAGTTATAAAGAAAACCCGCGAAGAAAACTGGTACAGTGAAGAACTGTTTGCCAGGTTTAAACCTATTGCTAGCTTTGGCACTTTAAATGGAGCCGATCCTCTGGCCCACTTATTAAAAGAAATCATGAATGAGAGTAGTAGCAGAATTACCCCGCCCTGATTGTAAAATCACCATATTTTCGATGAACATGAAGTATATCGTGAAATTCGAGAAAGGAATCCTTGAGCAAACTTACAAACTTTCAGAAATCGATATGTTAGATGGCGTAAACAGTGTTTTTGAAATTTTAGACGAAGATTTTATAAACGCCGTGGTAAGCCGCTTTGATATAATGGCCCAAGATTTCAAAGCCGCTTATCAGCGTCACGAATATTAGCTATCTTTGTCTTCACAGGCCGTTCTATCGCTGCCGATGTAAAATCGGGAGAGGAAAGTCCGGGCAACACAGAGCATCTCGCTTCCTAACGGGAAGGATTTCGGTTTAACCGGGAGACGGAAAGTGCCACAGAAAATAAACTACTCTGGTGCAAATCGGAGAAAAGGTGAAAACGTGAGGTAAGAGCTCACGGCCTTGTATGGCGACATACATTGCGGTAAACCCCGGGAGTTGAAAGGCCAAATAAGTTCCGAACCAGGAGTTGCTCGCTCCTTAAAAGCGAAAGCTTTTTTTCGGAATGGGTAGGCCGTTAGATGGTGCCGGCAACGGTACTGCCAGATAAATGATAGAAGTTCTGCTTAGGCGGAAAACAAAACCCGGCTTATAAGCCTGTGAAACTTATTTAGAGCCCTTTAGAAATGAAGGGCTTTATTATTTTTCTATCCTCCCCTCATAAAACTGTATATATTTGTATACAAATTTCAAACAATTGTTAGCACCTTGCGTTTGATAGCATAAGAATCACTATGGCAAAAATTCTAATTGTTGACGACGAGCGCGCTATACGAAATACGTTACGCGAGATACTTGAGTACGAGGATTATGAGGTTGAAGATGTAGATAATGGTGTTGACGGACTCGAAAAAATAAAAAAAGATGATTTTGATTTAGTTCTATGCGACATTAAAATGAATAAAATGGATGGTATGGAGGTGCTTACTGAAGCACTCGCCCTAAAGCCAGACATTCCGTTCATTATGATTTCGGGACACGGAACTATAGAAACAGCCGTTGAGGCAAGTAAAAAAGGTGCTTATGACTTTATCTCAAAGCCACCTGATCTAAACCGCTTACTGATAACAGTTAGAAATGCGCTCGAACGCGGAAACCTCGTTACCGAAACAAAGGTTCTTAAAAGAAAAGTAAGTAAAGTACGTGATATGCTTGGCAACTCGCCAGCTATCTCAAAGATAAAAGATACCATCGAAAGGGTTGCCCCTACTGATGCCAGGGTTTTAATTACTGGTGCGAATGGTAGCGGTAAAGAATTAGTTGCGCGCTGGCTTCACGAAAAATCAAACCGTTCTAACGGGCCGATTATAGAGGTTAACTGCGCCGCAATCCCATCTGAGCTAATTGAAAGTGAGCTTTTCGGACACGAAAAAGGATCTTTTACATCTGCTGTAAAACAGCGGATAGGTAAATTTGAACAAGCCAGCGGCGGAACTTTATTTCTGGACGAAATTGGTGATATGAGTCTTTCGGCTCAAGCCAAGGTGTTACGTGCGCTTCAGGAAAGTAAAATTACCCGGGTTGGCGGCGAAAAAGAGATTGATGTTGATGTACGGGTAGTAGCAGCAACAAATAAAGACCTGTTAAAAGAGATCGAAGAAGGCAACTTCAGGATGGACTTATTCCATCGCCTGAGTGTTATTCTGATCCATGTACCATCGCTAGCCGAACGGAAAGACGATGTGCCGCTAATTGCTGAAAGTTTTTGTGAAGAAATTTGCAATGAATACGGCATGCCTACCAAAAAATTTAGTGATGGTGCCATGGATACGCTTAGATCACTGCCGTGGACCGGAAATATCCGGGAATTACGAAATATGGTAGAGCGGCTAATTATTTTGAGTGATAAAGTTATTACCGAGGGCGATGTGCGCACTTTCGCCAACCCTTCGGCAACGCAACCTCTTAGTCATGCTACAGGTACAACACCCGCTCAAAATCAGTCGTCTTCAACCAATTACGATGAATTCGGCAGCTTCCAGGAGTATAAAGATTATGCTGAAAAAGAGTATATCAAATACAAACTCGAAAAAAACAACTGGAATGTTTCTAAAACCGCGGATGATATTGACATCCAGCGAAGCCATCTCTACAGTAAAATAGAGAAATACGGTTTGAAGCGAAACGAACAATAAAACTAAAATCATATAGCCGGAGCCATACTGAATTGCAGTATGGCTCCGGCTTTTTTGTTGATACAATTTTTAAATTACAATACTTCTGTAAAAGACATTGAAGTCGTTTTGGAAATTATTGAAGCCTCCATAAGTATATTCTATTGCATTTACAGAGCTTTGCCCCTCCTTCATCAACAAAAGCATTCGCTTTAATATGCTCGGATTTTTTTTGATCAAAAAGTATATTACTGCGTACGATATGGAATAAAGGTCTGTACGTTGATTAAGATCGTGCCACTGATTATCAGCAAGGTTTATGTGGCGGTACAAATCAAGTGAGGATTTAGAAACCATTGTTTTCACTGCCTTTAATCTACCGGCATCCGGCGCATACGAAACCCTATCGCCATCTATCACCATACTGCCGCAAAATTCGGCTATTCCCTCGTTTAACCATCGTGGAGGATTGTTCAGGTTATGGCTTAAAAAACAATGGCTCATTTCATGAATCACTGTACTAAGGTATCCCGAACGCCTCAGTACAAAACTTTCATCTAAAGAGGGAGTATAAAATCCCACCACATTATGCAGTCCCGAGTAGTTTTTTTGAACCTTTTTAAAAGATGCGGCACCCAGTATAGTCACTTTTACAACCAGACTGTCGTTATCCCGTGTGTTAAATAGGTTGTTATAGAGGTCTTTCTCAAACCTGCTGATCTTTCTAATTTCAATAATATCACTCTCTGAAACCTTTCCATCACTATTTTCTATCCTTATTTTTTGCGCAAAGCAATTAACCGCTAAAATCAAAAAACACGGTAAAAACAAAAGGGATCTGGTTCTCATATAAAATGTGTTTCCAATTTAGGAAAACTATTCAAAATCACGTAAAAGATCGTTTACCAATTGAGGGACAGCTTTACCGGCCCTACCATTTATAACTCTTAAATTATTCGCGTTCACAGCGGGTGAGTTAGGATCAACGATTATTTTTTGAGAAGAATATGGAACAAAATTAATTAGTCCGGCAGCCGGATAAACAGCTAAAGAAGTACCGATAACGATAAAAATATCGGATTTCGACGCTATAGCAGCCGCTTTTTCAATCATCGGGACAGATTCACCGAACCACACTACATGCGGTCGAAGCTGAGAACCTAGCTCGCAGGTTTCGCCCATGTTTAGTTCCCATCCGGCAATATCATAAACCAATTTCGGATTGATATCCGACTGTGATTTTGTAATTATACCATGCAGGTGAATGATGTTGGACGACCCTGCCCTCTCGTGCAGGTTATCTATATTTTGAGTAATTACCGTTACATCAAATTTATCCTCAAGCAATCTTAACGCATAATGTGCCGGATTAGGCTCTGCTCCAAGAACATCCTTTCTTCGCATATTATAAAAGTCTTGCACCATTGATGGATTCCTCTCCCATGCCTCGGGGGTAGCTACATCATAAACATTATATCCTTCCCATAATCCATCCGAATCACGAAAGGTTTTCAGGCCGCTCTCGGCAGAAACGCCCGCACCCGTTAATACAACTATTTTGGTTTTCACTTATCTTACTATAATCAAATATACATCTCATCAACAATTACTTAATTTTCTGTGTTAAAATAAAATGGAAGTAAACAATCAAACCGCGAATAATTCAAAGCCAGGGCCATCATTTTTTATTGAAGCAGCAATAGATGAAAGAGGGCCTCAGCAATTAGAAATTATTCCGTCCTTTCATCAGTATCTGGTGTACAGCGAGGGCAATATGTGTGCTTGCATTCAGCTGAATGATGAGGGCGAATGGGAACTGATTGACGGGCAATTTAGCAACGGCGTGGTTCGGATCATCGGACAGGAAATTATGCGGGTTCGGAGAACTTAAATCAAATCGCTTTTTTATTTTTTTTAAATATCTTGCTGAATGAAAACCAGTAATTCAAGCCGGAGAGACTTTATAAGCAAAGTGGCTATCGGCAGCATCGGTGCTTTAAGTATCCCCAATATTCTTCTATCTGCCGAAGCAGAAAAGAAACCTAAAAGAATTTCGATCAACACGGGAGACACTATCCTCTTTCAGGGCGATTCTATTACCGACGCAGGCCGCTCACGCACCGACATGGGCTCAAATACCCAAAAAGGATTTGGCGGAGGATATGCTTTTTTGGCCGCGGCAGAACTATTAAACGCCTATCCGGAAAAAAAACTTAAAATCTATAACAGAGGTGTAAGCGGAAATAAAGTTCATCAATTAGCAGAACGCTGGGAGATAGACGCCCTTAACCTAAAGCCTACTATTATAAGTATCCTGATAGGAGTTAACGACTACTGGCACCTTGTAAAAAACGGATATAAAGGAACTTTAGAAATTTATAGAAATGATTACCGTGCATTGCTTCAACGAACTAAAGAAAAACTCCCTGATGTTAAATTTATAATCGGCGAACCCTTTGCAATTATGGGATCTGCTGTAGATAAAAGCTGGTTCCCTCCATTTGGAGAATACCAAAACGCATCACAGGAAATCGCTAAAGAATTTAATGCTGTATTTATCCCTTACCAGAAGATTTTTGATAAGGCATTGGAAATTGCTCCCGGTTCATACTGGGCTCCGGATGGAGTGCATCCAACAATGGCCGGTGCAAAGTTGATGGCCGATGCCTGGTTAGAGGCGGTGAAAAGATAGATTTTTAAGCATACCAAAAGTTCGGAACTTTTGGTATGCTTAAAACTAATAAAGGCTCCTGATTTGCAATTCTAAACCCGATTGAACTGGAAAGCCCGAAGTGTGCGGGATAAGTGCTTTGGCGGACTTGAAAGGGAAAGCGGGACTGAAGCACCTATGAAAGCCCTAAGCACCTTTCCAAAAAATTTACTGCATCTTTCGGCTATAGATACTTTTATTCGCGTCTTCCACGGTTATAAACGTATAAGCATCTAATATTTCCTCAAATTGATCGTCATCATCCCATACGGGGATTATATTTTTCAGGTGATTAATCGTTAGAAACGCGTTAATCGCAGCTATTCTTTCGGGCTCAAGCGACGCGATTCCGGTTATTGAAACGCCAATCTGTACGGCTGTGGTTGTATCGTGTGATATTAAGAACAGTTGTTTCATACACATCATAAAACGACTTTCTAATAAGAGTGTTTGCTCCACTTTAATAAAAATTTAGCTAACTATTTCGGGATAAAGTTGTTACTCTGTTATAAAATCTATGAAATTATGCTTGAAACACTAACAACTAAAGTAAATGAATCTTTGAAAGGTTCATTTCTTGAACCGAAAGACGCCGAAAACGTAAATACAACCGAACGCTTAATTTCAATTGCCGCAGGTACTTATATTCTCTATAAAGGAGTAAAACAGATTTTCAGCCACCCTTTTATAGGCTTGCAGGAAGCAGCGGTTGGAGGGATATTATTATATCGTGGTGCTACAGGCTTTTGCCCTATTTACAATAAAATCGGTAAAGACAGCACTGATTTGCAGGCTATCAGAATTTCTGAACGATTTATCGTAGACAGGCCCCGCGACGAAGTTTACAGTTTCTGGAGAAATTTCGAAAATTTGCCAAGATTTATGAAACACCTGCATGCGGTAACCGAACTGGATGAAACAAAATCTGAATGGAGTGCCAATATTCCAAATGATTTATTGAAGATAAAATGGAAGGCGGAAATTACCCGTGAAGAACAGAACAGTTACATCGGCTGGCAATCTTTGGAAGGATCGATGATTGATAATGCCGGAAAAGTAGAATTCTCTGATGCGATTAACGGACTTGGAACCGAGTTAAACGTTGAGATCAATTACTTCCCTCCTGCCGGAAATATTGGTCGCGGGGTGGCTAATCTACTTAATGGCCTGTTTGAAAAAATGGTTCGTGAAGATATTACCAACTTTAAGCATTATGTTGAAGGACAGGAATATCAAACTTATTTGAGTTCACAAAAACAAGAAGTATAAAAGGTTGTCTCAAAAGTCGCTGTAGTCATCTTGAGCCCGTCGAAAGATTGTTGCTACGAAGTCAAAAAGTCCGCCAGCTGGCGGATCAGCCCTGACGCCAAGAATTTAAATGTTGCCGACTTTTGAGACAGCCTTTTTTTATTTCTTTCCGCAGAATGCCCTAAGCATCCAGGTATTTTTCTCCTTAAACTGCATAAAGCGATTTATCATATCATTAGTACCATCATCGCCGTACTCGGAAGTGCTTTCCATAATTTCCCGTTCAATTTCAATCAGGGTAGCAAAGTCTTCTAAAACCGCGTTTACCAATGCAATATCTTCCATTCCGATAGTATTTATTTCCTGTATCCGGGAAGTGGCGATATATTCTTTATAAGTGCTTAAAGGAGACTTTCCGAGGGTTAAGATTCGCTCCGCAAGCTCATCGATAGATTCTACTGCATTGGTGTAAAGTTCTTCGAATTTTACATGCAGGGTAAAAAAGCTCTTGCCTTTTACGTTCCAATGGCAGCCTCTTAATTTTTGATAATGAATATGATAATTGGCCAGTAATTCGTTTAACTGATCAACGATAGATTTTACTTTAACTTCTTCAAGACCGATTTCTTCTGCTTTCATATTAAATTTTTAATAGAAACCAGCCTGGCCTTTTAAAGTTTTAAACGACCTTTTTCCTTACAAATACATTATAATTTTCCTGCTTGGTTACAAGCACCTCTGTTCCTTTTTCAATAAAACCATCTAAAGCCACAGCATCATACCAGGCTCCTTCTACTTCAATTTTTCCGGATGGACGCATATCAGTAGTCGCAACACCTGTTTTTTCGATGAGATCGATAGTTTGCCTGCCGCTTACATACCCCAGGCCCGAACGCTGTTCATCTTTTAGAACTAAACGTTGAAATGCCGAAGAACGCAATAATGACCGGCCGAAAATAACAGATACAACGATGGAAAGAATCATCGACCCCAGTACAAGAATGAAAGCACCGCTTACTTTCTCCGGGCCGGTAAGTGTAAAATCGAACATATTATTCATAACTAAACTTAAAGCTAAACCTGCTACTACACATAAAATCCCTAATATTCCGGCTACACCGAAACCGGGAATGACGAAAACTTCGAGAGCAAGAAGTATCAATCCAATGATGAAAAGTCCTATCTCCCAATGTGCCGCCAATCCTTCCATGTACAAAGGCGCGAAATATAACAAAGCAGCCACAACCGAAACCAATAAAGCAAACCCTATCCCCGGGCTTTGCATCTCGAAATAAATCCCTCCGATAATCAGTAAAATCAACACGCCGCTTATCGCGGGATTCATAAGAAAGCTTATTAACCGATCAAGAGGACTAACTTTATGATTTATCAGCTCATAATGCTTAATTTTTTCGGCCCGCAGCACTTCTTGTATGGAAGCCGCTTCGGCGCTGCAAAAACCCAGCTTTATAGCTTCTCTACTGGTTAAGGTAAGTACCTTCCCCTTTTCAATAACATTTGGAATAACGATATCAGGATCAACGAAAGCTTCCGCTATTTTAGGATCCCGTCCCTTAGCTTCGGCGGTTGAACGCATCAGGCCCCGCATATACGATTGGTACTTCTCGGGCATAATTTCGCCTTTGCCGTTAACCACGCTCGCCGCACCTATTCCCGCCCCGCGTTTCATATAAATTTTATCACAGGCAATGGCAATCAACGCTCCGGCGGAGGCGGCGTTATTGTCGATATAAACAATGGTTTTTATAGGAGAATTAAGTAACGCAGTTCTTATCGAATCGGCAAAATCTACCATTCCTCCGTAGGTATTCATTCTTATTAATAAAACATCGGCCTTTGATTTTGAGGCGCCTTCAAATGCTTTTTGAGTTAATCGCCATGCAGAGGGGCCTATCTCTTCCTTCATTTCGAAAGTATATACTTTCACCTTGGGTTGTGCAAACGCAAACGACTGGATAACAACTGTTAGCATTAACAGTAACGCAGCTCTTAAATGACTTAGGGGATGATTCATAAAATAGGTTAATTTTGAACTGATGTCTGCAAGTTATAAATATAAATTAAAACCCTCATTGTCTGAAACCTTCAGAGGGATAATCTGGAAAATTGAAACCGACGACAGCAATACCATAGTAGCCGTAGAGACAAGAGATGTATCTGAAAGGATTACTTACTTTTCGGCCTTTGATTATACCAGCGGTAAATGCCTGTTCAAAGAAATCACGGTAGAGGAAGGCTGGTTTTGGAGCTTAGACCGGGTGGTTGACGGTATGGTATTTCTGCATAGCTACGTAAATGAGAGTAACCCGGAGCATAAAGGCATAATCGCCATCGATAAAGCCGGAGATATGGCATGGCAGCAATATCATAAAACATTACACGACGTTACCGATAAGGGAATATTGGTTTATAACCCCAAAATTCAGCCTAAATTATTAGAATTAATATCACCGGCCACGGGCGATTTAATATCCGCTCCAGCAGCACCGAGTTTTTCTGTAACAAGGAACATCCTGCTGCCCGAAATTCTGGAAGAAACCTCATCCATTAAGCATCTTTTACCCGAAAGTATTATCGGCCCTGCCTTTTATTTAAGTTTTGGAGATAAGGAAATACTTGTATTTCATACGGATAAAGAAAAAAAAATCTGTCAGCAACTAGTTGTATACCAGCATGGAAATATAGTATTAGAAGATATTCTGGCTGAGGATATACAAAAACTTAACCCTGAAGCGTTCTTTATCCAGAACAGCCATCTTTTCTACATACGTAACAACAAACAAGAATTTGTATCGTATTTAGTATAATTGCAGGCTTAATTAACTAAGGGATACTAAACAAATGCGCTTTTTCTTCTCAATTTTTTGCGTTCTTTTTTCTTTCGGCGCAATAGCTAATAACTTGATCGACTCTGTAGGAGTTGAAAATCAAAACGGCAATCAGCTTATTCTTCATAAAGTACTACCCAAAGAAACTTATTATTCGATAGGCAGGATCTATAATGTTTCGCCAAGAACCATTATAGAGCAAAACAACAACATTGCTCTCCAAATCGGGATAGTTATTAAAGTGCCTACTATCCGGCCATTCGGCTCTTCGGCAAAAATCGAACCGCAAACACCTGGCAACGGAATTATTATAGATTATAAAGTTGGTCCCCGGGAATATTTGAACATGATTGCTAAACGCTTTAATACTACGGTTGAAGACATTAAGCAACTAAACAATTTAAGAGGAAATAATCTCAGTATTGGTCAAACCCTCAAGATACGTCCGGGGCAGGGTGCCGCCGAACAGCCTGTAGTTGTTGCAGCGAAGCCTCAGGTAATAATTCCAACTTCCACTCCTGCAGCAGCCGAGACACCCGCAGAAGCTCTACCCGAGAAACCCAAAATTCCAACCAGCCGTTTAGGCTTGTCAGAACGCAATGAGCGCGGTGTAGCAGTTTGGATTACCGACGAAAACCTTGATGGAACAAAAATGCTGGCTCTACATAGAACAGCTCCGATTGGCACCGTGGTTAAGGTTACAAACCCCATGACTGACAGAGTTACTTTTGTGAAGATAGTTGGTAAGTTTACTGAAAATGAAACCACTAAAGATGTTATCATTGTGATAACAAAAGCTACAGCTGAACTGCTTGGTGCTTTAGATAAAAGATTTCAGGTTACTATAGATTACGGCATGCCGAATGAATAAACCCTTTATTGTAGGTATCGCAGGGGGAAGTGGATCGGGTAAAACTTTTTTTTTGAATTGCTTTTTAAAGCATTTTGATAAAAGTCAGATTTCGCTGGTTTCTCAGGATGATTATTATATCCCGGTTGGAGAAATGTCTGCCGAGGAAAACAAACAATACAACTTTGATCTGCCTTCAACTATCGACAAAGCTCTGTTTTTAGAGCATATCAATACATTGATAGCTGGTGAAACTGTTTACAAAAAAGAATATACTTTTAATAATGCATCGGCAACTCCAAAGTTGCTTGAATTAAAGCCCGCACCTATATTGATCGTAGAGGGCTTATTTATTTTACATTTTGAAGAAATTGCCCGAATACTCGATTTAAAGATATTTTTAGATACTGAAGAGGAAATTGCCTTACAGCGAAGATTAAAGCGCGATTTGATAGAACGAGGCTATTCGGAAGAAGATATTTTATATAAATGGCACAACCATGTAGTGCCGGCTTATCGTGAATATTTGTTACCATTTAAAAACAACTGTCATAATGTAGTTAGTAATAACACGCAGATAGCAGAAGATATTATTCGAGTTTCTAAGGATATATCGGAGGACTTAAAACAAAAAATACAGTTCCTATCAAAATCAGAACTTTAGAAGTCCATTTCTGGGATATCACCTTCAATAATCAATTTTCCAGCCGTTGCCGCTTTTATTTCATCAACCGATACTCCGGGAGCTCGTTCCAAAAGCTTAAAGCCACCTTGGGGTAAAACATCCAAAACCGCCAGTTCGGTAACAATTTTTTTCACGCAGTTTACTCCGGTTAAGGGCAGGGAACATTTTGGAAGTAACTTACTTTCTCCAGCCTTATTTACATGCTGCATAGCAACAATTATATTTTTTGCCGATGCCACCAAATCCATTGCACCTCCCATACCTTTCACCAGTTTGCCGGGTATTTTCCAATTGGCGATATCGCCGTTCTCCGATACCTCCATCGCTCCCAGAATAGTGAGATCGATTTTTTGAGCCCTAATCATACCAAAACTCATTGCCGAATCGAAAAAAGCAGAGCCCTTTAAGGTGGTTATGGTTTGTTTACCCGCATTGATCAGGTCAGGATCTTCTTCACCCTCATACGGAAAGGGCCCCATACCAAGCAAGCCGTTTTCCGACTGCAATACAACGCTCATTTTTTCGGGAATAAAGTTGGCTACAAGGGTTGGAATCCCGATACCCAGGTTCACATAATAACCATCTTTGATTTCTTTCGCTATTCGTTGAGCTATTCCGTTCTTATCCAGCATAATCAGCGTATTCTAACAGTTTTCTGTTCAATCCGTTTTTCATAGTTCTTCCCTTCAAAAATCCTTTGCACAAATACTCCGGGTGTATGAATATGATCGGGATCAAGCTCACCGGCAGGAACTAAATGCTCTACTTCTGCAATTGTTATTTTTCCTGCCATTGCCATAACGTGATTAAAATTGCGGGCTGTAGCTTTGTAAATAAGATTTCCGGCTGTGTCTCCTTTCCAGGCTTTTACCAGGGCGAAGTCGGCATCAAAAGCCAGCTCCATTAAATAATCTTTACCATTAAAGTTTCTTATCTCTTTACCCTCCGCTATTTCTGTTCCGACACCGGCGGGAGTGAATATTGCAGGCATACCATATCCAGCAGCCATGCAGCGAGTTGCCAGAGTTCCTTGCGGGATGAGTTCCACTTCAAGTTCGCCCGAAAGCAATTGACGTTCGAACTCTGCGTTCTCACCAACATACGATGCGATCATCTTTTTCAACTGCCGCTGTTTTAGCATTAAACCGAGGCCAAAATCGTCAACTCCGGCATTGTTAGAAATACAGGTAAGATTGAGAATATTTTTCTTTACGAGTGCTGAGATACAATTCTCCGGAATTCCGCAGAGCCCAAAACCACCCAGCATCAAGGTCATGCCATCAATGATATCAGCGATAGCGGTCTCTGCGTTTGCGACTACTTTATTTATCATAACTCTAATCAGATACAAGATAAACGAAATCTTCAAAAAAATTGTTTAGAACAATTCTAAATAAGTACCTTTGCTCTAATGGAAATCATCTGCCCGGCCAATTTGAATATCGACGAGAGAACTCTCCCCACTGATCCGGAGTTTGCGAAGGGCTTCGCCAGCTTTTTATCCTGCTGCGATCAAAAAAAATGCTGTAAAAAATACAAAAAGGGCAAACGTTGTAAAAAGTGCCCGGGAAGGCAATAATAGTCGAAGAGTCACCCTGAACCCGTCGAAGGGTTGTGAGGTGGATTACCAGCTCTATGCTTCGACGGGCTCAACATGACGCTACCTGATTCCTATTAAACCATTTTATCGTCCATCTCCATCCAATAGATTTCCCAGACCGCCTAATAAACTTCCTTCTTCTTTTCTGTTGGTTGCATAAGATAATATTCGACCTGCCAGCCTGCTTATCGGCAAGGTTTGAATCCAGACTTTACCTGGTCCCTGCAATGTGGCAAAAAACACGCCCTCACCACCGAAAAAAGTATTTTTTATACCTCCAACAAATTGGATGTCGTAATTGATATCCCTAGTAAAGGCAACTATGCAGCCTGTATCAATCTTCAATATTTCGCCGGGTTGTAACGTTTTTTCGGTAACGTGGCCACCCGCATGAACGAAAGCCATACCATCACCCTCAAGTTTCTGCATGATAAAGCCTTCTCCTCCAAATAGTCCGACCCCTAATTTTCGTTGAAACTCAATACTAATGCTTACGCCCTTGGCCGCGCATAAGAATGAATCTTTTTGGCAGGTAACCTTCCCTCCCAGTTGAGACAAATCAAGCGGAATAATTTTTCCCGGATACGGAGATGCGAAGCTTACCTTCTTTTTTCCCTGAGCGATATTGGTAAAGGCGGTCATAAATAAGCTCTCGCCGGTAAGCAAACGTTTGCCTGCGCTGAAGATCTTACCCATAAAACCCGATTGCTGCTGGCTGCCATCACCAAAAATGGTTTGCATTTGTATACCATCTTCCATCATCATAAAAGCACCTGCTTCTGCCACTGCTGTTTCCTGAGGATCAAGTTCTACCTCAACATACTGCATTTCTTCGCCATGTATGCGATAGTCTATTTCGTGATTGCTAATCATTTGAATGTTTTTTAGTTCTTGGATTGACGTTGAATGTATCTGTTACAAATGTATCCGCAGAAAATTATTTAGCAAAGCATATTATTCAATTAAACCTCAATATTTAGTTCCTTTGCGGGATGCAAATTTTAAAACGAGCATTGCTCGAGAAGTGCTCCCAGTACGTTGAAGAACGAATTAAGTCGGCTGAGAACGCTATAACCTCTGCTAAAGAAGCATCTCAGGACGACACCAAAAGCAGTGCGGGAGATAAATACGAAACAACCAGGGAAATGATGCAGCAGGAGATTAGCAGAAATGAGGCTCAATTATATGAGGCTATGAAGCTGAAACACCAGTTATCTCAAATTTCTATTGATAAATCTTCAGATTCAATTCAAAACGGAAGTGTGGCAATAACCGACAACGGAAATTTCTTCATTTCCATTAGTGCTGGCTTACTTACTATAGAAAATGAATCATTTTTTGCTATATCCTCTTTTTCGCCGATAGGTAAGCAATTAATAGGATTGAGGACGGGCGGAATGTTTAGTTTTAACAGCAAAGATTATACAATCCTCGATATCAAATAAAAAAGCCATTGCCGTGATCGACAATGGCTTTAGGGTTAACCAATATTTTAGTGTTGTACCGAATCAACGCTAGCAGCAGCTGCAGAATCAACAGTATCAGCAACAGCACCTAAAGAATCAGTAGTAACTTCTGCAGTTGAATCAATTGAATCAGCAGCATTATCTTCAGTTTTAGTAGATTGACAAGCAGCGGCTGACAATGTGATAGCTAAAGCAAGGAATCCGAATTTGAATAGATTTTTCATAATGTTTTGTTTGTTTTATTCTTAATACACAATAATGAAATAGGTAACCCTTTCGAAAGAATTTAAATCGGAATTAATTCACAAAACCAAAAACCCTTAGTTTGACCCACGCTCGAACACACCTTATCCCCTTTCACTTCTAAGGGTTTATATACTTTTTCGCCCTTAGTAAATGCAACAGGTTTCTTGAAAATAGGGCCGTCAAAACAAAACGTGTGAAACTCGCCATTTTCTCCGCATGGATCAACGTTTTCTGGTAAGGAATGGATAAAATCAACATCAATTTCTGCACCAACCTGGTCTTCACCCAAATAAAAATCGTTTACACAACAGGTAACTGTTTTAAAACCCAGTTCCAAAAATCGTTCAATCAGGAATTTTGTATCCTTTTTCCATAATGGGAATACAGCTTTCATACCGATCTTGTCGAGATTATTTTCACGGTACTGACGTAAATCTTCCAGGAAAATATCGCCGAATATAACATGCTCAATTCCTTCTGTTTTCATCGAAAGAAGTAATTGCTCCATATTACGCTCATATTCCGCATTGCTCCCTTCGCGTACATAAACAATTTTTAGTTCGATACCGATCGATTGAGCTTGCCTTTTTAATAATTCCTCCTGTACCCCATGCATCGAGATGCGCTTGAAATTTTCATTAACCGTTGTAAGAAGGTATTTTATGTCGTATTCTCCCTCTTTTAAAACTTCGTACAAGCAAAGGGACGAATCCTTTCCGCCGCTCCAGCAGAATATGGCTTTTTTCATTTTTCTTAAAGCTATTTAACTACAAAGGAGAATCCAGACGGAAGCGGTCCGGCAGTAAAAGAATACTTCTGCTTACCTGTTTTATCATAAGCAAAAACTTTACCCGCATTTACATAATCTTTGGCATCTGCAATATATACATCACCCGAAACAGGGTCAACTCCGATACCATAAGGCGTTTGTATAGTTGAAGCTGTTCCGTCGGTTATTAAACTCTGGCTTATTACAGTTTCGTTTTTTACATCCAGCACTCTATATGATTTTTCTCCTGAAATATAACTGAAGGTGTAAGTATAAGCGATATCATTATGAATAGTAAGACTTGTGATCTCAAAATCAAATACCTTTTTAATGCTACCGGTAGTAGAGTTAATTACATATAATTTAGAATTTACAAGAGGTTCTGTACCATAAGAACGCCCTCGCGAAACAACATATAAATCGCCATATTGATCTGCTTCTATATGAGACATATTGATATCAACCGTAAACTTGGTAAGTTCGGTTAAAGTAGTTAGATCAATAACCGAGATTGTATTATCATAAGTAGGATGATTGTATTCTCCCGAATTTGTGACATATAGTTTATTCCCTACCACCGCCATGTGAGCAGGCTCTTTACCTACCGGGATAGACTTTTGGATATTAAGACTTACGGTGTCAATAACATATACCTTATCATCCTGTGCGCTAATGAAAATCTTTCCATTAGCTGAAGTGATATTTTTTGGTGAGGTTCCGTCCATTTCAATCGTCTTAATAGATTTGATGGAATTCTTATCTACTACTTCAACAATCTCAGAACCACCTACTACGATATACATTTTAGAGCCATATACGTGCATGTCTTGCGCAAGATCTCCCAACGTTCCTATCTGAGGATTTGCGGAGCTATAAATATTCGCCGTTACCGCTCCACTGCCAAAGTCGAAGTAAGACAGAGACGCATTATTTGCACCCCATCCACCTTCGTTAAGAACAAAAACTCCGGATGTAACTTGCACATAAGGTTCTGCTTCCTTGTCTTTGCGACATGATGAGAATACAAAAACGCCTACAAGTGCCAAAACTGCGCTTAATTTAAATCTACTGATGATATTCATATTTATATAATTAATAATTTATTGTTAGTGTTATTCTGTAAGACCGGCCCGGCATCGGATAATTCCTCACCACATCGTATGATTGATTGAGCAGATTATTTACCTCCGCCAGAAATTTGCAGCTAAGCTGTTTATAGGTTGATTTGTATCCGGCAGATATATCATGGGTATACCATGGCTCCATATATCCGTCATTGTTATTAGGACGCAAGCCATACCTTTCTCCAGTGTATAGAAAATTATAGTTTAGCAGATATCGGCTCTTACTTAGTCCTATAACCGCAGATCCGGCATGTTGCGGCGCATAAGGAATAAACTCGTTAAAGTTTGCGCCGCCCTTAGTTTTATCAAGTGCCTGCTGATAGGTATAATTCAAATTCGCGGTAAGAGAAACTGATTGCCGGATAAGCATTTCTGAATTTAAGCCCATTTCAACGCCCTTTACCTGAACCTCGGCAACATTCAACATTGTCCATAAAAACAGGCTTTTGTAAGATGGTAATGCCACAATCTTATCTTGAACCTTATTGTAATAAACATCACCACGAAGAGATACATACTTAATATTAGAAGAGAATGTCTTTACAAAGTTGAAACCCAGATCGTATTGAGTAGTATATTCAGGCTTCAGATCGGCATTGCCAATCAGCGTGTAATATTGATCGTTAAACGTAGGTAACCGGAAGCTTTCTTTATAAAACCCTCTTAACCGGAGATTTATGCTTTTAAAAGGTTTCCATGAAGCTTCAACAAAAGGAGATAAAGCTGTTTTATCAGCGGCACTTTTACCGATTTTTACCGATTCGTTGACTATAGTTTCAAGTAAGCTCGCTTCAAGATCAAAATTCTTTATCAATAGCTTTGATTTTACCGCAATTAAGCCAGTGTATCTAACAGGTTTAGGAAACGCAGTTGTACTTAAATCAATTTTCGCATCCATCCAATTACGGATAATATCAGTAGCTAACGAGACACTTATTTTAGAATTGACCTGGTAACTATTCGCTATTGACAAATAATATTCATTATGCTGATAGGAATTTTCAATTTTTCCGACCGAGTCCGGCCAATCAGGATCCAGATAGCGATTATGATTATAAGCGTATTTACTCCTGCCCGAAATTTTGTAAAATTTACTTAAAGGTTTAGTGAATGATGCCTGAATAAAAAAGTCATCATCCCATAGCTGCTGCCTTGAACTGCTATTATTTCTTACAACAATGCGTGGAAGTCCCCTGTTTGATTTATGCAGGTAAGTCTGCAAACTCCAAACCGAACTGTCAACAGCAATACCATATAGCCCTGCCTCTAATCGCAAAGCATTTAGATAACCGTTTTCCCTAATAAGAAGGTTATTTGATGTAGGTTCAGGGAATTTATATCTGCCATGCGCTTTTTGATATTCGGCGCTGAAAGAAGAATAAATTTTTGAATTTAGCTCATGATCCCATTTGAACAAAGGATTAACCAATCCGAATGAACCCGATTTTAAAGTAAGTTTAAACTGATCTTTGCGATCATGAAATTGCGGTTTTTTAGATTCAATGTTTAGGCTGTTTGCTAATGCGTATGCCCTTGCTGGAAGAAGTAAATTCTGAGACTGACCATTAACGAGGCTAATATTCTCTACATTGTCTAAAGAGAACTTACCAAGATTTACCTGTCCGTTTTGGGCATTTCCAAGTTGAATACCATCATAGAAAATACCTGTATGCAGGCTTCCCAGGTTGCGAACATTAATGGTTTTAAGTCCGCCAACGCCACCGTAATCTTTCAACTGAACACCTGAAAGATGTTTTACAGCATCGGCAACACTTAAGTTATTTATCTTCTCTAACTCTGCGCTGCCTAAGCTTTGACCAGAAAAGGTGGAAATACGTTTGCTTTTTATTTTTACTTCCCTTAATGTATCTACCTGTGCGGCTACAGGGCTAAACCCTATAACGCTTACCAGAAAACAATAAAAAAGAAAAGCTAAACCCTTGTGTACCAATTTCGGTGAATTTTAAAACCATAAGCCAAGGGGGAAATAAAAAATGAGACGCTGTAAAGCAATTTCACTCAAGCTTCAATCCCCGAAAGCTATGAATTGTTAACACTTTAGGCAGGTCTTCTGACTTACTCCCGGTTATTCTGCCTTCCCATCCGCATTGCGAACAGTGGCTTTAAGATTGAATAACCGTTGTGGAGAACACAGCAGCGGGACTGTCCGGGATTCACACCCGGTTCCCTTTTAACCCCGATAAAATCGGAGACCAAAAGCAAGGCAAATCTAGAACAAGATTTGTAATTAGCAAAAGTTCATTTAGAATTTTTAAACAGCTTTCGCTCGATAGAACCCATAACTACCAGATACTGAGCTATAAGATAGGTAAAAAGAAAAATTATCATCATGGTATGTTCGGCATCAATAAAGTTGTAGTACCCGATAGATAAATTGGAAATTACAAAAGAAAAACTACCAGTAAAGATTAATTTAAAACTTAAACGGTTAACTCGTTTGTGTCTGTAGCCAGATAAAACCATCATTGCAGATAAAATCAGGAAGTAGGCAATTGCAGGATAGGTAAACTCACGGAGACTTTTTCCAGCGGCAATAAAAAAGCTGACAGTGACAATCAGAAGTACCATCAGCAAAACATTTCCCACGGTCCTTGTTTTGCTTAAATCGCTGGTAAAATCTATAAAATACGCATACGAATACAATGTGTAGCCAATTAAGGTAGCTATCAACCCTGTTAAAAAGTAAAATTCTGTCCCTGTGGTAAACAACAACTGAATATCGCCCGCAAGTGATAAAACCAATCCCATAAAAATTAATCTATGAAACTGCTCTTCAATTTTAGTTTTTATAAGCAGATAAAGTATCAGCGAGGTCCCGATTAAGGGCATAGCGATCATTCGTAAAAGCTGATTTTGAGTCACCAAGGCATAGATATTCAATATCAAAATCAGAGCATATAAAAAAGCGAAGGTTTTATGCCTCTTGTACATAAATTTCCTTTTCTAAAGCAACAATCCAGTCGTTAAAGAGCCTGGTTTCGATTTCCAAGGCCTTTTCGGCATGTACCTCCCATTCGGGAGAAAAATCTTTAAGCTGTTTGAGCATTTCCTCGAGGTGCCCCTCCTCTTCAAGAATAATAGACTTAACATTCACCTTACTTCCAGCCGAATCCAAAGCCTCCTGATAAACCGGATATAACTCATCCGCTCGTACTTCGATGGCATAAGTAACAAGCAAATAAGCCGCAAAACGCAGTTCCGCCCCGCTAAGGTTAAGGCTGTTTTTTAAATATCTGCTGATTTCCGTGTCAAGCTTATTTAGATACAGTCGGCTTGATGCGGGAGCAAGTAAAAAACCATAATCGTATGTAGGACAATATGTTTCATTTATTTTACCAATTTGTTTCTTTAAGTAATAAGCATGTCGATGCTCTTCGGCCGCATGCTTAAGAATGATTAATGTTACCTGGGTAGAATGCTCGGATGCAGAAATCTTCCTGGCACCGGTATTCTCCATTAGCGAAAGCGTATTTAAGAGCTTTGCGTGGAGTTGGGGCTGAGATATTATTTGTTCAAAAAGCGTTTTTAATGGCATATCAAAATTTTTCGAGAGCTTCTTCTATTTTTGAATAGATATAATCCAGTTGTTGGTTGCTTATACAATAGGGCGGCAAAATATAAATTATGTTACCCAATGGCCGCAAGATAATGCCTTCCTTTAAAAAGAACGAATACAAATTATCCCTCAGGCCGCTAAAGTAAGAACTGCTGCCGTCTGTCTCCCATTCGAGAGCCAGAATAGTACCGGTTTGCCTTACGTCTCTTAGTTTTTTATTGCTTATTACTTTTAGGGCAAAATCCCGGTGCCGTGATGAGATCCGCTCGATTTCATCAAGTGCTTTAGGCTCAAGTAATAAATCGAGGCTTGCCAAAGCGGCCGCGCATGCGATAGGATTTGCAGTGAAAGAATGCCCGTGGAAGAATGTTTTCAATTTATCATCCGAAAGGAAAGCATCGAAAATATTTTGGGTACAAGAAGTAACTCCCAATGCCATTGTGCCGCCAGTGATGCCTTTAGACAGGCAAACAATATCCGGTTTCACGGTAAGGTAATCTGATGCGAAAAGCTTACCAGTTCTGCCGAAACCTGTCATTACCTCATCTGCGATAGTGAACACATTATGTTCCCTGCAGCACGCAAGGAGTTCATCCAGAAATTTCGCTTCATACATCAGCATCCCTGCCGAGCCCTGAACTAAAGGCTCATAAATAAACCCGGCGATATCTGAATTAAGATGAGCAATCCGCGACTTTAGATCCGTTATATTTTGCGCGTTAGGGGTGTCGATGTAAATCACATCAAACAAAAGACTTGCAAATGGTGCCGTAAAAGCACTTCTGGCACTCACAGACATGGCACCAAATGTATCCCCGTGATAAGAATTATTAAACGCAATAACCTTGGTGCGAGGTACTCCGGCGTTACCCCAATACTGAAGGCACATTTTAATAGCTACCTCCACCGCCGTTGAGCCGTTATCTGAATAAAAGATTTTAGCCTGATTTTGAGGAAGAATCTGAAGTAAACCCTCAGCAAGTTCTACCGCCGGCCGATGAGTAAAACCCGCGAAAATCGCGTGTTCGAGGGTTAGAAGCTGTTCCGAAACTTTTTTAGCGATATGCGGATGAGAATGTCCGTGAAGATTTACCCACCAGGAAGATACGGCATCGATATACCTGTTTCCCTCTTCATCAATCAGGTAAACCCCTTCTCCTTTTACAATCCCGATAGCATCCGCGGCGGTTTGCATTTGAGTATAGGGGTGCCAGATTATGGCCTTATCTCTTTCGCTTAAACTCTTTTCCATTTTTCCTGGAGCAATTCAACAACACGCTTATCTGTGGGGAAAGTAACATCATTTGATTCTATTTCACTTAGTTTTCGCCATCTAAATGCCTGACGGATATCCCCTTCCCCATCAAAATCAAAAACAACTTCTTTACATTTAATCTTTATTTCGCTTTTGGGATTCACCAAATAATAGACACTAATAATCTGACTATCGTTAAAAGCTGATTTAACAAAGAAATCGGTAGTATAAAAATGCTCGGTTACTTCAACCTCAAACTCGCATTCTTCAATAAATTCGCGCTTCAATGCTTCAATTAAGCCCTCGCCATATTCTAAGCCCCCACCCGGGAATTTGCTGAAACGAGCCCCATACTCTTCTTCATCGCTGAGAAGAATTTCGTTTTCTGTATTAATTAGCAAACCGTAAACCCTAACGTTAAAATTGTACATGGCTGCTATTTATAATGCTTATGATTTCGGGTTACATTATCCGGGGTCCAGGTGATATCTTTTGTCTGCACTTCGGTTCTAACCGGGCAGCCTTGCAGCCGGCAATAGTGGCAACATTGAGGCAGACACGGATCTGCATGAATAAAAAATTCTGTCCTCACAAAGCCGTTCTGATTAATTAATGTATCTATTTGCGATATTTCATCATGAACTTTATTCAATTCATAATAATAAGGGAGCGTTACGTGGCAATCAATATGCAGTTCGTGTCCATAACTCTGGGTTCTTAGATTATGGATATCAATCCATGAATCATGTCTGTTTGCATTTAGAATTTTAAGAACATCATTAACAACCTTAAAATCCGATTCATCCATCAATCCACCAACAGACTTCCGCAAAAGCTTATATCCGTTGTAAATAATATAAAGTCCCATTAAAATGGATAAGATGCTGTCTAAGTAATAATTTTGAGTAAAATAAATAGCAAGTAAGCCTATCACCAAACCCGCGCTGCTGTAAGCATCGGTTAATAAATGCTTCCCGTCGGCATATAAAACCAGTGAGTTTGATATTTTACTTTCCCTTATTAAAGTTTTCCCGAGGAAAAAATTGATAAAACCGGTAACCGCGATAATGATGGTTCCGTCGAACAAATCGTTAACTATTGAGGGGAAGAGCAGGCTATAGCCCGATTTGAAAATGATTAGCACCCCGGCGAGGAAAATCAGTATTCCTTCTACAAACATCGAAAAGAATTCTACTTTTCCGTGCCCGTAAGGATGGTTTAGATCTTTTGGTTGAGCCGATAAGTAAATACTGTAAAAAGCAAAGGCACTTGCCAACACGTTAACAATACTTTCGGCAGCATCGGTTAATATGGCGTTAGACGATGTTATAAAGTAGGCTGTAAACTTTCCCAGCATCAGCAAAAAGCTGATTACTAAAGCAAGCAGAATTATTTTTTTTTGTCGTTCCAACGCCTTATTGGGAGCCAAATTTACTACTCTAGGCCCGTAAATAATTACCTAATCGCAGAAAAGATATTTTTTTCTGTCGCAATCTCTAAAGGCTTCATATATTTGCGCTTATGAGTATTTTATCCGACAGAATCAACAATCTTGCCGAGTCTGCGACCATTAAGATGGCCAAAATGGGCAGAGAATTAGCAGCAAAAGGCGTCGATGTGATCAGCCTTAGCCTTGGAGAAACAGATTTTTTCACTCCAGATTTCGTAAAAGATGCCGCGAAGAAAGCAATCGATGCGAACTATTCTTATTACACTCCTGTAGCGGGTATTCCCGATCTTAGGAAGGCGATTGCGGCAAAGCTGAAGCGGGAAAATAACCTGGATTTTAACTTTGATCAGATTGTAGTTTCTACTGGCGCGAAACAATCTTTGGCTAACGCCATTTTATGCGTGGTTAATCCAGGCGATGAAGTTGTGATTCCTACCCCTTATTGGGTTTCTTATTCAGAATTGGTGAAGCTAGCTGAAGGTGAGTCTGTTTTCATCAGTACAAGGATCGAGTCTGATTTTAAAATCACTCCTGAGCAATTGGAGGCGGCAATTACTCCTAAAACCAAATTATTCATGTTCTCTTCACCAAACAATCCAACCGGAACTGTTTATACCCGTGAAGAACTTGGGGCGCTTGTAAAAGTGTTTGAGAAATATCCCAACATTTATATCATATCCGATGAAATATATGAGCATATAAACTTCATTGGCAAGCACACCTCTATAGCAGAATTCGACAGCGTTAAGGATCGTGTAATCATCATTAACGGATTATCTAAAGCTTACGCAATGACCGGATGGCGCTTAGGCTTTTCGGCTACGAACAAAACCCTTGCCGATGCTATTGATAAATTACAAAGCCAGGTAACTTCAGGCACCTGCTCAATCACTCAGCATGCCGGAGCCGCAGCCTACCAGGGCAGCCTCGACAGCGTAAAAGAGATGCAGGTTACATTTTTACGACGCCGCGATCTGGTATATAATCTTTTAAAAGACATTGACGGCCTAAAAGTAAACTTACCTGCCGGAGCGTTTTATTTCTTCCCCGATGTAAGTTCATTTTTCGGCAAAACAGCTCCCGATGGAGCGGTAATAGAAAACGGCGATGATCTTGCATTATATCTTTTAAACACCGGCCACGTAGCAACCGTAAGCGGCGATTCATTCGGCGATCCGAATGGTTTGCGTTTATCTTATGCTGCAGCTGATGAGAAACTGATAGAAGCCGTATCAAGAATTAAATATGCCCTAGAACAGTTGAAAGATGCAAAAGCTGTTTCAGCAGTTTAATAATCAAAACATTTTAATTATTGGCGATGTAATGATGGACTCGTACCTCTGGGGAAGTGTAGAACGCATTTCTCCGGAGGCTCCGGTTCCGGTTGTATCGGTTCGAAAAAAAGAGAATCGCCTTGGCGGAGCCGCAAATGTGGTACTCAATGTTCAATCGTTGGGGGCAACTCCAATTATATGTTCGGTTATTGGTGAGGATATAGAAGGCGAAGAATTTCTCAGCATTCTTCAAAAACAAGGCCTGTCTACCGAGGGAATCATTAAACTTAAAACCAGACCAACCACTGTAAAAACCAGGGTAATAAGCCAAAATCAGCAGATGATCCGTATTGATGCTGAAGTGGACAAGGAAATATCTTTAGAAGAATCGGATCAGCTATTCTCTGTAATTAAAAGCATTATTACTAGCAGACGGATTGACGCAATCATTTTCGAAGATTACGATAAAGGAGTGATAACCGAATACCTGATTAATAAAGTTGTGGCCCTGGCAAAATCAAAAAATATCATAACGGTTGTCGATCCTAAAAAACGAAATTTCCTTAACTATAAAGGCGTAACACTTTTTAAACCCAACCTTAAAGAACTAAGAGAAGGCTTAAAGATTGATGTTGATGCCAGCAATCATGCTGAGCTTGAGTTGGCTGTAACAAAGCTTCATAGTAAGCTTCAATCTGACATGGTTATGGTTACACTTTCCGAGCAAGGAGTATACATGTACTCTAAGGAGGGTAAAAGAGTAATACCAGCACATATCAGAAATATTGCCGATGTTTCCGGTGCGGGAGATACTGTAATAGCGACTACCGCAGTATGTTTGGCTGCAGGAGCAGACGCATTTAACACGGCTTCGATTGCCAACCTCGCCGGTGGTTTGGTTTGCGAGTATGTTGGCGTTGTTCCGATAAATAAAGAAGAACTACTTAAAGAAGCACAAACGCTTTAAGCACATACAGGGACGCAAAAACCAGCAAAATAAAAAACCTTATTTAGAATAAAATAACTAAATTTGCGCCCTGAAATTTTTATACTTTTTATATGAAGTTATCGCAGTTTAAATTCAATTTACCCGAATCTTTAATAGCCCACGACCCTGCAGATCAGAGAGATGAGGCTCGCTTAATGGTGTTAGACCGTCAAACCGGTGCTATTGAGCATAAAATTTTTAAAGATGTTTTGGGGTATTTTGATGATAAAGACGTGATGATACTCAACAATACTAAAGTTTTTCCGGCACGCCTATATGGCAACAAGGAGAAAACGGGTGCCACTATAGAGGTATTCCTTCTGCGTGAGCTGAATAAGGAACTGCGATTATGGGATGTATTGGTTGATCCGGCAAGAAAAATCCGCGTGGGTAACAAGCTTTATTTTGGTGACGATGATTTATTAGTTGCCGAAGTAGTTGATAATACTACCTCAAGGGGACGTACTATCCGTTTCCTGTTCGACGGTACTGAAGAAGAGTTTCGTAGAAATATCGAAATTCTTGGCGAGACTCCCCTTCCAAAGTATATAAAAAGAAAAGCTACAGAGCAGGATAAAGAGCGCTATCAAACTATTTTCGCTAAAAACGAAGGTGCTGTAGCTGCTCCAACCGCAGGTTTACATTTTAGCAGAGAGTTAATGAAACGCCTTGAGTTAAAAGGAGTTGAGTTTGCCGAGGTAACGCTTCACGTCGGACTCGGAACCTTCCGGGCTGTTGAAGTTGAGGATCTAACGAAACACAAAATGGATTCTGAGCAATTTATAATTGACCAGAAAACCGCCGATATTGTAAACAGAGGAATTGAAAATAAACGCAAGGTTTGTGCTGTGGGCACAACATCAATGCGTGCCATAGAGTCGGCTGTATCTGCAAACAGATCGTTAAAACCCATTAACGACTGGACCAGCAAGTTCATCTTCCCTCCCTACGAATTTAGCATAGCTAACAGCATGATAACTAATTTCCATACACCAGAGTCGACATTATTGATGATGGTAAGTGCTTTTGGCGGATACGAATATGTAAGACATGCTTATGAAGTGGCTGTAAAAGAGAAATATCGCTTTTATAGTTACGGGGATGCCATGCTGATTATTTAATTAGATGTGAGATATGAGATATGAGAAGTGAGAGTAAATTGATGTAAACGATATCAAACATGCGAATCTCAAATCTCATATCTAACTTCTCACATCTCCTCCCATGAATCAGACATGAGATTTGAGAGTAATTTGATACAACCTATATCAGACATGCAATTCTCAAATCTCTTATCTAAATTCTCAGATCTCCTTCCATGAAATATTACGCTATTATAGTTGCGGGCGGTTCGGGAAGCCGTATGAATTCTCAAATTCCGAAACAATTTCTTTTGTTAAACGGAAAGCCGGTTCTAATGCACACTATTGAAGCGTTTCATTTCTCTGATATAAAGCCAAAAATTATCCTGGTATTAAATGCCGAATTCCATCTTCTATGGAAAGAACTGTGTGATCTGCATAACTTTACTATTCCCTGTACTATCGTTAATAATGGAACAGAACGTTTTCATTCTGTTAAAAACGGACTGGGTCTGGCAGACGATCATTCTGTTATTGCTGTACACGATGCAGTGCGACCGGTGGTATCGAATGAATTAATAACCAGGAGTTTTTATTTGGCAGATCATTGTGGCGCGGTAATACCCGTAGTAACAAGCAAAGATTCGGTAAGATTAAAAGAGGGAAATGATTCGATAACCTTGAATCGTGAGGATGTAGTTTTGGTGCAAACCCCGCAAGTATTTAAGGCTGAATTATTAAAAAACGCCTATAATCAAAAATATTCGAAAGAGTTTACGGACGATGCATCGGTTGTTGAGAAAGCCGGACACCACATTACATTAACACAGGGTGATTATAAAAATATCAAGATCACTTATTCTGAAGATCTGGAACTGGCCGCCTTATATTTAGAAAAAGCAAAAAAAAATCCGGCAAACGGGCCGGATTAATCTTTTTCATTATCTAGTTGTTATGCTGTTAAACTGCCCCACGTATAACACGAAGCAATACAGCGATAATTGCAATTACTAATAATATGTGGATAATACCACTTCCTGCGTAACCTCCGAAAAAACTCACAGCCCAGATTATAATCAGGACAACTGCGATCAAATAAAGTAAATTTCCCATAGCATTATGTTTTTGGTTTGATTGATTATTAATTATATCTACACTAATAATGCCAAACCCGGGAAATTTGTTTACAGTATTTTTAATATTTTATAATAAAAAAGCCCTGTCGCAGGACAAGGCTCTTTTAATATTCGTCTTCATTAAAGAAGAAATCGTCTTTTGTAGGGTAATCAGGCCATATTTCTTCAATGTTCTCATACGGCTCTCCGTCATCCTCTAAGGCCTGTAAATTTTCAATAACTTCAACAGGTGCTCCCGAACGGATTCCGTAATCGATCAATTCATCTTTTGTTGCGGGCCATGGTGCGTCTTCCAGGTGTGATGCCAATTCTAATGTCCAGTACATATATTCCTAAGTTTAAGTTTCTATATTTTTTGTCGCAAAAGTATAATAATAATTATAAGATTTTTAAATATTTTTTTTCATTTATTATGTTCTCGGAATCCAAAGAATATCATCGATTCCGTCATCATAACACAGCTTCCTGGCTAAAACAAATAAATAATCACTTAATCTGTTCAAATAAATAATCACTTTCTCATCCACAAAGCTCTCTTCAGACAGATGAACTGTAATCCTTTCCGCTCTGCGGCATATGCAACGAGCTATGTGACAGGAAGATGCGCTAATCATTCCTCCCGGAAGGATAAAATGTTTTAGTTCGGGTAAGAAGTTTGACATCCTGTCGATTTCCTTTTCAAGCATCTGGATATCTTCCTGCAATAAATCAGGAATTTTCATTTGTGATTTTTCAGGATCAGACGCAAGTGCAGCACCGATGGTAAACAACCTGTCCTGAATTTCTTTCAAAATCTCCCGGTATGATTCAGCAATATCATGATCTCGTATTAATCCAAGATGCGAATTCAATTCATCTACGGTTCCATAGGCCTCTATTCGAAGGTGATACTTCGGTACTCTAACGCCTCCGATTAATGAAGTGTATCCTTTGTCGCCTGTTTTAGTATAGATCTTCATAATTGAGGATAAAGTAGTAAATTCTTCGATCTTTAAATCAAATGTTGAAAAATGTAAGGATTGTTGATATGATTAAGCTTTTTTACTTGCCGCAAACTATTAAAGTTTCCTGAACTTTTACATTTATAAAAACGATTTTATATGAATTTCCATACAAGAAAATGGGTAAAACCAGAAGATTTAAATCCTAACGGAACCTTATTCGGCGGAAGTTTACTTCGCTGGATTGATGAAGAAGCCGCCATTTATGCCATTGTACAACTGGAGAACAATAAAGTAGTAACGAAATATATTTCTCAAATAGATTTTGTAAGCTCGGCAAAGCAGGGAGATATTATTGAATTGGGGATAACGGCATCGCATTTTGGCACTACATCTATCACCTTACGCTGCGAGGTAAGAAATAAGATTACCAGAAAAAGTATTTTAACAATCGAAAAACTGGTTTTTGTAAATATGGGAAAAGACGGAAATCCTGAGCCGCACGGTAAAACCCGTATAAAGTATATAGAAGAACAATTTAACAAAGAAGATGATAACGATCCTTCCTGATTATCCTTTATCTATAACTTTGGCAACCTGGAAATAAGTGCCGTCTTGCTGAGGGGCGTTTTTCAATGCCTCCGATGATACTATTTCGGTATGAACAGCATCTTCACGGAAAACATTTACCTCGTCGGTAAGGTAAATTAAGGGTTCAACAGAACTTGTATCCAACTCGTTGAGTTTCTCCATAAAATGAAGAATATTATTCATATCCTTTAATAACGACGCTTGTTCATTAGGGTTAACATCCAGTCGGGCGAGGTGAGCCATTTTAGCGATAGTTTCGTTATCAATATTCATTTTTAAAGTTCTGAATGTATAATTGAATAAATTTTTTCTTTTAACTCATCAGCCTGATCCTGGGTGAAACCCCTTGTCTGAACCGGTTGATGGATGCAAATATCGCAAATTCCCGGTCTTGTACCATACTTTGACCCGTCATCCCACATTTTCTTCCAGTTATTAATCATACTTATCGGAATAATGGGTATTTGCTGCTCAATAGCTAAGCGAAAAGGGCCGTTTTTAAATTCGTGCAATACCGGGGGATACTCCTCTCCTATCTTTCCTTCGGGAAATATAACCAGGCTTATCCCCTGCTTTAAATACTCCTCGCCTCTCTTAAAAGCTTTAAAAGCCGAAATTTTACTATCTCGCTTTAAGGGTATATCAATCGTTTCAAAAAAAATGCGGAGCAATGGATTTTCAAGCAGCTCATCTTTTCCCATAAAAGCGAAATTGCCCTTTACGGTGGTTGTTATAGCCGGAATATCCAAATTAGAAGTATGGTTGGCACAAATGATATAGGTTTGCGACCAGTCAATTTCTGCTTTAAAACGGCGTTTAAGAATAAAACCAGCCAGTATGGAAGTTATATGAGAATAAAATCTACGTATCTGATTTAAGGAAATATATCGTTCAACCTTTCGGGAGAAGAAGTATATAAGGGGATAAAGCAGGATAAAAAACAGTATTACAACTCCCAGATAAAAAAATCTGTGGCACTTTTTCAATAGCAGCTTCATTTCGACTCAAAAATATAAAAATTCCTTACTTTCGCCCCTGTATGGAAACTGTTGTAAGCGGTATCAGAAGTACCGGAAAACTTCATTTGGGTAATTATTACGGAGCTGTGCAGAACTTCGTGAAAATGCAGCATGAATATAATTGCTTTTTTTTTATCGCCGATTATCATTCATTAACAACACATCCTACTCCAGAGAATCTCCATTCTAATGTCAGGCAGGTAGTTATCGAATACCTGGCCGCCGGTATCGATCCAGAAAAAGCCACCATTTATGTACAATCTGATGTTCCTGCGGTTACCGAACTGTACCTTTTTTTAAACATGAACGCCTATATGGGTGAGCTGGAAAGAAGCACTTCTTTTAAGGATAAAGTACGCGCACAGCCCGATAATGTAAATGCGGGACTACTTACTTATCCGGTATTGATGGCTGCTGATATTCTCCTTCATCGTGCTACAAAAGTTCCGGTGGGAAAAGACCAGGAACAGCATTTAGAGATGGCCAGAACATTTGGAAATCGTTTTAACCGTATGTATCAAAACGAATATTTTCCCGAACCTTATGCGTTTAACTTTACCGATAAACTGGTAAAAATTCCGGGTTTGGACGGAAAAGGGAAAATGGGAAAATCTGAGGGCGAAGCAAACGCCGTTTATTTATCAGATTCGCCCGAAATAATTCGTAAAAAAGTAATGCGTGCCGTTACCGACAGCGGCCCGACAGAACCAGATTCGGTAAAGCCTGATGTTATTCAGAATCTTTTTGATCTGATGAAAGTGGTTTCATCTCAGAATACTTATAATCATTTCGATGAACTTTATAATTCATGCCAAATCCGTTACGGCGATCTTAAAAAACAACTTGCCGAAGATATGGTTATCGCCACCGAACCAGTACGTAATCGAATAAACGATATAGCCGCTAATACCAGTTATTTACGTGAAGTGATTATGCACGGTGCCGAAAAAGCCAATAAAAGCGCAGCCCAAACCTTAAAAGATGTGCGGGAAATTATAGGGTTCAAAAGTTTTTAACAGAATAATCGCAGCTTTTTAAATTTGATTTTTAACTTTATCAGATGCACATTGCCATTGTAGGAAATATAGGAGCCGGTAAAACAACCCTCACAGAATTATTGTCGAAACACCTTGGTTGGGAGCCCCAATTTGAAGCGGTAGATAATAATCCTTATCTCGAAGATTTCTATAATGACATGAAACGCTGGAGTTTCAACCTGCAGATTTATTTTTTAAACAGCCGGTTTCAGCAAATCAGGGAAATTCAAAAAGCCTCGCATAACATTGTCCAGGATAGGACAATCTACGAAGACGCCTATATTTTCGCGGAAAACCTGCATGATATGGGCCTCATGACTTCAAGAGATTATGAAAACTATCGTGCGATTTTCGATAACATGACCTCATTTATTAACCCCCCCGACCTGTTGATCTATCTCAAAGCTTCGGTACCCACATTAGTTAATAATATTCAACGCCGGGGACGTGAATACGAAGCTGGAATTCGCCTCGACTATTTATCCAAGCTGAATGAAAAATATCAGAACTGGATTAACGGCTATAAAGAAGGTAAATTACTAATTTTAGATAAGGATAAATTGGATTTCGCCAACAAACCTGAAGACCTTGGTTCAATAATTGAAAAAGTTCAGCGAGAAACAAACGGACTTTTTTAACCAGACTTAACCCATGCGCATTTTAGGAGTTATACCTGCCCGCTACGCATCTACCAGGTTTCCCGGAAAGCCATTAGTAGACATACATGGAAAGTCTATGATCGAACGAGTCTATGAACAAGCCCTAAAATCGACAAAACTTAATGAAGTGGTGGTGGCGACAGATGACGAACGGATTTTACTTCATGTAAACGCTTTCGGAGGCAGAGCCATTCTTACTTCCGAAGAGCATCAAAGCGGAACAGACAGATGTGCTGAAACATCCGAAAAACTTCCTGGCTTCGACATCATTATAAATATCCAGGGCGATGAACCATTTATTGACCCTGAACAAATTAATCTTCTTTGCGCCTGCTTCGAAACTCAGGAAACTGAATTAGCCACCTTGGTAAAAAAGATTCATTCAGATGCCGAGTTAAATAATCCCAACACTCCAAAAGTCATTTTGAACCAAAACTCCGAAGCTATTTATTTCAGCCGAACAATCATCCCTTATTTAAGAGGTATTGAACCCTCGCAATGGCTCAATGCCCATACTTTCTATAAGCATATAGGTATCTATGGCTATCGGGCGCATACACTTAAAGCTATTACAAAACTTGTCGTTTCTACTCTGGAAAAAGCAGAAGCACTCGAGCAACTCCGCTGGATAGAAAACGGCTATAAAATCAAGGTAGCTGTTACCGAGATAGAAACACAGGCAGTTGACACCCCCGGCGATCTACAAAACATTTTACTGAGCCAAAAGCCGAATACCTGAAACCACGGCTTTGAGTATTGTTTAGGATTACCTTCAAAATTTTGAAAATCCCCGCACTAAATAGAACCGATATAAATAAAAAATAACACCTTAAAGCCTAACTCACGTCGGTTAATCATAATAATTCGATTTATATTTGGCGATATTATTTCTTCTCTTTTATGGATGATTTTATTGCCGCCAGATCCCAAATGGCACTCTCACTGGGTTTCCACATAATCTTTTCTTGTATTGGCATGGTAATGCCCTTTTTCATGGCCGTTGCACATTATTACTGGTTAAAGACAGGTAATATAATTTATAAAAACATCACAAAAGCATGGAGTAAGGGCGTAGCGATTTTCTTTGCTACCGGAGCCGTATCGGGCACTGTACTTTCATTCGAGCTGGGCCTGCTGTGGCCGGGGTTTATGAAACATGCGGGGCCGATATTTGGGATGCCCTTTTCGCTTGAGGGTACAGCTTTTTTTATTGAGGCAATCGCATTGGGATTCTTTCTCTATGGGTGGGATCGATTCAATCGCTGGTTTCATTGGGTTACCGGAGTGATTGTAGGAGTAAGCGGTTTATTATCGGGAATTTTGGTGGTTGCGGCAAATGCATGGATGAACAGCCCCGCGGGTTTTGATTATGTAAACGGACAATATCTCAATATCGATCCGATTGCGGCGATGTTTAATGATGCCTGGTTCTCACAAGCTTTACATATGTCAATCGCGGCTTTTGCAGCAACAGGTTTCGCCGTTGCCGGGATTCATGCGCTTATGATCCTGAGGGGAAGTAATATCATTTTTCACAGTAAATCGTTTAAAATAGCAGCCATTTTTGGCACCGTGGCTGCGGTTCTTCAGCCTTTAAGCGGAGATATTTCGGCAAAGGATGTAGCCCAACGGCAACCCGCGAAACTCGCCGCGATGGAGGCGCATTATAAAACCGAAAAAAGTGCGTCGCTTGTTATCGGAGGAATTCCTGATGATAAAAATCAACGAGTGAATTATGCGGTAAAGATCCCTGGGGCCTTAAGTTATCTTGCACACGGAGATTTTGAATCGGAAGTAACCGGATTAGATAAAACCCCGAAAGAGAATCAGCCGCCTGTAGCTATTACACATTATGCCTTTCAGATCATGGTAGGAATGGGAATGATTATGATGCTTATTTCGGTAATCTACTTTATCGGAATCTGGAAACAGAAAAAATGGCTGGGCACCAAGTGGCTGCTTAAGCTGTTTGTGGCTGCCACGCCGATTGGGTTTATAGCTGTAGAAGCGGGATGGACGGTAACAGAAGTAGGCCGCCAGCCATGGATTATAAACGGCGTTATGCGAACGGCGGATGCGGTAACTCCGATGCCTGGCATTGTTTATTCTTTTTATTTATTCACGGCGATGTACGTATCTCTTTCCATTATAGTGGTTTTTATGCTTTACAGACAGATAAAAATGGTAGGCAAATTATACGACAATACACACTAATCTGATTAAGACACGCTTATGCTATATGTAGTTATCATTTTTCTCTGGACCGCCATCTTACTTTACCTTTTGATGGGAGGCGCGGATTTCGGCGCGGGTATTATTGAACTCTTCACTTCAGAAAAAAACCTTAGCAGAACCCGGAAAACAATGTACCGGGCCATCGGCCCCATCTGGGAAGCAAACCATATGTGGCTCATTATCACTATCGTAATACTATTTGTGGGTTTCCCCGACATTTACACCACTATGTCGGTGCATTTGCATATCCCGCTTACCATTATGCTGATAGGGATTATTGCCAGAGGTACCGCGTTTACTTTCAGGCATTATGACGCGGTGGTTGATGATATGCAGCATATTTATAACAAGATTTTTGTGTATTCAAGCTTCATAACCCCTTTGTTTTTAGGGATTATAGCCGCAAGTGCTGTTTCCGGAAAAATCAATCCTGCGGCAACTACTTTTTTAGAAGCTTATATCTTTTCCTGGCTTAACTGGTTTTCGGTTTCAGTCGGATTTTTCACGGTAACTATTTGTGGTTTTCTGGCGGCGGTTTATATAATCGGAGAAACTGAGAGCGACTTGGAAAAACATCGCTTTATGCGAAAAGCCAGATTTATGAACATCGCTGCTTTTATTTGCGGTGCTTTGGTTTTTATAGCTGCTTATTTCGAGGGCATCCCCCTGATAGAGTGGGTATTTGGGAACACTGTGGGCATTATAGCGATAGCCGCCGCTACTGTATCTCTGGTTGTATTTTGGTATTTGCAGAAAAAAGGAAAAACCCGAATTTTACGTATTTTGGCTGGTTTTCAGGTAAGTATGATCTTATTAACCACCTCTTATCGCCACTTTCCTAACATCGTTATTTTGAAAAACGGGGGATATTTATCTCTAATGGAGCATCGCGGCCACGACAAAACGATAGAGGCTTTGGGCATGGCTCTCCTTATCGGAAGTGTTTTTATTCTTCCCGCTTTGGTTTATCTTATTTATAGTTTTCAGAAAAAAGCTTCGGATAATATTATGCATTAATGTTGTGTAAATGATAAAATGCTGTGTCAATTGTCACCCGGAGCGGAGTCGAAGAGTTGTTGTATAAAATCAAAAAGTGCCTGCGAGTTTCGTGGGCATTTTTGTTATAGGTTCGGGCAAAAGGTCAAATCACGGCATTAGTTATTTTTAATAGGGTGTTGCGGAGTCGAGGGGTAATTTCGCATGGGCTTCTACTCCGCTACCATTGACGTTTACAGTTGACACCACACTAGATTGATGTAGCAGAGTCTATCCTTCGCTTCAGAACGTATTTAAGCGAACCGTTTAATGCCGTACCGAAACCGTATAACAAGTGTAACCTCCGGAAATCACAGATTTTGCAATCGCAATTTTCAAAAATGCTAAACATGCTGAAGGGTGCCGTTTATCGAATCGCCTGATACCCGCATAAAAACATCCCTTCAAAATTAAGCTTCGCTATCGAATATCCCTTCAAAAAACTATCTTTGCGCTTCAATGAAGCATATTCGTAATTTTTGCATAATCGCACACATCGATCACGGAAAGAGCACATTAGCTGATCGGTTACTAGAATACACCAACACGATTACTCAGCGTGAATCTCAGGCCCAGTTGCTGGATGATATGGACCTTGAACGCGAACGTGGCATTACCATAAAAAGCCACGCTATTCAAATGAATTATCAGCTTGACGGACAGGATTATGTTTTAAACCTGATTGACACTCCCGGACACGTGGATTTTTCTTATGAAGTTTCCCGTTCGATCGCGGCTTGCGAGGGCGCTTTACTAATTGTAGATGCAGCACAAGGAATTCAGGCTCAAACGATCTCCAACCTATACCTTGCATTGGAGCAAGATCTGGAAATCATTCCCATTCTAAACAAAATGGATCTTCCCGGTGCTATGCCCGAGGAAGTAAAAGATCAGATCGTTGAACTGATTGGCTGTAAACGTGAAGAAATTATTCCGGCCTCAGGTAAAACCGGAATGGGAGTATACGATATTTTAAGAGCGATCATCGAACGGGTGCATCCACCAAAAGGCAATCCTGACGGAGAATTACAGGCTTTGATTTTTGATTCTGTTTATAATTCATTCCGTGGTATTGTTGCTTATTTTAAAGTAGTTCACGGAGAGATTCGTAAGGGTGACAAAGTAAAGTTTGTTGCAACAGGCAAAGAATATATTGCTGATGAAGTTGGAACACTCAAACTTCAGCAACAACCAAAAGACGTAATTAAAACCGGTGATGTAGGATACATTATCTCTGGTATCAAAGAAGCCCGTGAAGTAAAAGTTGGCGATACAATCACACATAAAGACAAGCCAAGCAAAGAAGCAATACAGGGATTTGAAGAGGTAAAGCCAATGGTTTTTGCCGGCATTTACCCGGTTGATACCGATGAGTTTGAAGAGCTTCGTGAAAGTATGCATAAGCTGCAGCTGAATGACGCTTCAATCGTATTCGAACCTGAATCATCTGCAGCACTAGGTTTCGGCTTCCGTTGCGGCTTCCTTGGGATGCTTCACATGGAAATTATCCAGGAGCGTTTAGAGCGTGAGTTCGATATGACGGTAATTACTACCGTACCCAACGTATCGTACAAAGCATTTACAACAAGAGGTGAAGAGATTTTGGTAAACAATCCTTCAGATTTGCCTGATCCTTCTAAAATCGATTTTGTTGAAGAACCATACATTAAGGCCAATATTATAACTAAATCTGAATTTGTAGGGCCGGTAATGTCGCTCTGTATTCAGAAAAGAGGAATTATCGTTAATCAGTCGTATCTAACCTCCGACCGTGTAGAATTGGTTTTTGAGATGCCTATGGGAGAAATCGTGTTCGATTTCTACGACCGGTTAAAAACCATTTCAAAAGGCTATGCGTCTTTTGATTATCATCAGATCGGATATCGCAAATCTGATCTGGTAAGATTAGACATAAGGCTTAACGCTGAGCCTGTTGACGCGCTTTCTTCACTGATCCACAGAACAAATTCATACGATTTCGGAAAGAGAATCTGTGAAAAGTTAAGAGAGCTTATTCCCCGTCAGCAATTCGAAATCATTATCCAGGCATCTATAGGCGCAAAGATCATAGCCCGCGAAACGGTTAAGGCTCTCAGGAAAGATGTTACGGCTAAGTGTTATGGTGGTGATATTTCCCGTAAGCGTAAACTTTTAGAAAAGCAGAAAAAAGGAAAGAAACGGATGCGCCAGGTTGGCAATGTAGAAATTCCTCAATCGGCATTTATGGCGGTGTTGAAATTAGATTAACCCCCTGCCCCCTGAAGGGGGTGGATGGCGTATAAAAAAAATAAAATTTAATTAAACATAATTCCCCTAAGGGGGCCAGGGGTATGGAGTTACTAGACGGAAAATTCGTATCAGAAAAGCTTAAAGAAGAAATAGCAAAAGAAGCTGCGGAAATTTTATCCAATACAGGGCGCAAACCACATTTAGTTGCCATTTTGGTAGGCAACGACGGTGGAAGTGAAACTTACGTAGCCAGCAAAATGAAGAACTGCGAAAAAGTAGGCTTCAAATCTTCTCTTTTCCGCTATGACGAATCTGTGAGTGAAGCAGAGCTATTAGCTAAGATTGAAGAAATAAATCAGGACGGTGATGTTGACGGATTAATTGTTCAGCTTCCACTGCCTAAACATATCGACCCCGAGAAAGTAACCGAAAAAATTGATTTCAGAAAAGACGTCGACGGCTTTCACCCGGTAAACCTGGGCCGCATGATGCGTAACCTCCCCTGCTTTATTCCGGCTACTCCTTACGGGATACTTTTAATGCTGCAGGAGTATAAAATTGAAACTTCGGGTAAACATTGCGTAGTTGTAGGGCGAAGCAATATTGTGGGCAGTCCGATGAGTATATTAATGGCACGCAATGCCAGCCCGGGAAATTGTACTGTTACCCTTACTCACAGTAAAACAAAAAACCTTGAAGAACTTGTGCGCAGTGCCGATATTGTTGTAGCGGCAATAGGAAGAAAGAACTTCATTACGGCCCCTATGGTTAAAGATGGTGCCGTGATTATTGATGTTGGCATTAACCGTGAAACATCGGCTGCAACAAAATCGGGCTATAAACTTTATGGTGATGTTGATTTTGAAAATGTAGCCCCCAAAGCTTCATGGATTACTCCGGTTCCCGGAGGTGTTGGATTAATGACTATAATCGGATTGCTTAAAAACACGCTGGCATCGGCACAAAAGACGATTTACAAGTAATATTTTCAAGGCTTCGTCCATTAAAACCTCCATTGGTTTGCTGGGTTCCAGGCTCCGTATAAATGTACTTCTCCTTTTAGCAACGGCATTATTACACACCATTGCGGGGTAATTGATTTAAGAGCAAACTGATAAGCGGCAAATTTGTAAATTTGCTGCTTGAATTAATAACACGAGAAGGCCTTAACGCTTTCTTTAACCAGTTAGACCCAAGAAAACATACATTTAATGATTACACAAAAATTCAGGCTCGCATTGCTGCTTATGGTTTCGGTTACGCTGAATCTTGCTGTCTCGGCAAAAGAAGTATTCCCGGATGGAACCCCCATACCCGATTGGTTCAGGCAAAACAAACCTACAGATATTAGTAAATTAGGAAAGCAGTATCGTATTACTGACTACAATCTTTCGAACGACAGCACCCTGATCCAGACCAAGCTCCTACAGTTGGTTATAGACAAAGCTTACGAAAACGGAGGCGGCGTGATTGTGATTCCAAAAGGCACTTTTCTAAGCGGTTCACTCTTTTTCAAAAAGGGCACGCACCTGCACCTGGAAGAAGGCGGCAAACTAAAAGGCAGCGATGACATCAGCAACTTCCCTATTGTGATGACACGTATGGAAGGGCAAACACTAAAATATTTTGCTGCTTTGGTCAATGCCGACGGCCTTGACGGATTTACCATTTCGGGCAAAGGCACCATAGACGGCAACGGACAGCGTTATTGGAGGCAATTTTGGCTGCGACGCGAATTTAACCCTGCTACCACCAATATGGACGAAATGCGGCCCAGGCTGGTATTCATCTCAAACAGTAAAAATGTTCAGCTTTCGGGCGTCAGACTTATGAACTCGCCTTTCTGGACTACTCACCTGTATAAATGCGAAAACGTAAAGCTTCTCGATTTGTACATATACTCTCCGGAGAAGCCTGTAAAAGCTCCGAGTACCGATGCGGTTGATATTGACGGCTGTAAAAACGTACTCATAAAAAACTGTTATATGTCGGTAAATGATGATGCGGTAGCACTTAAAGGTGGAAAAGGCCCCCGTGCTGATAAAGACCCCAATAACGGAGGTAATTATAACATCATTATCGAAGACTGTGTTTACGGATTCTGCCATGGAGCATTAACCTTCGGAAGTGAGTCTATCCATAACCGAAATATCATTTTACGTCGCATTAAAGTGAATCATGCTGAGCGCCTGCTTTGGCTAAAAATGCGTCCGGATACACCACAGAACTACGAATATGTACTTGTAGAAGACATTGAAGGCACCGAAATCGGCAATTTTATTTTTATACGCCCATGGACACAATTCTTCGACCTTAAAGGAGAAAAAATATCGGGCACTTCTACTGCCAGTAATATAACGATGCGTAACATTAAGCTAGATTGTGAAAACTTTTTCAATGTGGGAATTGCGGACAAAAATAGTACTATTCAGGGCTACAAATCAAAGTTATCTCATTTCAGATTCGAAAATATTAATGTAACGGCGAAACAGTTTTTGGAGGTTGACACCACTATTATTGAAAACTTCAAATTGAAAAACGTACGGGTTAATGATAAGAAACTTTTTTAATGGGAGTGTCATTATAAGCCTGCCAAAAAGAAAGCGTTTTAAGCGAATACCATTGCACGCCTCTTCGACAGGCTAGCTGTGGCGGAAACTGCCCTTCAGTATCAAATAGAAGCTTATAAAATAGTACTCTCAAAAATATATGAAGAAAATTAAATGGGGAATAATCGGTTGCGGCGATGTAACTGAAGTGAAAAGCGGCCCGGGCTTTAGCAAAGCAGATAAATCAGAACTCGTTGCCGTGATGCGAAGAGATGCGGTAAAAGCCTCGGACTACGCAAAAAGGCATAACGTTCCGAAATGGTATACAGATGCGGATGCATTAATAATGGACCCGGAAGTAGACGCGGTTTATGTGGCTACCCCGCCCCTGTATCACCTTGAATATACTTTAGCCGCATTAAAAGCAGGAAAGCCTGTATATGTGGAGAAACCCATGACACTTAATGCCGAAGACGCGAAAGAAATGGCAGAAGCCGAAGCACGCTATAATTCGAAACTGAGTGTGGCCCATTATCGCCGGGCATTACCCCTATTCATTAAAATTAAAGAACTTCTGGATTCGGGAACTATCGGTGATGTTCGTTGCGTGGATCTGAAGATGCTGCAGCCTCACCAATCGGACCTTATTACGAAAACTGATGATAACTGGCGGGTAAACCCTGATGTTTCGGGTGGAGGTTTATTTCATGATCTGGCCCCCCATCAGCTTGATTTAATGTTATTCTTTTTCGGAAAAGTGAAAAGCTATAGTGGATTTGCTGTTAATCAGGCTGGTTATTATCCCGCAGACGACCTGGTTACCGGAGAAATTCTTTTTGAAAATAGCATAATCTTTAAAGGTATCTGGTGTTTTACAGTCCCCCCCGAAGAGCAAACAGATCTGATTGAAATTGTGGGCTCTAAAGGCAAAATCCGCTTTGCTGTTTTTGGACAAGACTATTATGAAATTTGCAAAAGCGGCAAAACAGAGCATTTCGAAATAGCTACACCAGAACACATTCAGCAGCCAATGATTCAAAAGGTTGTTAATTATTTCTTAGGGGAAGAGGAAAATCCTTCAACGGCTTCAACAGGCTTGGAAGTAATGTCGATTATTGATAGGTTTTGTAAGAAGTCGTAGAACTACAGAAATCTTCTCGCACTGGCTCCGGATGATTGCGTTTAAGATTTCTCCTCCGTCTAAAGAACAAGTTCATGAAAATCGAAATGTAATATTAAAACCGGAAGCTGTCTGGTAGAGCTATTTCAAAGAAACCCACCCCTTGTCTTCTAGACGAAGGGGAGATCTCTTGAATTTCTTTTTCGCATTTTCTAAACCAAAAAGCAAGTTTAAACGCTCATCATTTAAAAATCCCCCCCCCCGTCTAAAAGACAATAATATTTTAAAAACGGATCCCTAAGTCTAAATCCTCTAATATAAACTATAACATCAATTAAATGCCAATAACAGTCTGAATTACAAATTCATTTAACTATAGGTTAATCGAAAATCTGGCCGTTTCATGCTTCTTTATTACAAGTTTCTGACCTTGGAAACCCTCTCCTTTCTCAAATTAAACTTATCTTTGTCCCCTTTAAAGATGAGCAGGCACGGTAGAATTTTAGTGGCAATGAGCGGCGGAGTGGATAGCTCCGTAGCGGCGGTTATGCTCCATGAGCAGGGATATGAAGTGATTGGCCTTACCATGAAAACCTGGGATTATGCATCGTCTGGCAGTTCTTCAAAAGAGACTGGTTGCTGCAGTCTCGATTCCATTAACGATGCCCGGGCACTTGCCGTTGGCTATGGCTTTCCCCACTACATTCTTGACATTAGAAATGAGTTTGGAGATTTTGTAATAGACAACTTCGTTGACGAGTATCTGGCTGGCCGCACCCCAAACCCGTGTGTACTTTGCAATACCCACATTAAATGGGATGCGCTGCTTAAACGTGCAAATAAACTCGATTGCGAGTTTATAGCTACGGGGCACTATGCGAATATCCGCCAGCAGGATTCAGGCCGCTACGTAATTTCGAAAGGGAAAGACGAGAATAAGGATCAAAGCTATGTACTTTGGGGAGTATCGCAGGAAAACCTGGCACGGACTAAATTTCCGTTGGGAAGCTTTTCAAAATCTGAAATCAGACAGATGGCACTGGATATGGGACAGGAAGAGCTGGCTAAAAAAAGTGAGAGTTATGAAATCTGTTTTGTACCTGATAACGACTATAGAGCATTTTTAAGGAACCGTGTGGAGGATTTGGACGAGCGGATCGGTCCGGGGAATTTTGTTTTAACCAACGGCACTGTTGTGGGCCAGCATAAAGGTTATCCGTATTATACCATCGGCCAGCGCAAGGGCTTGGGCGTAGCCTTTGGCCACCCTATGTTCGTGACGGAGATTATGCCGAAAATCAACACGGTTGTATTGGGCACTGCCGATGAATTAGAACGTTCTACCGCTATGGTTAGAGGATTGAACCTGATAAAATATGAGAGCATTAGGGAACCATTAGAAGCAATTACAAAAATCAGATACAAAGACGCCGGTACGATGAGTTCTATCGTTCAGCAAGGTGAGCATATGAAAGTAGATTTTCACCACAATGTAAGCGGAATAGCCCCGGGGCAATCGGCGGTGTTTTATGAGGGGAATGATTTGCTGGGAGGTGGCTTTTTGATTTAAAAAGAATATCCCAGCATTACATCTATAATACCTCCTGTTAAGCCCCTTACCTTAACAGGCTCTGAATTATACATTACCGACGCGTTAAGGCTTTCTCCTAAGATATATCCCGCGCCGCCTGAAAAGCTTTGATTGCTATGGTACATGGCATATAAATTAATCATCTTATCAAAGCTAAATTCTGATGCAACATCCCACTGGTTTTTATATCCTTTAACTCCTCTGTAGGCAAGCAATGGTTTAATTGTAAACGATTGTTCCCGATTGAATTCATAAGCCAGGGCACTGTAAAAAACAGAATAATCTACCGTTGAGAATTGCTTCGAACGCTTCTGATTCAGGTTTTGATAACTAAACTGCACCTCTAAGCCTGTATTAAGATAAGCAACACCAAAATTGCCATCCAAAAAGCCTTTACGCTTATCATTATAATTAGATAAAGCAATATCGGGCGAACCGCTGCTTGTGGCGTCTCCGAGGTTTAGTTGTTCCCTCGCCCATGTGAGAGAAAGGCCGAATTTCAGGCAATGCTCATCATCGAAAGGCACTTTATACGCAAAAGAACCCATCACCTGCGATCTTTGTAACAGGCCCGCCTTATCCGAAAATACATTTAAACCAACAGCCGCCTGTTCCGAAAGGGCACTGTTCGCAGAGAGCGACATTAAAACTGGAGCCCCCTCTATTTTATTCCACTGGCCGCTGTAATTTATAAATATATTAGTTTTATCATCCTTACCTGCCATAGCGGGGTTTATCAGGAACTGGTTAACAAAGTATTGGCTCTTTGAAGGTGTTAATTGCGCCCTGCCGCTTTGCGCAGATGTGATGATAAGCAACAGAAAGATTATTCTTTTCATTTTCTTTCTATTTAACCAGAGTTACAAATCCCTTTTTGATGCCCGAAACAGGCGCATCAAACACGAGGGCATAATAGTAGGTACCTTCAGCCAAGGCCGATCCGTTAACGCTACCGTCCCAATCGTTTTTGTAATTTTTAACTTTAAGAAGCACCCGCCCTGCCCTGTCGAAAATAGTGAGTGTATGCTCGGGGAAAGCGGTTACATTTTCTACGGCCCAGGTATCATTTACTCCGTCTCCGTTGGGGCTAAAATTATTCATCACTTTAATACCAGCCACATCAAAGGCGGGCTCGGTAATATCAACGCTAAGAGTTGCTGTAGCTGTGGCGGCATCTCGCATAGTAAAAGTATAAAAACCTGCCGAAAGCAGATCAAATTGCGCAGCCGACTGGAATATAGAACCATCTTTACTATACTGATAGGGTGGTATACCTCCACTTCCTGTTAAAGAAACAGACCCTGTATGAAGGCCGTAAGCAGCGACTTCTGTTTTAGAACCTAGTGACAACACCAATACGGGCGGCTGAGTAATTTCAGTTGTAACGGTAATAGTAGAAAGCCCCGCGTCGCGAAGGGTGAATGTATATGAACCCGCATTAAGGGAGCCAAAGGTCGGAGAAGACTGAAACACGGTCCCGTTTTTACTATACTGATAGGGCGGTGTTCCGCCGCTACCTGATAAAGTAACAGAACCTGTATTTTGGCCATTAATGGTAATGTTTGATTTAGAACCTATCGTTACACCCAGAGGTGCAGGCTGGGTAATAGAAACATTAATCGCGGAGGAATTAAAGAGTGCGTCGCGGATCCAGAAAGTATAATTTCCGGCGGGTAGTGAATTGAAAACAGGGGATGTTTGATAAGTAATTCCATTGCCGCTGTATTGATAAGGAGGTGTGCCGCCCGCCCCCGATAAGGTTGCTGAACCTGTGCTTTGGCCAATAACCGCTACGTTCGTTTTTGAGTTGAGGTATATGGTAAGCACATTCGACTGTGTAATAACCACGTTAACCATGGCGGTATTAAGAGACACATCACGAACGGTAAAAGTATAATTGCCGGCAGTAAGCGAACCAAAGCTGGATGATGCCTGAAAGTCGGTTCCGTTTTTACTGTATTGATAAGGGCCGGTTCCGCCAGCGGCAGATAAGACTACCGCCCCCGTACTTTGGCCGATAACCGCCACATTGGTTTGTGAGATAAGGGCGAGTACTAAAGTGGATGCTTGGGTAATAGTCGCGTTTACTGTTGCTGTTGAGAGTGCTGCGTCGCGGATGGTAAAGGTGTAATTCCCCGCCGTAAGCGTATTGAAAGTGGCCGAGGGCTGAAAATTCACTCCGTCTTTACTATACTGATAAGGAAGAGTTCCGCCGCTTCCCGAAAGGGTGACAGAACCGGTACTTTGCCCGTTTATCGCCACGTTTGTTTGTGAATTTATAATTACCGAAACTTGCCTGGCCATGCCCGTGGAAAGAGTAAATAGAAAAATGGCAAAAAGTATACTAACTGCTTTCATTAATTGCGGAAGTAAAAAATAAACTATCCCCGTACGGGTAATTCTCATCTAACTCGAACAGAAGTTCTGAGCTAACCCTTTTGACAACTCTATCATCAATTTGCGGTACATCAAACCGCAAATCTCCTCTAAAATAACAGAAAAAACAGATAATGCGTAGTATTTATTAAAGATTGATTGAGTAACAGGAGTATTTATACCCTGAAGAACTCATCAGACAGGGGGAATAATTAACTAATCAGGAGAATAAATGTAAACACCTCGAGCTTATCTACTCCTAAAAGCGATATAATACTGGGGTTAACATTCGAGTGGTTGATTTTTACACCTGTATCATTGTTGCAAATTCTATCAAAGTAACATTGTATCAGCGAAATGTGTGTCACCCAAAATACACAAGTCTCTAACTAACAACTAACTATTATAATTATGAAATCAAAAGGATTATTATTTTTTGTTGCGGTATTGCTTATCGCTACAGCTTGTAAAAAGAAGGAAACTACTGAGGCAACTGAAACATCGTCAGTAAAAGCTACATGGGGATCCACTGATAAATGGGCGTATTGGAATAACGGAGGCTACAGAATCGGCAATAACGTATGGGGAAACGGAGCCGGGCCACAAAGCATCTGGGCTAATTCTTATTCTAACTGGGGTGTATGGGCTAACCATCCGTCATCACCAGGTGGCGTAAAATCATATCCCAATTCAACCCGGTTCGTGGAAAGAACCAATAGCAGCCTTGCAAGTTGCAGATCAAGTTTTAATGTTGCCACCCCATCGGGAGGTGCATGGTCGGCTTGTTACGATATCTGGGCGGGTTTTAATAAGCAATACGAAACAATGCTTTGGATGAACTATACAGGTAATTCAAACGGAAGCGGTAACGTAAGGCCGATTTCTTACAACTGGTCGTCGACCGGTGCGGCTGTACCTACACATACCAATCAAAGCATTGGTGGCCATACCTGGAACGTATTCAGAGGTAGTAACGGTGCGGGTGCTACTACATTCTCTTTCCTGAGAACCAGCAAAACCAACTCTGGTACTGTAGATATCCTGGCAATTCAAAGATGGATCCAGGCACGTGGATGGTTCGGAAATGAAACATTAAGAGAAGTTGGGTTTGGATTTGAGATCTCAAGCACCAATGGCGGACAGAATTTCGGCTGCAACAGCTATTCTGTATCTTTTAACTAAAGAAGTATAAATATTCTGATATACAGGCTGGGCTTACTTTCGATTGCGGTGAGAAGTAAACACTCTCAACGGACTGTTCCATATCGGCTGCTGCAGTGACGGAACAATTTTGGGTTCAAAGAATTGAGTAAACAGTCTAATTATTTTTTAAAAAGCTGCCGGGAAACCGGCGGCTTTTATTTTTGAGAGATCAAAAAACTTAATGATATTTGATAGAGTACAGCTCACCATAACCATGTATAAAACTTTGATTCTCTGTTTATCTGTCTTTCTTCCCGGAATGCTTTCCGCACAACCGGGTAGAGTATATGATAATTTATCGTTCCAATCCAAGATATTGAAAAGTGAACGCAAATTTGCTGTCTACCTCCCTCCGGGCTTTGAAACATCGCAGCGAAGTTATCCTGTTCTATATCTTTTACACGGGTCGGGAGATGATCAAAGCGGTTGGATCCAATTCGGAGAAGTACTTAATATTACCGATAAAGCCATTCAGGAAGGCAAATCCACTCCTATGGTTATCATAATGCCCGATGCTAACACTGGTGAAAGAGGCTATTTTAACAGGATTGACGGCAACTGGAATTACGAGGACTTCTTCTTTAACGAATTAATGCCCTACGTAGAGAAAAAGTATCGGATACGATCCGAGAAGCGGTATCGGGCAATTTCAGGTTTATCAATGGGTGGCGGCGGTACCTTCGTTTATGCGTTGCGCCATCCAGAGTTATTCTCTTCGGCCTGCCCGCTAAGTGCTTCTACGGGGCCGCGATCTGTTGACGAAACCAAAGCACGGTATATTCCGCCACAAACCATCGTTTCTGAGGCGATAATTGAGCAATACTATAAGAAACATAATGTACTGGCGCTGATCGATTCGCTCCCAAACAATCAAAAAACGTCGCTGCGATGGTTTATCGACTGTGGCGATGATGATTTCCTTTATGAAGGCAATAGCCGGGTTCATATTGAGATGCGGAAAAGAGAAATTCCCCACGAATTTCGTATTCGCGACGGTGGGCATAACTGGACCTATTGGCGGGAATCGCTGCCTAAAGTACTCGAATTTGTTTCACAGGGATTTCATCAGTATTAGAGTTCTTTACCGACGCTGCTTGCTCTACCCTTTTTGTTTAAAAAACAAACACGGGAGGGCCTTACAATTACAATAACTGGGCTTAGAAGCCGATAACTGACCAAATTCCGAAACGCAACTGTTACATCAATGTTACTTGGTTTTCTGTAGTATAGCGATTTACCCGCACTAAAATCGCTTAATTTAGACAAATATTAACCTGTCGCCCTATGGACTATTCGAATAAAATAATTACTGATATAGAACTCCACTCTGTGGGAGGACTGGAAGAATGTTTTAAAAACGGAATTAGTCCTAATGATTATTTCGAAGGCCAGCCCTTGATTTATGAACTTATAAGTGAATACACCAGAACGCCCCGTTTTAAGAATTGCGTGAAAGTTTTTATAGATTATGGTTTGGATCTTGACGACAAAGCATTGCTAGCGGTTCTATCAGACGATGTGGTTCTTTTGAAAAGCATATTGCAGCAACATCCGGAAACGGTTACCAAAACCTATACGCTTAAATGCGCTTACACCCCCCTTTATAAAGTTACCCTACTTCATATTTGCGCCGAATTTAATCATACTTCCTGTGCTGAAATGCTGGTATCGCAGGGAGCTGATATAAACGCAACCGCAGGAGTTGACGAATATGGATTTGGCGGACAGACTCCTATATTTCATACCGTAAACCAAAACTCCAACAACTCGGCAGACATGTTAAATTATCTGATTTCACAATCGGCTAGCCTCGAGCTTATGGTTAAAGGGCTAATTTGGGGTAAGGGATATACCTGGGAAAGCTTAATTCCGGCAGTAAACCCAATAAGTTACGCCATGATGGGGTTATTCCCTCAAATGCATAGAAATGAGATTACCGTTTCGGAAACAGTATCGCAACTACTTAAAGCGGCTTTCGGAATTGATTATCTACAGGCCAATATTCCCAATGCTTATTTAAGATAGCCACCCTAAAAAAACTGATGATTGCCGAAAGTAAAACCCCCTATGTTATTTACGCAAAAACAGGGTGGGCAAGAAAACAGGATAAAGATATAGGTTGGTGGGTTGGGTATGTTGAGCAAAAAGCCGAAGTATACTTTTTTGCAACAAGAGTTTATAAACAGGGTAATTTGCCGGATACTAATTTTGGAGCCTGCCGAAAGGATATTACAAAAACCGCTTTAAAACAGCTAAAACTTATCGAATAGGCCATATTATTTATGATTACTAAGCTCGTTCTTCTCCAGGTTTGCTCCAAAAGAAAGAAGTTTTTCGGGGGTTAAGGGCTTCTCAATAAATTGATATACAAGGGGGTGATCTGAAGCACGCTTCCTGTCTTTCGGATCTATTGATGACGAAAGCATAAAAGTGATCAGGCGATTTTTTATCGCAGGTTCAAGCTCGTTGATAAGTTCGAGGGTTTGCCAGCCGTTTATTTCGGGCATATTTATATCGAGAAACAATATTTGCCTAAACCGTACCAATTCTGAGTAAGATGACGCGATAAAATCAATCCCCTCTCTTGCGGAAGTAAAAGCTACCACATCAGTTTCCTTTCCTAAAGCCTGGCGTAACATATACTTAGAGATCATGTTATTGGTCTCATCATCATCGATGATGATATATTGGAGTGTGCTATTCATAACTGTTAAAAAAATCTAAAATAAATTCCGTCCCTTCGTTTACTTCACTTGTAGCGGTAATCTTTCCACCGAGTGTTTCTACCTGTGTTTTAACAATAAATAAGCCCATTCCCTTCCCTTCGGTGTTAAGATGGAACCACTTATATAGCCCGAACAGCTTTTGTCCGTTCTTTTTAAGGTCGATACCCAATCCATTATCTTTAAAAATTAACTTAAGGCCGTTCTCTGTTTTTTTAGTGGTTATCTCGATCAAGGCATTCCTGTCTGGACTTTGATATTTAATGCTATTATAAATAAGGTTATAAAAAATACTGTAGAAGTAGCTCTTCACCGTTAGCATGGACGGAACAGCAGAGAAATCAGTTCGGATGGTTACGTTTCTGTTTTTTATAATATTTTCTATACCAACAGACACGCTCTCGGTGATATCCTTAAAATAGACTACGGTTTTGTTCTCAAACAGTTGAGACCCTATCTGCAAAACATTATTTAAATCATTAACAATATCATCGATTTTATATGCCGCGTCGTAAATCCCCTCTTTGAGATCGTCAAATTCCGAATAATGGGGACTATGCTTAAGCAATTCGGCAAAGCCCATAACATTAGCAAGTGGTGCTCTCAAATTGTGAGATACGATATAAGAGAATTGCTCTATATTCTTATTTCGCTGAAGCAGATCGAAAGCCATTTTCTCAACTTCCAGCTCGGCTAATTTTGTCGGGGTAATATTTTCGTGAGATATGATCGTAAGCTCATCGTTATTAAAAAACCTCACAGCCCGGATACTAAACCACATCTGGCTCTCGGGCAAATGGCAGGAATACTCGGAACAGTACAATTCCGTACTCCCTTCGGCAACGCCTTTAATACCAGCTAATATATCTGCGGCAATTAAATCTCCGGCTAATACTGCTTTTTCGCATACCGTAAAATAGTTATTATTCTTCCCTACTGCATGTAAGTTCACCTCACCGTTCTCTAACGCAAACCGATCCCAGGAATCGTTCGTTGCTATAATTTTTCCCTCAGAATTGATGACGGCTATGTGCGAAACTAATGATTTAAGTAAGCCGCTGTAAAAAGCCTCCGTCTCAACAAGTAATGATTCCGCATCCCGATTCTTTGAAGGCAGGCACTCGTTAAGGTCCTGATCTTCGGTAAATAATGCTTTATAGGATGAGTTTCTAAAAGTCAATGCAGCACCGGTGGCTGTTACCGTTGTTATCAACATAAAAGCAGCGTTCGCATACAGCCCTTCAAAATCAGCATCTATTCGTTCAAGTAAAAGAAACAGCCATGAAATTACCACGACTAACACCAGAGTTTTGTTATAGGTACCCTTCATAGCGATTCGAAGTTGAGCTGACTTTGTTCTGAAGCCGCAATATATATCCTGTTAAGAATTTCTGGAATTTGATCGAACTCGTTAGACTTATCCAGAAAATAATCAGCACCCAGATCCATACATTTTTGTTTGTAATGTGGTGTAGAAAGATTGCTGAACATGATAAGCAGCATTGAAGGATAGGTTTTTCGCAACAAGATTAACAAGTCGGTTCCGTTAGCTTTTGGCCCGTCGTCCTTAAGATGAATATCAAGGAGTATTACGCCGGGCATGCTTTCTTTTATTCCGGTTAAGGCCATAGAGATATTTGTGGCCGAACCAGCAAACTCTATATTCTTGCAATCATTAAACATCAAGCGTAAACGATTCACTACAAGAACCGAATCATCTACAATAAAAACCTTTAAAGGAACTGATTTCTGATCAACTTTCATTTATCCGCGTTTTGTACGGCAAAATAAAGGAAGTTGGGCCATTTAGGCCGTAGGATGGAACGTGAAAGTTTTGTGGTGGTTTGTACTACAAATTAAATCAGGCCTTTCTCAATAGCATAACGGGTAATCTCCACATTATTACTCAAACCTAGTTTCTCCAGAACTCTGCTGCGATAAGTGCTGATAGTATTAACGCTGAGAAATATTTTATCAGCGATTTCTGATACGGAGCAACCGGAAGCAATTAACTGAAAAACCTGCATCTCACGATCTGATAATATTTCATGAAGCGGTTTTTCGCTATTTTCGAAAGAGCTTGAAGCGAGTTTTTCAGCGAGCGATTCGGTGATGTATTTTTTGCCGGAAAGCAGTCGCCTCACTGCCGCGATTAATTCTTCAGTAGCACTATCTTTGTTTAAAAATCCCGAAGCACCGGCTTTCAACACCCTAATCGCATATTGCTCTTCGGGGTGAACGCTTAGCATCAGTACAGGGGCCTTTATGCCATCAATCCTCAGTTGTTTTAAAACCTCCACGCCGTTTCGACCGGGCATAGAAATATCCAGCACAATAATATCCCATACTTTGCCCTTTACTTTTTCAAGCACTTCATAACTGCTTCCCGCTTCGGTAATTGCCGCATTAAGAAATTCCTCTCTGAGCAGCTCTATGAGGCCCCGGCGCACAATGGCGTGATCGTCAGCTATCAGTATGTTCATAATCAGGCTTTAGGATCATATTAATCGCAGGTAATTTTAAGCTTACGGATGTGCCCCTTTTCGGTGTGCTGGCAATAGACAGTTCGGCACCAAACATAATCGCCCGTTCCCGCATTCCGGTAATGCCAAAGGTTCTTTTATTTTTTATTTCACCTACATCGAACCCACTTCCGTTATCAGTTACTGTAAGACTGAAGTAAGTATCTGTATGATTAATTCTCGTGGATAAGGTGCTGGCGTTTGCATGGCGTGCTACATTTGTGAGCGTTTCCTGATAGATTCTGAAAATACCCGTAGATAAATTGGGTTCAAGCTGTAGTTCTTCAAAGTCAGACTCAAAGTTACAAACTATCCCGGTTCTTTTTTCGAATTCACTGCTTTGCCATTCCAATGCGGCAACCAAACCAAGGTCATCCAGAATTCCGGGCCTCAGGTCGCTGGAGATCCGCCTGACAGTTTTAACGGTATCATCTATCAGAGATAACATCCCTGATAACCTATCCTGCTGATCTTTTTCAGCTGCACTGAGTTTTTTTGCCAGCCATGCTGCGTCCATCTTCAGTCCGGTAAGCTGTTGGCCAAGTTCATCATGAATTTCGCGTGCTATGGATATACGCTCTTCTTCGCGTACCGTTTGAAGGTGCGAATTTAGTCTGCGGATATCATCATAAGTTTCTTTGAGTTGATTTTCTGCCATCACCTGCTCGGTGATATCCTTTGCCAATGCTAACACCGCTTCCCTGTTGTGATAGGTTATTTTATGTGAGGAAATATCGACGAATATTATCTCGCCGTTTTTCTTCAAATGCCGCCAGGTATTTCTAATATCATAATTATCATTTTGCGCTAAAACATTTAAATGCGATAAAAGCTTATCGCGGTCTTCGGCCGGGCGCAATTGCAATAAGGATAAATTAAGGAATTCATCACGGCTGTAACCGTACTCCCTTATCGCTACCTCATTTACTTCCAGTATGTTTAAAGTTTCAATTTCCCAGATAATTATAAAGGAAGGATTGTTATTAAAAAGGTAGCGGTATTTTTCTTCCGAGAGTTTTAAGGCATTTTGAATTTCAGTGCGTTCTGTAATGTCTATCCCAACCCCCATTAAATATTCCACGCCATCTAAATTGGTGTTACGTCCGTTAAAATAGTAGGGTATCCTTTCTTTGTATTTTGTGAAGAAATGTGCTTCTACGTCTGCGCTGCCTTTATCAAAAACTTCGTTAATCTTATCACTAAGTAAGGGTTTTTCATCATCATCAAAAAACTCCAAAGGATTCATGTGTTTTATTTCTTCTGCGGTATAGCCCGAGATAGTTTCGAAATTCTTGTTCCATTGTATGAATTTTCCGTTTTTATCATACAGGTAAAACACCCCCGGCAAACTATTTATAATAGATTCTGAAAACTTTTTACCACGCAAAATCTCCTGTTCATGTTTTTTGCGAGAGGTTACATCTTTAAAATAAATGGTAATGCCGTCATATGATGGATAAATATGGTTTTCAAACCATAGGTCGTAGGGATCATAATACTCTTCAATATATATGTACTTCTGCTGCTCCATAGCGGCATGGCATGAGGTATAAAAAGGCTGGCCTATTACTTCCGGAAATTCTGTCCAGATATTTTTGCCTATTATTAACTCCGGATCGCGATTAAATATTTCTCCCGCTTTCTTGTTCATATAGGTGTAGCACCAGTTCTTATCCAGAGAAACAAAAGAGTCGCTCACCCTTTCGAGAGTTACTTTATAATTGTGTTTGCTTCTAACCAATTGCCTTGTTCGCTGGTTCACCAATCTGTTTAATCGCAGGGGCTGCCTGGCGATATGCCAGGCGAATAAGCCGCAAATTATTGAGAGCCCAAGGCCAAGAGCCGCTAAAACTATGCTATTGAAATAGGTATATTTATCATTGGCCATCACATACAGGTTCCATTCGCCATCTGCTACTTTAACCGAAACCGCATGTTTAGTATTATTCTGGATGGAGTTAGGTAGAAAGAACTCTTCCTTACCTGTATTTGGATTGATTTTGGATAGCTGGTAGATAAAATGATTTCGGTTAAGTGTATCAATTCCCACTGCTTTTAGTAAAGTACCCATTTTAACAATCACTACCGAAAAGCCCCAAAATTCTTCATCAATAAAAATAGGCAATCTCCCAATTATAGCAATTCCACCCTGTCGTAATTTTAAGGGGCCCGCAAAAAACAATGAGCGTTTCGCGATAGCTTTTTTTGCCTCTATTCTTGTAAAAGGATTTTTAAGAATATCAAAACCCTTCGCTCTTTCATTTCCGTCATTAGGATATGTATGGGTTATCACCCCTTTTCGAGTAAGCTGAAGTGCGTCAATATTATTGTTGGAGTTTATAATTTCTTTGGCTATACTGTCAAAGTCGTCTTTCTCGCCATAATTTTTTATTATAAAAGCCAGCGTTTTAGTTGCGGAAAGATTTGAGCTTATTACCGCCTGTAGCCTGTCTTTAACGGAATTTAACTCCTGTAAGGCTTCTTTATGTTCCTCATCATCCATTATCGAATACTTGAGATAAGACAAGTATTGTGTTAAAGCAAAAACCAACATAAATACCGTAAAACCTACTAATAAGGGCTTTTTGCTAAAGGAGAGTAAGGAACGGAAAAACATTTGAGTTTTGGTTTTACAAGCAAGATTTACGTTTAAAGATAATGTTTTAAGTAAGACTTCCTAAATAAAAAAATATTGATTTTTTATTTAGTTGATGGAAATGAACAGCTTATTAATTGAAGTTCCCAAACTCAAAATTTGCGCCAGAACGAGAATACTTCCCGCTGTAAATCAACACCTTAAATCTTCAACCAAATACTACTCAGGGTTGATTTCTGTTCTTCTTAAATGAAATGATTTTGCAATCCTTCTTTTAATGTCTTTATTTGCAAAAAAAGCTTGTTGAATGGCAAAAAATCTACTCATAGTTGAATCACCGGCAAAAGCAAAGACAATAGAAGGCTATTTAGGCAAAGATTTCCTTGTGAAATCGAGCTATGGCCACATTCGGGATTTGGTAAAAACCGACGATGCTATTGATGTAAACAACAATTTTGAACAGAAGTACGAAGTTCCGGCCGACAAAAAAGCTGTTGTTGCCGAACTTAAGAAACTGGCGAAAGAAGCCGAGACGGTATGGCTTGCATCGGATGAGGATCGCGAGGGAGAGGCTATTTCATGGCACCTTTTTGAAACTTTAGGATTAAAGGAAGATTCAACAAAGCGCATTGTTTTTCACGAAATAACTAAACCCGCTATTTTAAAAGCGATAGACAGTCCGAGGAAAATTGACTATAACCTTGTGTATGCACAGCAGGCACGCCGTGTACTCGACAGGCTGGTGGGTTTTGAGCTTTCTCCCGTTTTATGGAAAAAGGTTAAGCCTTCCCTTTCGGCCGGACGAGTTCAATCTGTTGCCGTGCGGCTGATTGTTGACCGAGAACGTGAAATTACCGCCTTTAAATCTATGGCGGCTTATAAAATCATTGCCATATTTTCTACAGGCAAGGCAAAAGAGTTATTCAGAGCCGAATTACCCGAGCGATACGAAACGGAGGCCGAGGCTACAAAGTTTCTTGAAGACTGCGTTGCAGCAAATTATACCATAACAAGTTTAGAAACGCGTCCTACAAAACGAAACCCCGCTCCCCCGTTCACCACGTCAACCCTGCAACAGGAAGCCAGCAGGAAACTGGGTTTCTCGGTATCGAGAACCATGACCGTAGCACAGAAGCTTTACGAATCGGGAAAAATCACTTATATGCGTACCGACTCGGTAAATTTATCCGAGACCGCCCTAAATGCTGCCGCGGCTGAAATTAATTCGGCTTACGGAGCGAGGTATTTCGAACAACGGAAATTTAAAACAAAATCGGCTGGGGCGCAGGAAGCACACGAAGCGATTCGTCCAACGTATTTTGACCAGCATACCATTAATGGTGATACATCAGAAGTACGCTTATATGAGTTAATCTGGAAACGCGCCATTGCCTCGCAAATGAGTGAAGCCCAGTTTGAAAAAACTACCGCTAAAATCGGAATCTCAACGCGTAGAGAGAATTTTGTGGCGAATGGCGAAGTAATGAAATTCGATGGTTTCCTGAAGGTTTATATGGAATCTACAGACGAAGAAACCGAAGTTCACCTTGACGGCGAAGAAACCGACAATGCGATTCTTCCGCCGCTGGCTAAAGGGCAAACCTTGCAAGCTCAGGAAATAAAAGCTACAGAACGTTTCAGCAGGCCGCCCGCAAGATACACCGAAGCGAGCCTCGTAAAGAAACTGGAGGAACTGGGAATCGGTCGTCCGTCGACATACGCGCCAACAATTTCCACGGTTCAAAATCGTGGCTATGTGGTAAAAGAAGACCGGGATGGGAAATCCAGAAACTTCTGTGTGTTTACGCTGGCTAACAAAAGCATTGAAAAAGAAACTAAAACCGAGATAACAGGGGCGGAAAAGTCTAAGCTCTTCCCTACCGATATTGGAGGTGTGGTAAACGATTTTCTTGTTCAGCACTTTAAAGGCATTGTTGATTTCCATTTCACCGCAAGTGTGGAAAAGCAATTTGATGAAATTGCGCAGGGCCTTACCGTGTGGACAGAGATGATTAAATCGTTCTACAGTCCCTTTCATACCGAAGTTGAGAATACAATTCAAACTGCAGACCGGGCGAGCGGCGAGCGTTTGTTGGGAATAGATCCCGACAGCGGCCGAAATGTATACACCAAAGTCGGGAAGTTCGGGCCATTGGTACAGATCGGCGAAATTGACAATGAGGAGAAGCCACGATACGCAAGTCTTTTAAAATCACAATCAATTTCTTCTATAACCCTCGAAGAAGCACTTGAATTATTCAAACTTCCCTTAAAGCTGGCCGACTATGAAGCAAAGGAAGTAATTATAGGTGTAGGCCGATTCGGACCATACGTTAAATGGGGCGAGGCATTTATTTCGCTTCCGAAGAACGAAGATCCGCTTTCGGTTACCCAAGAACGTGCAATTGAGATTATTAAACAAAAAATAGAGGTCGACGCTCCTGTGGCCGAGTATCTGGGTCATCCGGTTACGAAAGGAAAAGGCCGTTTCGGCCCTTTTATTAAATGGAACGACCTGTTTATCAACGTTCCGGCCCGGTATAATTTCGACAATCTGAACCAAACTGAAATCGAGGAGCTGATTGACAAAAAACTGGAAAAGGAAGCCAACCGGTTTATCCAGCAATGGGAAGCCGAAAAAATCGCAATTGAAAACGGAAGATGGGGGCCCTTTATCCGTTTCGGCAAACAAATGCTGAAGCTTGGGAAAAACCCGGCTACCAGTCAGAAGTTTACGCCCGAAGAACTGGCAACGCTTTCGCTGGATGAAGTTAAGAAACTGATAACCGAACAGATTCCTGATGCTTTTGAACCAAAAGGAAAAAACAAAAGCAAAAAGGCGGCGGTTAAAAAGAAATAAGGCGCTTTGTCATTTCGACGATTAGGAGAAATCTAATACACACTCTCCAGGGTTCGAATTACAATCAAGGCATTAACATGAAAAAAGACCTTCCCGAAAATAGAGTTGAAGATATTGCAATTGCGGTTGTTTTAGAAAACGCCACACCCGATAGCAAAGATTGGAGCGTTTATCTTATCAATCTAAAAGATGAGCCTATAGAAACAGTTTTGGTAAGTTCAAAAGGATACGGAATAAAAGACGGGGAAGAGGTAAAAACATCTATCCTGCGCCATTCCATAGGTGATGTTGATGCCCGTGATTTTGCTAAAATTGAGGCCATAGATGAACAGGTTTTCGGTTTAACCAACGAGTATTGGTTAAGTTATTATATTGGCTCTGATATCTACGATAAGAAATTCATATTTCTGCCTGAGAGCATTATAGAGTCGAACTTTATCAGGATACCGGTTTTAAATAAAGTTGGGGTAATGATCGGATAATCATTTCTTTATTAAAAATTTCTTACATTTCAGGAACAATCCTATACCTTATGTTCCCTGATAAATCTTCCTTTAAAAACTCGCAGAATTTTATAATTCTCCTTTTATTAGCACTGGCCGGACTTGCCATATTTTCCAATAAAAAAACTTCCGAAAAGGCCTATAAAAACAATTACGAAGCATTTAGCGGATTGGTTGAGAGTTATACTACCGGTATAATTTCCAGGCACAGTCCCGTTCAGGTCAGGCTTGCGGTAGACATTCAGTCAGTACACGCAAAAAACGAAGAACTTAAAGAAGAAATCTTTAAAATATCTCCTGAGATAAAAGGGAAAGCCTATTGGGTAGACTCGAGAACAATAGAGTTCAGGCCCGAAAAGAGTTTTGAAGCGGGCGAATTCTATTCCGTCAGGCTCGAACTTTCAAAAATCATGGAGGTGCCTCAAAAACTCAAAGAGTTCGCGTTCGATTTTGAAACTATAAAACAGGATTTTTCGATTGAATTTGCTGGATTACGATCAAGTTCGGCTAATTCATCAGCTAAAATGCGGCTTACAGGTGCCATTACTACTTCCGACATGGAAGAAACCGCTCAAATCGAAAAAATAATAAAGGCTAATTACGATGGCAAGTCTAAAGTTAGCTGGGAACATAACACTGAAAGTCGGACTCATACATTTACAGTTAACGACCTGGAGCGAGCCCCGGTTGAAAAATCCCTGACGATTTGGTACGATGGCACACCCATAAATGTTCGTGGCAATAAATTCAGCAAGGTTAACGTACCGGCCAAAGGCGATTTTAAAGTAATCGGTTTACGAATTGTACAAGACAAGGAGCAGTACGTTTTAATCCAGTTTTCCGATCCGATACGGGTTGGCCAGGAATTAAGCGGATTGCTGGGCATTAGTAACACCGAAATGCCCGCTTATACCATCAGCGGAAGCGAGGTAAAATTATATCCTTCTGCCCGGCTCGACGGAAATTACAATGTTTTCGTAAATGAGGGTATTGAAAACTTTGAAGGGAAGAAATTATCAACTGCTTTTAACGGAAATGTTGTTTTCGAAAATACGGAACCTGGTGTGAGCATCCCCGGCAAAGGAGTTATTCTTCCACACTCGGGCAAGTTACTAATGCCTTTTGAAGCGGTTAACCTTAACGCTGTAGATGTTGCGATTATAAAAATTTATGGCAACAATATCCCGCAGTACCTCCAGCAAAATACGATGGACGGCGCAAATAGTTTAAGGCAGGTTGCAAAGCCGGTAAAGCAGATAACCATCAGGCTGGATGCCGATAAAAGTGTAAATCTTCATAAGAAGAATCGCTTTATGCTGGATATCGATAAACTCATCCGCACAGAGCCGGGAGCGATTTACAGAATAACGATTGGCTACAGACCCGGCTATTCGGTGTATACCTGTAAATCTGGCGAGGAGAAATCTTCCACATCTGACGAAGAGGAAGAAGGTGAATACTACGAAGGAGAGGATGAATATTCGGAAGATAACAGTAGCACCGGATTTGACGACGACGATGAGTTTTGGAAAAGGTACGACAACTACTACCCTTTCGGCTATAACTGGAATGAACGAGATAATCCTTGCAATAAATCTTACTACAATAGAGAACGTTGGGCATCAAGAAATGTACTCGCATCTAATATAGGCCTGATAGTAAAACAAGGAAGCAGCAACGATTTAACTATCGCTGCCACCGATATTTTATCCGCCACCCCTCTTGAAGGCCTGAGCCTGGAGCTGCTTGATTATCAACAGCAGATTATCGGTAAAACTATCTCGGGTAGTGATGGCCTTGCCCATATTGATTTAAAAAGAAAGCCCTACCTCCTGGTTGCAAAAAGAGGCGAAGAGCGCGGTTACCTGAGACTGGATGACGCGAGTTCGCTACCGCTCACCAGATTTGACGTCGGCGGCACACAAATCCAGAAAGGATTGAAAGGCTTTATCTATGGCGAACGGGGCGTGTGGCGGCCCGGCGATTCAATCTTTCTGACATTTATTCTCGACGACAAACAAAATAAATTACCTAAAGGCCACCCGGTAAATTTTGAACTATATAACCCTCAGGGACAACTATTTAAAACCATTATTCAAAACAAATCCATCAATGGATTTTACACCTTAAAAACAACCACCGAGCCTACTTCTCCAACCGGAAACTGGATGCTGAAAGTAAAAGCCGGAGGAGCTAAGTTTGAGAAGAGAATTAAGATTGAAACGGTTATGCCAAACCGGCTGAAAATTAATTTAGCCTTCGGTAATCAGAAACAACTCATAAAAGATTCACAGTCTACTGGCACCCTCAAAGCCGAATGGCTCTTTGGCGGAGCGGGCCGTAACCTGAATGCGAAAATCGATGCGTTTGTATCTTCAGAACCTACTACATTCCCCAAATACAAAGATTTTGTTTTCGACGATCCGGTACGTCCATTCGAAACCCAGCTTCAAACAGTATTTGACGGAAAGCTTGATGAGAATGGTACTGCAGCCGTAAAGGCGGATATCAATGTTGAACAACAAGCTCCCGGACGCCTAACAGCCAACTTTATGGTAAAAGTGTTTGAACCCGGCGGAAACTTCAGCGTGAACCAGGTTTCGATGCCATACAACGTTTACAATGGGTATTTGGGAATTAAGACCCCTGAAAGTTCTGCGAACGGAGGCATGCTTGTAACCGGCGTTAACCATTTTATAGACATCGTTTCGGTAGACACGGAAGGAAATATCCAAAGAGACAAGCGGACAGTAGAGATAGAGCTCTATAAAATGAGCTGGAAATGGTGGTGGGATGAAGAAGAAAATTCTGTAAGTAATTTTACACAGGACGAATATAACAAGCTTATTCAAACAGCGAGCGTAGACCTAAGCAGCGGAAAAGCGCGCTGGCCGCTTCGGGTAAATCAGCCCGAATACGGGCGGTATCTTCTTAGGGTTCGCGATCCGAAAACCGGACACTCAACAGGGAAAATCATTTATATCGACTGGCCGAATTGGGCGGAACGCTTACAGACAGAAAACCCCACCGAAGCTGCAATGCTTTCCTTCACATCGAACAAAACTAAATACCGGGTGGGCGAAAGCGTTGAGCTAACTATCCCTACAGGCAATGCCGGGCGTGGATTAATAAGTATCGAAAGCGGTAGCAGAGTAATTAAAACGTTTTGGTTTGAGGCGAAAAAAGGTCAGACAAGATTTAGCTTCAAGGCCCACAGGGAAATGACACCAAATGTATTTGTTAATGTCACCCTTCTCCAACCTCATTCACAAACGGCGAACGATTTGCCGATAAGAATGTACGGGATAATACCTATTGAAGTTGAGGATCCGGAGACGATTCTAAAACCTGTAATATCAGTGCCTGATGAAATAAAGCCCGAAACATTAAGTTCGGTTACCGTTTCTGAAGCTTCAGGCAAACCGATGACCTACACCATTGCGATTGTTGATGAGGGTCTGCTTGATCTTACCAATTTCCAAACTCCTAACCCGCATACATCATTTTATGCCAGAGAAGGCCTCGGAGTAAAAACCTGGGACTTGTTTGACTATGTAATCGGTGCTTACGGCGGCGATTTACAGAGGATCCTGAGCATTGGTGGTGACCGCATGTCGGGTAAAGACAAAAATCAGACAGCCAATCGATTTAAACCGATTGTAAAATACCTGGGTCCATTTACTTCCAATGGCGGCAAACAAACACACCAGTTTAAATTACCGCAATATGTGGGCTCAGTGAAAGTGATGGTTATAGCGGGTGAAGATGGGGCCTATGGTATGGCCGAAAAAGCCGTGAAGGTTAAAAAACCACTGATGATACTAGCAACCATGCCTAGAGTGTTAAGTCCGGGCGAACAGCTTAAACTGCCTGTTACAGTGTTCGCTATGGATAACTCGGTTAAGAACGTAAGTATCCAGGTACAGTCGAATGCTTTCGGATACCCTACCGGAAATACCAGAAACATCTCTTTCAGCAAAACAGGCGAACAAATGGTTTACCTTGATTTGCTGACGAAAAACTTTTCGGGAATTGGAAGATTGAAGGTTATCGCCAGAAGCGGAAGGGAAACCGCCGTTTTTGATGTGGAGCTGGATATAAGGAACCCTAGTCCGTTAATAACCAAAGTGATAGAGAAAACTATCGAGCCTGGAACTACTGCCTCTATTCCATTCACCGCCTTTGGAACTGCCGGAACAAGTAAAGCAACCCTGGAAGTTTCCTCAATTCCGCCGCTGAACCTGGAGAAGAGACTAAACTACTTAATTCAATATCCTCACGGATGTATCGAACAAATAACATCATCAGCATTTCCTCAGCTTTTTCTCGCCGATATAGTCGACTTATCGCCAGCAAGAAAAGCTATTACAGAGCGAAACATTAAAGCGGCTATCGGTAGGCTTAACGGCTTTCAACTACCCGATGGAAGCCTGTCTTACTGGCCTGGCTATACAGAACCCGACGAATGGGGTACCAACTACGCAGGGCACTTCCTTATCGAAGCCGAAGCAAAGGGATTCAGCCTTCCACCGGGATTTCTGGCTCAGTGGAAAAAGCATCAAAAAAGTAAAGCAGTTTCCTGGACCCCGACGGCAAACAACTTCTATGGAGGAGATCTTTCGCAGTCGTACAGGCTCTATCTGCTTGCTTTGGCTAAATCGCCCGACTTAGGTGCTATGAATCGCTTACGCGAGTTTAAATATCTTTCTGACGCAGCAAAATGGAGATTAGCAGCAGCTTACCGCTTAGCGGGCCAACCAGAGGCAGCAATCCAGCTCATAAAGGGTTTACCTCTTGCTATCAAGCCCTACAACCAGTCGTACGGCACCTATGGCTCAGACCTTCGTGATGAAGCCATGATTTTAGAAACTTTAACTTTACTGGGTTATAAAAAAGCCGCAGACGGAATGGTCCGGGAAATTTCGGCGGAACTTGCTCAGGAAGACTGGTATAGCACCCAAACCACTGCCTACGCTTTAATAGCCATTTCGAAATACTGCGGTACAAATACATCAGGCAAAAAACTCAGGTTCAATTATCAGTTAGGTAAGCTTAGGCAGGGAATAAACAGTGCTTCTCCGGTATGGCAGTTACCGGCAAATCTTGCGTCGGGCGGGCATAAGGCATTACTTTCCAATACCGGATCCAACAGGCTATTTGTCAGGATAATATTACAAGGAAAACCCGCAATTGGCGACGCTGTTCAAGCTTCCGAAAATCGATCGATATTAACTATGCGTGTTGGCTATTTCACCCTCAAGGGCGAAAAAATCGACCCTTCAAAAATCACCCAGGGAACCGATTTTCTTGCGCAGGTAAACATTTACAATCCGGGTAAACGAGGCAATTATAGCAACCTGGCCCTAAGTCAATTTTTCCCTTCAGGCTGGGAAATAATTAATACCCGGCTAATGAACAATGAAGATGTGTTTAAACCTTCGCCCTCGAACTATATCGACATAAGAGACGACCGGGTGAATACGTATTTTCACCTTCCGGGAAATAAAGAGGTAACTTATTTCGTGTTGCTCAATGCATCCTATACGGGCCGCTTCTACCTTCCTCCCTCCCGCTGCGAAGCAATGTATGACGGAAGTATAAGTGCTTCATCTGCGGGGCAGTGGGTTGAGGTGGTTAATCCTTCGAATCCGGTTCTTAGCGCAAAATAAAATGACGGCGCGGCGGATAATTGCAAGAATAAGTATGATGTCTTTCAGAAAAAAGGCCATCATACTTATTTGCACTGCTGTTGCGCTTTCGTTCTGGTTTCTCTTGCCAAAGCACTTGTTTAATACTCCTACTTCATTTGTAATTGAAAGCAGGGAGGGCATTTTGCTCGGGGCGTCTATCGCAAAAGACGGACAGTGGCGATTTCCGCAAAGCGATTCGCTGCCCAAAAAATTCAAAAAATGTATTGTTGCCTTTGAGGATAAACGGTTTTACTATCATCCGGGAATTGATTTGCTTGCGCTTTCGCGAGCAATACGGCTAAATCTGAAAAAAGGACGAGTAGTGAGCGGAGGCAGTACCATAACTATGCAAACTATCCGGCTTGCCACAGGTAGCAGGCGAACCTTTTTTAATAAAACGCTCGAAGCGATAAAAGCCCTGCGGCTTGAGCTTAGGTATTCGAAAGAAGAAATCTTATCATTATACGCATCCAACGCACCTTTCGGGACGAATGTGGTGGGCTTAGATGCCGCAGCCTGGCGTTATTTTGGCAGAAGGCCCGAGCAATTATCCTGGGGCGAAATGGCCGCACTCGCTGTTTTACCCAATTCACCCTCGATGGTGCACCCAGGAAAAAAACCTGAAATACTGTTAAAAAAACGAAATAAGCTTATTGACATCCTGGCAAGAGAGCAAGTGCTTTCCGCTGCAGAAGCCAAGCTTGCTAAACTAGAACCTGTTCCAGGCAAACCATTTCCCCTTCCACAATCATCACCACATTTACTAAACCTTATTAGAAATGATTACAACAAAAACCTTATCGCATCTACAAAAGTTCAAACCAGTGTTTCGTATCGATTAAACAAACAGGTTAATGATATCTTACTTCAGCATCATAGCAGATTAACCGCAAATGAAGTTAATAATTGCGCTGCATTGATTTTAGACGTAGAAACCGGCAAAGCGATAGCGTATGCAGGCAACGTGTATCAACCACAAAACATAAGCTTCGAAAGCTATGTAGACATCATTCAGGCACCGAGAAGTCCGGGCAGCACCCTGAAACCGCTTCTGTATGCGGCGATGTTAAATGAAGGCTCTATCCTTCCGAACAGCCTCATACCTGATATTCCCACCCAGATTGCAGGCTATCAGCCAAATAACTATGATTTAGGATATGACGGAGCAGTACCCGCCTCAAAGGCTCTCGCCCGCTCCTTAAACGTTCCAGCGGTAAAGATGCTTCAGCAATACCGGTACGAAAAAATGCACGCCTTTCTGAAGGATTTAGGGATAAGCACGTTGAACAATCCGCCCGACTTTTACGGCCTTTCTCTAATTCTCGGAGGATGTGAAACCACCATGTGGGAACTTGCCGGAGTTTACGCCAGCATGGCGCGAGTTTTAAATAACTACACAACTCATACCAAATATTCGAATACAGACTGGAGAAAACCCTCCTATCAGCAAGGCAGCACCATTAAATCAACCCTCGAGGAAAAAAACGGTAAACTAAGTGCCGCATCGATTTATTTCACTTTCCAGGCAATGAACGAAGTGATGCGGCCGGGAGAAGAACTTTTGTGGAGGCAGTTCTCATCTTCGCAACAAATTGCATGGAAAACCGGAACCAGCTTCGGCTTTCGCGATGGCTGGGCAATTGGGGTAACTCCTCGTTACGTGGTAGCGGTATGGGCCGGAAATGCAGACGGCGAAGGTCGCCCGGGGCTAACAGGCATTGATGCCGCGGCACCGGTAATGTTTGATATCTTCAGATTATTGCCAAAATCTGAGGGTTGGTTCAAAGTTCCTTTAGGGGAATTAACTGAAATAGGAGTTTGTGCGGAAAGTGGCTTCCGGGCATCAGATTTATGCACCTCACCTAAAAAAACGGCCATGCCCCGCTCTGGTCTCAAGGCAGCGGTCTGCTCCTACCATAAACTCGTCCACCTCGACCGCACCGGCCAATGGCAGGTAAGTTCCGATTGTGAACAGCCATCTCTTATGACACACAAAAGCTGGTTCGTGCTGCCACCCGCAATGGAATATTATTTCAAAACAAAGAACTACAGCTATCAAACACTTCCGGCTTTCAAGCCCGACTGTTCTGATGCGGGCAGTTATTCTAACCCCATGGAATTAATTTACCCGAGAAATAACGCTAAAATCTACGTTCCCCTGGAAATAGACGGTAAACGCGGACAGGTTATTTTTAACGCCGCACATCGCCGTACAGGAGAAGTCATTTACTGGCACCTGGATAATAATTACATCAGCAGTACAAGAGACCTACATCAAATAGCATTAAACCCGGCTCCCGGCAACCATACCATCACATTAATTGACAAAGAAGGAAACCGACTTTCACAATCATTTACTATACTAGCAAAAGAAAACATCTAACATGCTCGAACACATTGACCTTTCACAACTCTTAGTACTCGATATCGAAACCGTTCCGCAATACGCCAGCTATGAAGAAGTTCCTGATATTTTCAAGGAGTTATGGGATCTCAAAACGCAATATCAACGCAAAGAAGAATCCGCTGAGGGATATTATCCCCGGGCAGGAATTTGGGCCGAGTTTGGGAAGATAGTTTGCATTTCGGTGGGTATTTTTACTAAAGAAGGAGATAAAATGGGACTGAGGGTTAAGTCTTTTGCCGACGATGATGAGTGTAATATTCTTGCCGACTTTATAAAACTGCTTAATAAACAGCCCACAAATCTAATTCTGTGCGCCCACAACGGCAAAGAATTCGATTTCCCGTATATCTGCCGACGCACATTAATTAACCAACTCTGTATTCCCTCACAACTGCGCATCAGCGGAAAAAAACCATGGGAAATTAATCATCTCGACACCATGGATCTCTGGAAATTTGGAGATTATAAAAACTACACTTCTTTAAATCTTTTGGCTGCCATCTTTAATATCCCCACACCAAAAGATGATATCAGCGGAAGCGATGTACACTGGGTTTACTGGAAAGAGCAGGATTTGAATCGTATTAAAACCTATTGCCAGAAAGATGTAATAACAACCGCACAGCTGATCTCGAAGTTTAAAAGCCTCCCCTTAATTGAAGAACAACATATTTTAATCGTGGATTAAATTATAAAGCAATTTCGAGGGATTTCTGTTATACTTACACATTAAACAGAATCCATTATAAATGGCAAAAAAGAAATCCAATCATATTAAGCTGGTATTTACCCAGCTCATCAACGACGTATTCGAGAAAAGCGGTAACGCTCCTTTAAATTATAAACAAATATCAGCCCAGCTTAACCTTAACGACCCTGATTCACGACAAATGATTATGCAGGTGTTGGAAGATGAAGCCTTTAGCGGCACACTAAAACAGGTAGGAAAAGGAAAATATCAGCTCGCCGAACTTAAAACCTTTCTTACCGGAACGGTATCGATAACTACTGACGGATCAGGATTTGTAATCCCGGAAGATGAATTCGAGAAAGATATTTACGTTGCTCCAAGGAAGCTTAGAACAGCTCTTAACGGTGATAAAGTTAAGGTTTACGTCTATGCGAAAAGTAGCGGAAAACGTAAAGAAGGCGAAGTTGTTGAGATCATCAACCGGGCGAAGATGGAATTCACCGGAATTGTTAAAGTGTCTGAACGGTTTGCGTTTTTTATCCCGGACGACCGGAAAATGGTTCATGATATCTTCATTCCTTTATCAGATTTAAACGGTGCCCAGCAAGGAGAGAAAGCCATAGCGAAGATTACTGAGTGGCCCGAAGACGCAAAGAACCCTATCGGAATAATTACACGAGTTTTAGGCAAGCAGGGAGAGAATAATACCGAAATGAATGCCATACTCGCCGAATACGGCTTTCCTCTGCAATTTCCAGAGGAAGTAGAAAAGGAAGCGAACGATATTTCGGAAGTGATTACTGAAGAAGAGATTAAAAAGCGTCGCGACTTCAGGAATATCCTCACCTTCACCATCGATCCCTTTGATGCAAAAGATTTTGATGATGCGATTTCATTCAGAAAGCTTGATAATGGTAATGTTGAAGTTGGTGTTCATATCGCTGATGTTTCTCATTACATTATTCCCGATTCTGAATTAGATAAGGAGGCATTTAACCGGGGCACCTCGGTTTACCTGGTGGATCGGGTGATTCCAATGCTACCCGAGAAGCTTTCAAATGGGTTATGTTCCCTTAGGCCCAAAGAAGACAAACTTTGTTTTGCCGCTGTTTTTGAATTAGACGCTAACGCTAATGTGATTGAACAGTGGTTTGGTAAAACTATTATCCACTCCGACAGGCGATTTGCTTATGAAGAGGCTCAGGAAATTCTCGAAGGAAATTCTCAAGAGCTTTTCGAAGAAATGAAGACGCTGAATGAGCTTGCTTACAAACTCCGCGAGCGCAAGTTCAAAGAAGGTGCTATCAGTTTCGAATCTACCGAAGTAAAATTCAAACTTGACGAAGCAGGAAAACCTACTGGTGTTTATGTTAAAGAGCGGAAAGACGCGCATAAATTAATCGAAGATTATATGCTGCTTGCCAATCGTAAAGTAGCCGAATTTATCGCTAAAAAGGGAAAAGGAAAACAGAAATATACGTTTGTATACCGTGCACACGATTCGCCTAAAGAAGAAGCATTATTAAATTTCGCCAACTTTGCAATCCGGTTTGGTTATAAGATTAACACTAAAAATGATAAAGAGATCGCTAAATCGCTTAATCATTTAATGGAGGACGTGGAAGGAAAAAAAGAGCAGAACGTGTTAACACAGCTGGCAATCCGCTCTATGGCGAAAGCGATTTATACCACCAAAAAATCAAGCCATTATGGTTTAGCTTTCGATTTCTATACACACTTTACCTCTCCTATCCGCCGTTATCCGGATGTGATGGTACATCGTTTATTGGAGCATTACCTGGCCGGAGGAAAATCTGTAGGGGAAGAGGAATATGAGAAAAAATCGATCCACACCTCCCAAATGGAGAAAAAAGCCGCGGATGCGGAACGTGCGTCGATTAAATACAAGCAGGCCGAATATCTTGAAGATAATATCGGACGTGAGTATACCGGACTTATTTCTGGAGTAACGGAATGGGGAATGTATGTAGAGATAATAGAAAATAAATGCGAGGGCATGATACGCCTGCGCGATATTTCGGATGATTTCTATGTATGGGATGAGAAGAATTATTGTATCATCGGACAGCGTAAAAAGAAAAAGTATCAGCTCGGCGACGAGGTGCAAATTATGGTTAAAAAAGTGGATTTAGCGAAGCGCCAGATAGATTTTACGTTGGTGCAGGATAGTAATAAGAGTAAGGATTGGGGGTTTTAGGGAGAGTGGTGGCCACAAAGGCCCGAAGACACTAAGCTGGGTGAACCAGGAAAGATCAACACCAATTTTATCTTATTGCACCCGGCTTTGTACCTTTGCAAATCGTGGCAACAAAATTTCAGTGCGTTTTAGAAAGAGTTTATAGCCACAAAGGCCCGAAGACACTAAGCTGGGTGGATGAGTAAAGATCAACACCAATTTTATCTTATTGCACCTGACTTTGTGCCTTTGCGAATCGTGGCAACAAAATTTCAGTGCGTTTTAGAAAGAGTATTATAGCCAAAAAGACCCGAAGGCACTAAGCTGGTTACCTAAGGCAAGATCAACACTGATTTACTATGCACTTGGCTTTGTGCCTTTGCGCCTTCGTGGCGACTAGATTGCATTGTATTATAGAAAGAGTATTATAGCCACAAAGGCCCGAAGACACTAAGCTGGGTGGATGAGTAAAGATCAACACCAATTTATCTGGGCACCTGGCTTTTTGCCTTTGCGAATCGTGGCAACAAAGAACAAAAGTAAAACAAGTTCCTAGTAAATAAATAAGTAAGACCAAGGGCAAAGAAAAAAATATTTGCATCTTAGCGAATCAATTAGCCCCATGAATATCTCTAACAATCTTACTCTTGAGGACGAAGAAATTGCTTCTCTAATTGTAAACGCAGCTTTCAATGTTCATAAAGAGCTTGGTCCTGGTTTACTCGAAAGGGTCTACGAAGTATGCTTTTGTCAAGAACTGACCTACTCAGGTTTAAATTATCAACGGCAGGTACAAATACCAATCATCTACAAAAACATGATCTTCGACGAAGGATTACGTTTATATGTACTGGTTGAAGACCGTATCATTTGCGAACTAAAAGCAGTTGATATTGTTAATCCTATATGGGAAGCACAAATTATCAGCCATCTTAAACTAACAGGCAAACAACTCGGTTTTCTTATAAATTTCAATGTTCCACTAATTAAACAGGGTATAAAACGTTTTATAAATTAACTTAAGTCAAAACACACAATAACCATTTGCATCTGGCTTTGTGCCTTTGCGACTATTTGTGGCAAAAAAAAATGGCCACGAAGGCCCGAAGACACAAAGTTTAAAGCATCCAGCTTAGTGTCTTTGTGTCTTTGTGGCAAAACAAATAGCCAAAATTAATAAGACCACTTGGTTCTTAACACAGAATCTTCGTGGCAAAAACAACATTCATACAAGAGTATGTACAACATCTCCCAACTTCAGGATCTTATAAACAAAGCGATAGCCGAAAAAAGTTATCCCAACAACCCTATCGAGCTTTACGAACCTATTCGCTACATCATGGCTCTTGGCGGAAAACGTATGCGACCCGCGCTGCTGCTTATAGCCTGCGACTTATTCGAAGGCAGTATTATGAAAGCCCTTCAACCCGCTATCGGCATTGAGGTATTTCACAACTTCACGTTGGTTCATGATGATATTATGGATAAGGCACCACTACGCCGGGGCAACCCTACCGTGCATGAAAAATGGAACGACTGTATCGCCATTTTATCGGGAGATGTGATGCACGTGCAGGCTTATCAGTTAATGATGCAGGTTGATGACTCGATTCTTCGCGAGGTACTTAATGTTTTCTCGGAGACAGCAACCGGCGTTTGTGAGGGCCAGCAGATTGATATGAATTTTGAGTCACTACAGGAAGTTAACATTAATGAGTATCTGGAAATGATACGACTTAAAACTGCTGTTTTACTCGCCGGAAGCATGAAAATCGGAGCTATAATAGGTAACGCGCAACCCGAACATGCTGAAGCGATATATAAATTCGGAGAAAACTTGGGTCTCGCCTTTCAACTACAGGATGATATTTTGGATATTTATGGCGACCCTGAAAAATTTGGCAAGCAAGTAGGTGGCGACATCATAGCCAATAAAAAAACATTCCTTTTGATAAAAGCCATAGAATTAGCCGAAGATTTGGATAAAGAAGAACTCACTTACTGGCTTAATGAAGAAAATGCGAAGCCCGAAGTAAAAGTAAATGCTGTTTCTGAAATTTATAACCGCCTGGGTGTGCGTCAGCTTGCGGAACACCAAATGAATACGTTTGCTGAGAAGGCTTTATCGGCTCTTGAAAAGATTCCGGCGAATGCGGATAAGAAAAATGCGTTAAGGGTTTTTGCGGAGCAGTTGTTGATTAGGGAGAATTAAAGGCCTCACCCGCCGACGCTTGAAGCAGCCGCACCCTCTCCTGGAGGAGAGGAGTCTGGGCGGCTTAAAGCAGTGGCTTAGGTAGAGGCATAACCTCATTTTGTTATTTCGACAATAGGAGAAATCTAAAGCACGAAATCAATCAGTATTCCTGTAAGCTTCTGGAATAACATGGTCAATTCCAACAACCAGAATTTCTCGTTACACTTCTCAAGGTTTTGAAAGAACAAAACATAAAAAAGCCCTGCTAATTCATCATTAACAGGGCTTTTAATAATTTATGAGTTGACTACTCAGCCGGTGCGGCTTCTGCCTCAGCAGTATCAGCAGCTTCTGCTTCGATAGCAGCTTCAACTTTAGCTTTCTTCGGAGCTTTTGCTTTAGGAGCAGCTTCAACTGGTGCAGCATCTTCCAAAACTGGTTTTGCTACAATTGGAGTAACAACCTCAGAAATATCTATTGGCTCTAATGGAAGAATAGACACGTATGATTTGTTATCAGCTTTCTTTCTGAACACAACTGTTCCATGAGTTAAAGCGAATAATGTATGGTCTTTTCCAATACCTACGTTTTTATCAGGATGGTGTTTAGTACCACGCTGACGAACGATGATGTTACCAGCGATTGCTAACTGACCACCGAAAATTTTAATTCCCAGACGTTTGCTATGCGACTCTCTACCGTTTCTGGAACTACCGGCTCCTTTTTTGTGTGCCATTGTATTTTATCTTTTAAATCGGGAAACCCAATTATTGTTAAACGAATCCTTTAAGCGCCAAGCCCTTTTTGACTTTTTACTTTTAACTTTTTACTTACTTTAAAGAAATCCCGGTGATCTCAATTTTAGTGAACTGCTGACGGTGACCGTTACGTTTCTTGTAACCTTTTCTACGTTTTTTCTTGAAAACGATTACTTTATCACCTTTTAAATGAGACACGATCTTAGCAGAAACTTTAGCGCCTTTCAGTGCGTCAGCACCTACTTTGAAATCACTACCATTAGCAGCTAACAATACATTGTCAAATTCAATACTAGCGCCTTCATCTCCTTGTAAACGGTGTACAAAAAGATGCTGGTCTTTTGCAACTTTGAATTGCTGTCCGGCTATATTTACTATTGCGTACATTGTTATGTATTTTTTAAATGAGGTGCAAATATAGGGATTATATTTTTTAAAGCAAATGCAAGTTTCACATTTTAAATCAGCGAAAGATGCGCTCTAAACCGTTTTTACATCTTTAGCATCGTAATCCTCAATATCTCTGATATAACTATTTTTAACCAGGAACTCAAACAGCGACTTAGCTTCGTCCGATACGGGCATATTACGTGTTGTGATGATTTGATTGGTATTTTTATCCAGATAAGGATACGCATAGAGTTTCACATTCTTGCTAAATAAATCACTAACATACGCCAGCAGTTCATCAGTATAATTATCAGGGAAACTTGATGAGTCGAATACCCGCTTTAAATTGGCGATATTGGTTGAAATACCCACACTGCTAGGCTTACAGCGTGATAAATAAAGAGCTAATTTATGATTGCGTGTAAAGTTTGATACAATTACATTATTTCCTGTCGCACATAGTTCTTCAGCTTTTTCAGCAAATTCGGCCAGATCAGAGGCTTTCAGCTCCTTTTCTTCGCCCAGCATATTCGACATCAGAACCTCTATCATTACCACCAGATCCTTATCCTTTATATTCTGCGAGCGTTTAAACTGATCTACCGCTCGGTTAAACAAATCAAAATTTGGCGTGGATTTCTGCTTGTACTTGGTACGAAGAATCATAATATCCTTTTTATACAAAAGATCATTCGACTGGCAAGCGTTCGCGTTTTTATCAAAAATAGCAGCGCTGGAGAATCCCTTTGCAATAAGATATAAATTAACCAACCTGTCGTTTGCCTGTTTGAAAGCCGGGCCTCGTAAATTAATTACATCAATCTCTACAGAACCGATAGAAAGATTATCAACCAGCGATTCGATCATGGCTTGAACATCATCCCTGTAGAAATAGGCTGCGTACACAAGATTTACCCCGATAATTCCGAGTACATTCTGCTGAAGGGTGGCATCGCTATCTAACAAGCGTACATGGAATATGATATCATTTGCCTCGCCACCGGGTGTGGCCTGAAAACGGATCCCCATCCAGCCATGCGGGTCGTTGGTTTTATTGAAGTTTAAAGTTGTTACCGTATTAGCGAAAGCAAAAAAACTGCGTCCATGGTATTTTTCACCAATTAACCTTTCGGTAAGAAGTTCGAACTCATGGCCCAGCATTTTCTTTAAGCGGGATTTGCTCACGTACCTTCCAGATTCTTCTACGCCGTAAATAGAATTGCTGAAAACCATATCATAAGCCGACATAGTTTTCGCAACCGTACCCGAAGCTGCACCTGCGGTAAAAAAATTCCGGGCAACCTCCTGCCCTGCCCCTATTTCGGCAAAGGTGCCGTAAATTGAGGGATCAAGATTTATTTTAAGTGCTTTTCGTTTTGTTTCGGGAATTTCTCTGAGCATAGACCCAAACTTACAAATGAAAACAGGAGAATTAAAAAAAAGCTTCGTATTCCTTAAAGAAACTAATAATTATGGAATGACTATCAAACCTTGCCTACAATTAATAGAATAAAAAAGCACTGCCCTCTTTCGAAAACAGTGCTTACAACCTAACCTAAACCTAACTATTTAATAGAAATCTCTCTTGTTAGAAATTTCGCTTCCTCTTTTTTAGCCACAGTGATTTTTAAAATGCCATCAAGATATTCGGCATCAATTTTTTCCTGATTGGCGGTTTCGGGCAAAGTGAATGAGCGTACAAATGAAGCATAACTGTACTCACGTTTGCTATAACGCTTTTCCGCCTGATTGTTTTCCGCCTTCTTCTCTGCCGAAACACTTAAAACGTATTTATCAAGATTAATCTTAAAATCTTCCTTTTTTAGACCGGGAACAGCCAGTTCAATATGGAAGTCGTTTTCGGTTTCCGCGATATTAACGGCAGGAACTTTTGAAGTCATTCGGTCAGACACAAATGAATCGTTAAAAAAAGATTCGAAAACATCAGTGAATGGATTCATCGCAGTGTTTTTGGCTCCGTTTGAAAATTTTACCAGTGTCATTTTTAAATCCTCCTTTTAAATAAATTTAATTGCTTTTGGATAAGAAATATCAAGCCCCGTACCAAAAACATATTTCTATGAATAACGTTATTTCATGAGTCAGATTGGCATTTCAAACTGGTTATCAACCGACAAAATTTCTGCTTATGAACCTGAACCTCTTCAACTATAAGACATATATTCCTGTACGCTTTGGCGATCTGAACGCATTTGGATTCGTTAATCATGATATTTATCTCACCTATTTCGAAATCGCGCACACCGAATACTGGAAAAAGATTATACAATGGGAGAGTAAATCGCACGGAATCATCATCGGTAAAGTGGAAATTAATTTCATAAAACCAATTGAATTCGTGAGTGAGGTTTACGCCTACGTTAGAACCGCCAGAATCGGGAATTGCAGTTTTGACGTGGAATACGTTTTAACCATTATGAATCCGGAAGGGGAAATAATTTGCACCACAGGAAAAACTGAATGTGTGTTTTATGATTTCGCAGAAGCAAAACCAGCGGCTATTCCCGATGTTCAGCGTGAAAAAATGATAGCGTTTGAGGCATTAAGTGAGGAGAACATCTTGTACAAAATGTAACTCAACTAATTGTTCGTTAAATCGGCTGAGCGTTTTTTTCTTTCCGCCAACTTCCATAACAGCGTGCATCTTACTGCCGTGCTTAGTAAGTTTCAACCGTTTATATTTAAGATTATAACCCTTAATTAATGCTTCGAGATCGATGAGGCCCGTAATACAATCATCCTTAAACGTTATATTAAAGATTTTTCGGGTATAAAAATAATCCATCAGCATCTCCAGCCAGCTAAATAAAGAGAGTACAACTATAATTAAGCCGGTAAGAATTATGGATAAAGTAAAGTGACCGATACCAATAGCCATTCCGAGTGAAGCGGTTACCCAAATAACCGATGCGGTTGTTAAACCCGAAATAGAAAGCCCGTCTTTAAAAATCACTCCCGCACCTATAAAACCTATACCTGTTATAATATTCGCCGCAATCCTGTCGTCGCTAAAATCTCCGGCCTTTTGTGATACCATTGTAAAGACGGTGGCTCCCAGGCAAATGAGAATCATCGTTCGGAGGCCGGCCGACTTATTTTTGTATTCCCTCTCAAAGCCAATAATACTTCCGCAAACAACGGAAAGGGCTATTTTGATTAAATCTATTTCTGTAATATCTGCGCCTAACATCAATTAAAATATTTTACCGGGGTTAAGAATCCCGTTAGGATCAAAAACGTGTTTTATGCCTCTCATCATATTTAAATGTACCTCAGAAAATTTAATCGGCATAAATTCTCTTTGAACAAGCCCAATACCATGCTCGCCCGAAATTGTTCCTCCCAGTTTTACTGTGAGTTCGAATATTTCACGGATGCCGTCTTTCAACTTATTGTTCCAGTCGTTGTGGCTCATATTTCCTTTTATAATATTAACGTGGAGGTTTCCGTCGCCCGCATGACCGTAACAAATGGATTGGAAACCATACCTGCCACCAATCTCCTTAATTCCATGAACAAGCTGTGGCAGTTCTGCCCGGGGAACAACGGTATCTTCTTCTTTATAAATGGAATTCGACTTAACAGAAACAGGCATAACCCTTCGGATTCGCCATAGGTCGTCTTTTTGGGCTGATGTATCGGCAAATAGAACGTCCAAACAACCATTCATCTCCAAAACCTCATTAATTTTTTCACAATCGGCAAACAACACATCCATATTATTTCCATCAACTTCAATCATCAGGAAAGCTTCTGCTCCGTCTTTCAAATCGAACGCGATATGATCGTATTCGATCACCCACTCTACCCCTTTCCGTTCCATAAACTCTAAAGCAGAGGGTATCACCCCGGCCCGAAATATGGCTGAAACCGCCGAGCAGGCTTGTTCATTACTCGGGAATGCAGCCATCAGCAGTACATCATGAGTGGGGCGAGGAATGAGTTTAACAACTATTTTTGTAATAATGCCCAGAGTACCCTCCGATCCGATCATTAACTGCGTTAGGTTATACCCCGACGCATTTTTTAATGTGTTGGCACCTGTCCATATAATCTCGCCGGAAGGCAGAACAACTTCCAGATTAAGCACATACTCACGAATGGTTCCGTATTTAACCACCCTGGGGCCACCCGAGCCATGGGCGATATTCCCGCCCATAAAACAACTGCCTTTGCTTGAAGGATCGACGGGATAAAGCAATCCCTTTTCGGCAACCGCATCCATAAAAACCTGTGTAATAACACCGGTTTCTAATGTTGCCTGAAGATTTCGTTCATCTATTTCAATGATCTTATCCAGTTTTTCGAGCGAAATAAGTACACCGCCATAAACCGGAAGAGCGCCTCCGGCCAAACCTGTGCCGCCGCCCCGAGCTGTAACGGGCAAATTATGCTCGTTGCACAATTTCAATAAAAAAGAAATTTGCTCTGTAGAAGCTGGTTTAACTACCACTTCGGGATAAAACCGCAGATCTTCCGTTTCATCTTTACTGTAACGTTCCATATCCGCTTGCGAAATGATAGTATTTTCCTCGCCTGCAATGGTGCGAATCTTAGTCAGCAGATCTTCTGTTATTTTATTGAAAGGCATTATCTGGTATAAGTTAATTGTACTAAAGAGTTTTTTACTTCCCCCTTCACAGGCAAATTCATTTTCCTGATGCTTACCGTGGCAGTTTCGAGTTGCGAAAACTCGGCCAAAATGGTTTTCAATATCTTGTGCGCAACGGTCTCTAAAAGCTTGCTCGGCGTTTTCATCTCCTGCGAAGCAATCTCAAAAAGCCGCTCATAATTTACAGTATCCGATAGTTCATCGTTTAAATTTTCGACAACAAACATCTCAGTTTCAATAGTAACCATAAATTCGTTACCTACCTTTTGCTCTTCGGGATAAAATCCGTGCCGGGCAAAAAAACGAATACCCTCCAAAGCTATTTTCTGCTTTATCTGTCCCATACGGCAAATTTAATTTTTTACAGGATATAACCCGATGTTATAATTCCACACCGGTTTGCATTTCAATGCAGCAAGCCCTAGATTTGCGGCGATCTTATGATTATCCGGCTAAGAACTATTCTTTTAATTACCGCCTCAGATAATTCCTTACTTATAATTTTGAACAACTATATTATCTGATACACAAAAAATGAAATTAAACTCCCTTTTCGCAGCCTGTATATTACTTCTTGCCGCTTGTTCGGGCAACACGGAAAAACGCCTTCCAATTTTAGGGGAGCGCGAGCCGGTAGAAAAAGTAGTGGACGGAAAAACAGTAACCGATACTATTTATCAAACCATACCAGCCTTTAGTTTTTTAAATCAGGACAGTGTATCGGTAACCGAAAAGGATTTCGAGGGGAAGATTTTTGTAGCGGATTTCTTTTTTACATCCTGCACTTCTATCTGCCCCATTATGCACCGAAACATGTTGAAGGTTTACGAAACATTTAAGGGCAACAAAGAGGTAGGAATTCTCTCTCACACTATTGATTTTAAATACGATACGCCATCAAGATTAAAATCATACTCTGAAAAACTTGGTATCAGCGGAAACCAGTGGCAATTTTTAAAAGGCTCAAAAGACTCTGTTTACACTTTGGCCGAAAAGAGTTATCTGGTTGCGGTTTCGGAAGATAAGGCCGCAAAAGATGGCTTTGTACACCAGGGCTGGTTTATATTAGTTGATAAGGATAAAAGACTAAGAGGTGCATACGACGGAACAAAGCCGGAAGATGTTGACAAACTTATAAGCGAGATGAACATTCTGCTCGAGGAGTATAAATAATGCGAAACAGGATTATAGTATTGGGGTTTATACTTTTTTCGGGAGCATTTATTATGGAAGCCTGCCAAAGCGAACAGGAACTTAATTATGCCCGATACTATATGAACGGAAAACAGGTGTATGAGCAGCATTGTCAGAATTGCCATGGCACTGATGGCCGCGGACTAGCTAAATTATACCCAGCTTTAACCGATACGCTTTACCTCAAAAACAACAAATCGCAATTAGCCTGCTTCATTAAAAACGGCCTAAATGATACGATAACTGTTAACAATATTGAATTCAGCGGGCAAATGCCTGCTGAATCTCATTTACCCGATATTGATATTGCCGCAGTTATTACCTACATAACCAATTCTTTTGGAAACAAGCAGGGCTTGTATGATGTTGCTAAAGCCGGAGCCGATATCAAGGCATGCCAGGACTTGAATGACGATAAGCAATGATGTTATTGGCTTAGTAGCCGGAATACTTACTTCTACCGCAATGATTCCGCAGGTGGTAAAAACGATAAAAGAGAAAGACGCGGAAAATATCTCACCTTTTATGGTGATTATACTGATTCTGGGCACCGCAACCTGGACATATTACGGCGTATTGAAAAACGATATGCCGATTATCATTACCAATATATTTTCCTGCTTTGTAAATTGTGTAATGCTTTTTTGCAAGGTAAAATTCAGTAAAAACTAGCTATCGGGCTTAGCGATTTTTTTAATCTCAAAGTCTGAAATTTCAATAAGCCTATCCTTGTATAAGCCGCCGATAGTTTTCTTAAAAGCTTTTTTGCTGATCTTTAAGCGTTTGTAGACTTCGGTTGGCGAACTCTTGTCGCCCAGATCCAGTATTCCGCCATTTTCTTCCAATTTGGCGAGTATGGCTTCTTTGCTGTCAAGAATATGGGTGTATCCGATTGGGTTTAGGCTAAGATCAATTTTATTTTCTTCGCGAACTTTTTTGATATAGCCTTTCCTGATATCACCGTGATTTAAATGTTCATACAATTCGTTATGATATAACAGGCCTGCGAACTTTTTATTTACGATAGCATTGTAGCCCAAATCGCCGGGATCAGCAATGTAAAGCTCCACTTCATCACCTACTTCGAAATCAACTTCATCCTGGCTCAGATGATCAATTAATCTCGAACTTGCTTCAAGGCGGCTGTTATGTTCATTAAGATAAACGTAAACCACGTACTTCTCCCCTTTTCGCATGGGCCGTTTCTGTTCACGGTTGGGAACAAAAACATCTTTTTCGACCCCTAAATCAAGGAACGCGCCATCATCGTTTTGGTCGATCATTTCCAGTACAGCAAATTCATCCACACAAGCATGAGGAGTTTTAATGGTAGCCATTAGCCGGCCATCGCTATTCATATACACAAAAGCATTTACAGGCGCATCAAGCTCTACATCGTCAACAGAAGCTGTAAAAGGAAGCAGTGCTTCGTGCCCGTCTGATCCAAGTACTAATCCTAAAGGAGTTTTTCTTATAAATGTAAGTTCGTTTACTTTTCCGATTTCAATCATGAACATTATCTGCCAAAAGCTGCAGGGCCGTAAAGATAACAATATCCAAATCGGGAGGTTGAGATTTTAGAGATCTATTTACTTTTTGAAATCATTTAGAACCCATTGAACCTTCCCATGCTCATAGCCGCAAGGCCTGGTTCTTTTCCTTGATGAAAATGTATGTTGGCTGCTTAACGCTTCTCCTGATTGTTTCCCGTTCGTGGGTATGTTCAGTTATCAAAGCCTTCTTTCAAAATTTTTAACGCTCTCCCGATAGCTATCGGGACTAGGGCCGTCTCAACCAGATGCATTTGGTGCTAATGCCTGGCTCTTTAGATGGCAGCCAGCAACCTTTCAATTCATTAGTTACCCAACCTACGGAGGCCGTGAATCCCGGTAGTGCCGGATAAAGTTATTGCGTCAGCAGGCCTTGAGCAAAGGAAGAGGGTATTGGCTGGTAACCTGAAGCTTTGGCCTGAGCGTTGGAGGGAGCCAGACGCAGCCCTGTGCGCTGATGGAATAACTGCGTGCGGGCCTTGTGGTAAGGCACCTCTGGGATTCACAGCGCGTTTGGTCCTTTCCGCGGTGAAAGGACTAGGCTCCGCGCCAATGAGCGGACGAAAGGAAATCATGAAGCACAATTTGTAGCTCTACAAAAGGCTTCTACAAGCTACCTGTGATGTGTGGCGGGCTGCACCCTGAGTACTTCGTCAAGCTCAGCAAGGGCTCTGTCATTCCACGTCATCCCTCCTTCAGATTGTAAAAAATCGCCCTCTGAGCCCAACAACATTACCATTTTAAAAGATCACTCCCTGTGGCCAAAAAACTTAGACATACTTAAACATTTGCTTACCAAGCAATAATAACTATCTTGTTTTTTCAAAATGAATCACCTGTACCTCTTTTTCATCGCATCGCTGATGCTAAACCTTACTCCCGGCAATGATATGCTGTATGTTATATCAAGAACCCTGTCGCAGGGAATTAAAGGCGGTTTATATTCTTCGTTGGGAATTTTCCTGGGAGGTTTAGTACATATTTCGGCTGCGATTTTAGGTTTATCGATACTAATAGCCAAGTCGGCTTTCTTATTTGGCATTATAAAATTCGCGGGAGCATTTTACCTTGTCTATATTGGAATCAAATCTTTATTATCAAAACCCGGTTTAGACATTGAAAACCAACAGGCGGAGCAAGTAAATCATCTAAAACTCTTAAAGCAAGGGATGACAACCAACGTATTAAATCCTAAAGTGGCTATCTTTTTTCTATCGTTTTTGCCGCAGTTTGTAGATGTAAATTCTAAAAATATTGAGCTTCAGCTTTTAACGCTGGGATTGTGGTTCGACATACAAGGCACTCTTGTTTTGATACTGGTGGCCCTGATAGTTAACCGAACAACCAACTTTGTAAGAAAGAAACCTGCATTTTGGAAAATACAAGAGCGAATTACAGGATTTATTTTAATAGCCCTTGGAATAAAACTAGCTCTTAGTACAAAAAAATAAAACCATGATTACTTTAAAGCGATGCGATAGCTCTGATAAAGATTTCGGGGATTTGATTAAAGAGCTGGATAAGGTTCTTTGGAGCCGATACAGTGACATTCAACAACAATATGACAGTTTTAACAAAGTAGATTCTATCAAAAATGTGGTGGTTGCGTATATCAATAACTCGCCGGTTGGCTGTGGTGCCTTTAAAAAATTCGACGGGGATACCGTTGAGATAAAACGAATGTTTGTAGCTGAAGATAACAGGGGTAAAGGTGTAGCATTAGCAATTTTAAACGAATTGGAACTTTGGGCAGTAGAATTAAACTACAACCATGCGGTACTCGAGACAGGAAGAAGACTTGCTGAAGCAATGGGACTATATACGAAGCAAAACTATTTTATTACCGAAAACTACGGCCAATATATCGGAATGGAAAACAGTGTGTGTATGAAAAAGAGTCTGCGACTAGAGAATTAATCCAACTTTCGAAATGGCATTTTGTAAACATTAGTTATAGAGCCTCATTATGAAAAAACCAATCTTAACTTTATTTGCTTTTTTGTTTATTCTCTTCGCTATCATGGCGTTGAGGCCTGTTTCACCAAGCAGGGAGAACAGCAAACTAATAATCGGGACTGTAAATGATATTCGAGAAGGTGGAACAAAAGATATCGTATTTAGCCTGGTTGGAGAGTCGCGGTTGTATTATATCAACAGAGGATTGGAAAGAAACCTCGCTTTAGAGTCGCTTCGAAAAGCCACTACCAAAAAAAAGCTTGAAATCTTATATGCAGATCATTGGACTCCCTTAGATGTATTTGGAAAAGCCGCAAAACACATCACTGAGCTGAGAATAGACAACAAAATTATTTTTAGCGAGCTTAAATAAATGATTAATTTTTAGTTAAATAAATTAACATGTGAAACAATATCGGTAATACTATGTTAGTGATGAGGAATGGTTGCAAAGATCAATTTTCAACCTTATCCTTTAATATGAAAAGATTCAATACTATTTTATTATCCCTTACCTTAACCGCACTATGCGTAACCGCATTGGCACAAGAAACTTCTATTCCGCCATTCGCTAAAGCAAAATCATTCAGAACATGGTCGCTCGGAATAAATGCCGGAGCCCTGGCACCTATAGCACCTTTCGGAAAAAATGATTATACCAATTGGGAAACCGACCTGGGTTACGGAGCTTATCTAAAAAAACAATTAAGCCATACACTTAGCATACAGGGAAATTTCTTCCGCGGAAAACTTAACGCAGATAATGAAAATCTTCTCGGAGACGGTTCTAAATCTACCAGCCCGCTAAAATCTTTTGAAACAGAAATTCATGCCGCCGGAAGTATTACCGCTAACCTTAGCCTGGGTAACTTTTACTGGCTTAACCGGAAAAGCATAATTAGCCCCTATTTAAGCGGTGGTGCTGGTTTAATGTCGTACAAAACCATGGTTACCAATAACGCGGGAGTTGTTTCAGAATATCAGCCAAACGACCCCATTGAAGAAGTATTTTTCCCGCTTGGCGCCGGATTGAAAATCGGTTTATCCCGTTCAGTAAATCTGGATCTGGCCTATACCATGAATTTTGTAGATGCTGATAATCTGGATGGTTATTCTTCGGGTCCCCAAAACGATAAATTTTCTTACGCTTTTGCGGGATTAGAATTTGCTTTAGGTTCCAGATCAAAACCACAACTGGCTACACATAATCCGGTGGCAGCATTAGAATACGATTATATAAAACGCAATAAAGATCTGGAAAGCCAGCTAGCGGCCGAACGTGCTAAAAATGACGCGCAACTTCAGCAAATGGCTACCGATTGGGCGAGATTTAAAAATGACGAAGATAAAGACGGAGTTTCTGATTATTTCGACAAATGCCCGGGTACCCCAGCCGGAGCACAGGTTGACGGCGCAGGTTGTCCGCTGCAGGTAACAATCAACAACCCCACAAGGACGGTTGTGATTACCGAAGAAGACAAACGAGTAGTTTCGGAAGCGATTAAAAATCTTGAATTCGATTTCGGAAAAACAACTATTCGCTCAACTTCACTACCAAGCTTAAAGCGTGTTGCCGATCTGCTTGTAAGCAAAAACTTTAGCCTTAAACTTGCCGGCCATACCGATAATGTAGGCAGCGATGCGGCAAACCTTAAACTATCAAAAGGACGCGCAGAGTCGGTTAAAGCATATCTGGTAAGTCAGGGAGCAAATCCTTCACGTATCGAGGCTACGGGTTATGGCGAAAGTCAGCCTATCGAAATGAATACTACTGATGAAGGGCGTCAAAAGAACAGACGTGTAGAGTTTACGTTGTACTAGAAAATATTACAACAATCAAAAAGGAGAAGTCAATTATGGCCTCTCCTTTTTGATTTTATATCTATCCGTGTTTCTTCTTCTTACTCATCTTGGCCTTCAGGCCCGAGCTGTAATTATAATCTTTGGCGTTACTTGCTTTCTTTTCATGAAAAGCAGCTCCCCGCTCCTCTTCTTTCGGTGCTTTATGAGTTTGCACTTTAGGCTCAGGTTCTTTTTGTTCAACATGAACAATCAGGCCATCAGGTAATTCCTCAACAGAAATTCGCTGACCGATAGACTGCTCAATTTTCCTAACCATCGGTAATTCAAAATCAGTAGCAAGGCTAATGGCCAATACTTCATCTTCTTCAGCACCAGAGCTAAGAATACGCTTTATAAAGACTTCTTTTTCGACAGGAAACTCGGCATGAACGATAAAGGGAATTTGCTCAAGATTCAAATCGCCCTGCAATTCATCAGCAATAATTAATATCCTAACCAATTCATTTTCATAAAACTCATCTATGCTCTGCACACCCTGCGATTCAAAAAACACCGGATTAAGAATGGCGACTTCAGCTTTAAGCCTTGGCTTTAAATGATTATAAACCTTTTCGGCAGTAAGCCGTGTATTTACAAAAACCACGGCTTTGGTAAAAATCTCCGCATCGTCTAAAAGCAGAGTAAGTAAATTTAGTTTAGTACGAAAGTTAGGAACCTGATATAAAATCTGCGGATGTGTGCCTACCCTGTTTTCTCCAAGTTCTTCAACCTCAACAGTAACGGGTTGCCGCATAAACGGACTGATCATTTTATCGAGCCTTTCATGCATTACCTCCGAGAAGATTAAGTGCTGGCATTTTTGAATACTGTTTGCCAGTTCTACAACAGGCAGTTGCAATCCCTGTTTAACAATCAGCTCGGCATCATCCACCACAAACAGGATGATCTTATTGAGATTGAGGGCCAGTTTAAGGTAAATAGCCCGTGCCCTGTCGGGGGTTGCCACAACAATATCACAGCCATCGGCCAGGGCGTTTAACTGGCTTTCCATGGCCGGGGCGGCATACAGCCCTACTATTCGGATAGTTTTATTTTGATTAAGGCGCTCAAAAGCCGCTATAACTTCCTCCACCTTTTCCTTATCCGGAACCAGAACAAGGGCCCTGGGCGCATCTTCAAACCCTTGGCGAAGTTTATTAAGAACACCCAATATGTAGGTGCTTGTTTTACCACATCCCTCTGGCCCTATGCCAATAAGATCCTGTCCGCCAAGTATGCGGGTCAAGGTTCTGGCCTGAATTTCTTTCGGACTAATAAATCCGGCATCGGTTATCGAACGAACCAATGATTTGTTAAGCTTTAATTTTTCTAACCACACAGCAGCAAAATGAATTTTGGCGCAAATTACGGATTAGTAGTTCAAGATCGGTAAATAAGTTATTTAGGCCGCTTAAGATTTTATGAAAAGCAAGTACTTTATGCTATCTTCCTGTAGCCCTGCTGTGCGCGTCAAGTCCTCTGCCGATGAAAAATCGGCATGCGGGCTTTCTGCTTCCATCAGGTTTAAAATGAAGCGGCGGCACCTTGTGGGGAACAAATCAAAGAATCATTGGAAATGAGAGGGAAAATTGGTATTTATGTGGGAGAATGGCTTTACTGAGCAGAAAAAAGCGCGGATATAGGAGATGTGCGCGGTTGCGCGCAAAGCCGGATGTTATACGCAAATTTAAAAAGACCATGGAACCGTCACTATTGACTTCATTTATCGGAATAATTGTTTTCTCTGCGTTAATGACTGTTGGTTATAAATATGCCAACGGAAAATGGAATGTTTCTGAAAATAAGAAGAATGATTACATGATTTGGGTTAATAAGCATGGACAAACAGTAAAACGGTCAGTTGTTTTTTTATCAATAATCTACGGACTTTCTATGCTAATTCAAATAATATCTTTGCTTTGACAAATGCTTATACAAGTTGGACTAATAGAAAATCAGCGTATAACACATAGTGTTGCGCTATTTCCCTGCCCACATTGGCGACACGCACAGCGCAAACTATCATCGTTATGCCTCATTTTAAAATACGACAATGCAACATAACATAACTGCCTTTGCAGACGAATTTGGAAACAGTTCATTTGACTTTCAAACACAAGGAAGTCACTTTATAGTTGCGACTGTTATTTGCAAAAATGAGAATTTAGAAAAACTTAAAACGGATATTGACGAAATAAGAAAGAAGCACAATTTCCAAACAGGAGAAATGAAATCCAGTGGCGTTGGACCAAATCACTCAAGACGAAAACGCATTTTGGAAGACATTGCTCAACTTGATATATCAATTTATGCTGTTATTGTTGACAAGAGACAATTATTTGGAAAAGGGTTTAGTATTAAAAAATCCTTCTATAAATACTTAAACAATTTAGTTTATAAGGAACTTTATAGAACTTTTACTCGACTTGAGTTATATGTAGATGAACATGGCGGGAATGACTTTATGCGGGAATTTAAAGTCTACGTTGAAAAGCATCACGAAAGAAATTTATTCTCCGGCTCAGACTTCAATATTCTTAATAGTAAACAAAGTTATTTCATTCAATTGGCTGACTTTGTAGCAGGAACTTTAGGTTATATATTTGACGAAACAAAAAAATCAGAGAATAGCGATGAATTTGAAGCCATTTTAAAACCAAAGCTTAGCAGTTTAAACTTCTTTCCTAAAGAGTTTTCGTTTAAAGAATTTCAAGATACCAATGTTGATGAAACGTTTGACCCTAAAATAGCAGAAGTTTGTTATTTAAGAGTTCAAGACTTTATTGACAAAGAAACGGGAAGTGACCAACAGAAAATAGACCAAATTAATTTCCTTAAAATTTTATTGCTTTTCCAAAGAGCCAGTATTAGAAATCGTTATGTCTCGACAAAGGAAATTTTTAACCATTTAAATCAAAGCAGACACGAAGGACTTAAAGAAGAATATTTTAGAACAAAAGTTGTTGGCAATCTTCGTGACAGAGGCGTTTTAATTGCATCAAGCCGAGACGGATATAAAATACCTTCATGTTCTAAAGATTTAGATAATTTTATAAATCACGGAAAGCGGATAGTTTTACCAATGTTGAATAGAATTAAAGAGGCAAGAGAAACTATAAAATTAGCGACAGGAAACGAGTTAGACGTTTTAGACAAGGATACATTTAGTGAACTTAAAGACCTGCTTGACAAATAAAAAAAAACGAGGCATAACACCATGTTAAATTATGCCCGGGTGACGTGGTTCTTATGCTGTTGCTTTTTATTTACATTAGTACTCGGGCGAAAAAGAAGTGCTTTTTAATCGGGCACAATATAAACCTGTAACCCGTTGTGCGCAATTTTAAAACGACATACAAACTAACCAAAGCTTGACTACATTAAACAAGATAAATTACTGCGGCTTGCTGATAGGGATTTTAATTTCATCTGTAGCTGGGCCTCATGGTGGATTCATTCCAGTGTTGCTTGTAGAAATCTTATTGATATTTGAATTAATTGGCTCTACAAAAACCGACCTAGGCATCTTGGGATTAATTTTCTTCGCATTAACATCACAAATATTAATAGTCGTATTCGGACTTCGCAACCTAAAGTCGGACATGAATCTTGGTGTTTTCATCTGTGCTATTTTAATATTGAACGGGCTTACAATTTATTGTGCAACAAGGCGCGATGACAATGAAGCTAGCAGTACGCTTTTAAATTCAAGTATGCTCTTATTCTTGTTTAGTGTATCGACCATAAGTGCTCTCGTGGGACAAAAAATAAAAACTGCGCACAACAATTAGGGCTTCGTTGCGTGCGTAGCACGAACAATGAAGCCCCGGTTGCACGGAACCTAAACTTAATCTTTTCTGCAATTTTCAGGCTAAAGCACCCAGGAAAAACTACCGAAGGTTTAATGCAACATCAGGCTCTTGCAAAAATGGCGGGCGACGTTATTCTCGAAAATTTCTACATTTAACCAAGTTTTGTGCCGTATGACAATGAAGTGCTTTCTATCCGCCATCTTCGCAAAGCCCTAAACGTTAGGTGTAATTGCACCCGACAGATTAAAATAACACTCATTAAATCGACTATAAAACAATATAAATGAAGAAAATAGCATCGACATTACTTTTAATTTTAGGCTTTATACTGGCATACTATTTAGTTGAGAACTCTCCTCCGTATCATGGACTTTTGTCTATTGTTGCCAATTATCTTTTGATTCTAATTCCATCTTATTTTTTTCTTAAAACTTTTTTTTCAACCTCAGATGAATCAAGTCTATTTAATAACACAAAAATTTCATTGGCTATTTGTCTAGGAATTTCAACAGTAGTTATGAATTTACTGAATAAAAATATTCATGGTGGTACATCACCCGAAGAAATTTCGCAGACGTTAGGGCAACCTATCTATACAACAAGAGCTACTGTCTCTGAAATTATCCCCCAAGATGGTTTTTTCATAAGACATCAAGAAGTTAAAGAATCATGGTTAGTAATTTATTTTTTTTACGTTAATGGAAAGATATATTATGGCAGGAAAATATTTAAAACAATTCCAGACATAAAAATAAACGATTCTTTTGTAGTACAATATTTCCCTAACAAACCGACGATTAATATGCTTTTAAATAAAATTAATTAAGAAAAAAAGCAACTACAGAGTTGAAAATTTGAACTTTATAATCAAAAAAGCAACTACACCTAACACAGGCTCTTGCAAAAATGGCGGGTGACGTTTATCTCGAACTTTTTCTACATTTAACAATGTTTTGTGCCATGTGACAAATTTGTGCTTTCTATCCGCCATCTTCGCAAAACCCTAAACGTTAGCCACAATTACAAGAAACCCGACTAATGCCAAAGACTATTCTACTAACCATATTAACATTAGTTGTGTTTACTTCTTGTAATTTGACACAAGACGCATTCGAAAAAGATTATTATCAACGAATCTCGGGAATAAAAATCCCTGAAGGCTACAAGGTTCTAGAAAGTGTAGACAATGGTGAATTTTTAACAATAACTGTTCTTGAGTTTGACAAAGCGGAATGCAAGAGCGTAATGGACAGCATTAAATTTGACCTAATACCTCAAGGAAAAAACCCAAACCTTATAGGACTGTACCTTTTGGATAAAGAAAACGAGCAAATTTTAAAAAATAAAAGACTTTTAAGGAATTGGGGACAAACAGATAAAAATACATGGAACTACGTTTTAGATACAGTTTCATGTAGGCTTTATTGTGAAATAGGTTACCCTGACCCAGGAGGAAATTAAGAGTAACTATGGCTAACATTGTATGAAAACCCGAACATTCATAATCATATCGACATTAACAGCTTTCTTTTTCGGATCTTGCAATTCGACTCCTGATTTGAAGGAAGATGAGGTTTATACAATCATCAACGAAATAATTGCTGACGACAGTTTGCAGGTAGATAGAGCATGTTGGAAATTTGTAGACATTCCATTGACTACCGAGTACGAAAAGGAATTCACTAAACAAGATATTGAATTCGTTAGTCGACAAAAGGACCAATTTAAAAACATTACCATAAAACCAAACAAGTTAAAATGGTATCGCAGACGAAATAAAGCTTTTGTAAATACGACCATTGATACAGTTTGCAACCAAGGAATTTTATATCACATATCGTTCCCCCTAATTTCAGCAGACAGAAAAAAAGTTATTATTGAATTTAAAGAGGATTGTAATTGTATGTTAGGCGGACAAGGTGGAAAAGACTTATACGAGAAGAAAAATGGAGCGTGGGTACGGACAAAAGGCTTTGACCACTGGATAAGTGACAACACCACCTTGCGGAATAAAGAACAACTACTGGTAACAAATAGTATTACGCTATTTCCCAGCCCACATGGGCGACACGCACAGCGCAAACTATAATCGTTAGCTGCAAGCATAAACCGACAATTACGAAACAAAATATGGACGAAATAAAATGCATAATTTTTGACTGTGATGGTGTTTTGGTTGACAGTGAAGAAATTGGGAATAAAGTATTGCTTTCGATGGCAAAAGAATTTGGGCTTCGTATGACAATGGAAGAAGCTGTAATGAGTTTTAGTGGAAGAAGTTTGAAAGATTGTTTTCAGCAAATAGAGAATAGAATCAATCAAAAATTGCCGACAGACTTTGAAAAGGAATATAGAACACAATCCTACGAAGCATTTAAGACAGACCTTAAACCAGTTAAAGGAGTCAAACAATTTATAGACAGCTTGACAATTTCTTATTGTGTAGCATCAAGTGGTCCCGTAGAGAAAATTAAATCTAACTTGACAACAACGGGACTTGCCGAGAAATTCGGAGAAAATATTTTCAGTTCCTATCAAATCAATAGTTGGAAACCTGACCCAGAAATATTCCTATTTGCTTCAAGAGAAATGGGCTTTTCGCCACGTGAATGTATTGTAATCGAAGACAGTAAAGCAGGAGTTATATCAGCAATTAAAGGAGGTTTTATTGTTTATGGATTTGCAAATGAAAATAATTCACAAGTGTTAGAAGACGAAGGAGCAATTGTCTTCTATAGCTTTGAAGAATTGAACAAATTATTAAACACAGGACATAATGCCAGCAGGTAACAGCAGCTACAAGAAATTGACGGTTCAGTAGTTAAATGAAGCTTTGTGCTTCGTATCAAGTGTATTGCTGGCAGACAGTTTTGCGCTTCGAAATCGCCAACTTCTTGTAGCTGCCAACCGTTATATGTTATTAAATAAGACTATGAAATATACCTTAATTACTTTTTTAACCCTCCTTTTGACAAGTTGCTTAAAGCGCAATGAGGCAGAGGTTAATAAAGGATGTACAGATAGCTGCATGACTTTTAATGTCAGAGTTGGAACAGACAATCACTCATCGACACCGGTTAAAGATGCATCCGTAGAATTAAGTTGGTCGCGTCCAGCCACCCCTTTTGGTGACCCCGGCCGTCTAATCGCAAAAGGGAACACAAATTCCTCTGGTGTAATTAATTTCGAATTTAAACCGCAACCCAAAGAATTAGTAGGAGGCCGGTACTCGGTTTCCATAAAGAATAATATTGATGGTTTCCAGCCCTATATCAGTTATTATGATATAGCAAAATATGACACTGTAGTTAACGCTTATATTCATTTACCAAGTAAAGCGACGATTAGAATTATCTTTAAGAACTTTAATCCAAAAACAAACCAAGACTATTTCTCAGCAAGCCCATATTTTTCAGGTTATGGAACTCAAAATTTGAATATACATTTAACGAATGTGAACGGTGGATTATCAAATCCTTATTTTTCTGGCTCAGATGGAGGCTTTAGTAAGGTAGAGCTAATAGGTACGACCGCAGGGAATCAGTTTACTTATTTCAGTATACTACGAAAGAAAAATGGGATAAGGGAGGATTTAATTGACAGTGTTTATGTGCAAAAAAATGAGACAAGGATATACGAAATAGAATATTAACAACAACTAACAATTAGGGCTTCGTTGCGTGCGTAGCACGAACAATGAAGCCCCGGTTGCACGGAACCTTCGGTAGTTTTTTTAGGCTCCCGCTCAAATTCCGCGAAGAATATTTCTATCCTATACCAAATAAGCTTCAGGAATTGTTAGCCCTTCTTTTTCATCGTTCCACAACATGGATACTATTTTCCATTGACCCTCAATCAGGATAAACTGCATGTAATTTACTCCCCGATTCCATGGCTCAATATTTTCTGCCGTAGATGAATATTCGTATACACTAATCCGCTGAGCTGTTTTGCCAAACACCTCGGTGATATCTGAAATTTCTTGCTGTGAGTAAAATACGACGTTTCCGTCATCTATCTGATGCATAATAGCCTGAACGTAACTTTGAACCGTAAATTCAAGAGGCTGATCGTAATTGCCGTTTAAAAGCTTTCCGTCGCCGTAAAAGAGTTCCTGTAACTGGTCGTATTTAGGGTAATGCTCCGGGTTGAAGCAGATACACTCATAAAACTGACTGGTTAGCTTATCGATTTCATGAATAGTCATACAGGCTTAACAATAATGCAACTATATTGATTGCTAACAAATTTACTTCTTTTTAAAAAATAAACCCATGAGATTGAACTTTTCCGGGAGCCCCACATACACCCCGTCATCACGTGTTTCTGTCGGAAAAATATCGATATAATCCCCTTGCCCCTCAGCCCCTCTCCCGGTACGTAAATCATATTCATACCTATGAAAGGGGCAAATTAATTTGCCTTCTTTACACCAGCCTCCGGCCAAACCCGCCCCCGCATGCGGACAGTATGCCTGAGTTGCAAATAGTTCATCTCCGGTTTTAACGGCACACAATTTTTTGCCCCCTACTGCAACAAGCTTAACAAAATCGTGCTCCTGAAGTACTTTAATATCAAACATTTTAACCCACTTCATACCATTAAATTACCATAATTTCCTAAGAAAATGCCATTTTATATGGCGTTTCTGTGAATTTCAACGATCAAATTTTATGTAAGTTTGCAGCCAATTTAAGAAATGTCACATCAGGTACCAGAAGACGGAACATTACTTCCATTAATGGAAGAGTTTTATACCATACAGGGAGAAGGATATAATACAGGCAAGGCTGCTTATTTTATACGCCTGGGCGGTTGCGATGTAGGATGCCACTGGTGCGATGTAAAGGAAAGCTGGAATGCGGAACTCCATCCGCTTACACCGGCCGATACCATAGTTGAGAATGCCGAAAAGTACCCCGGAAAGGCGGTTGTGATTACCGGTGGTGAACCATTGATCTACAACCTCGATTATCTTACTAACCAACTCCGATCCCGGGGAATAAAAACCTTTATTGAAACTTCCGGAGCCTATCCTTTATCAGGATCGTGGGACTGGATCTGCCTTTCGCCAAAGAAATTTAAAGCACCCTTACCGGGGATTGCCGCTGTGGCCGGCGAGTTAAAAGTGATTGTATTCAACAAAAGTGATTTCGAATTTGCCGAAAAATATGCCGAACTGGTTTCACCGGGATGCAAACTCTACCTCCAGCCGGAATGGTCGAAGGCAAAAGAGGTAACGCCTCTAATTATTGAGTATGTAATGGCTAACCCGAAATGGGAAATATCCCTGCAAACTCATAAGTTTTTAAATATTCCGTAACTTACTGCGTTATATACCGAATAAGCCTCCGGATGAAAAGTTTTTTTATTCTTCTTTTTTGCTGCTGTTTTACCTTATCATACGGGCAGAAAGGATTAAGAACTACAAACATACAGGCACAAAGGAAGTATGACGCCGCCAGCCAGGCACTTAGCTACGATGCTTACGAAAGAGCAATAGCAGAATTACAGGGTGCTATTAAACTCGATCCCGAGTTTGCCGCCGCATATCAGCGAATCGGCGATGTTAACCGAATCTTAAAACGTTATCAAGCCGCTGCTCAGGCCTATAAAAAAGTTTTGGAAATTAACCCCGAGTTCGATCAGCGTACTTATTACGGACTTGGGCAAAGTGAGTTTTATTCGGGCAATTATTCGGAGGCACTACGGCATCTGAAGAAATATCAGGCTTGGCCCAACCAAACTGAAGCAAACAAATTGCTGGTATCAAAAGATATCATTGATTGTGAATTCAGTATTGAGGCTATAAAAAAGCCCGTGGTCTTTAACCCCAAAAATCTGGGACCTGAGGTCAATTCAAGTCAGGGCGAATACTTACCTGTGGTTACTGCAGACGAAGAAACATTAATATTTACCAGAAGAACTAACGATAACGAAGACTTTTTTAGCAGCAAACGGCACAATAACCGTTGGACAAAAGCAACCTATCTAAGTCCCAATATAAATACCCCTACGTTTAACGAAGGGGCGCAATGTATTTCTCCGGATGGAATGTATTTGTTTTTTACCGGATGCAACCGGCCTGACGGTGCCGGAAAATGCGATATCTATGTATGTAAGCGTGAAGGAAAAGATTGGAGCAAACCGTTTAATTTGGGTCCGCAAATAAATTCGCGAAACTGGGAAAGTCAACCTTCGGTGAGCGCAAACGGGAGAACGCTATATTTTGTAAGCGACAGAGCAGGAGGTTTCGGCGGCGAAGATATCTGGAAAACTGAATTGCAGGGAAGCGGATCATGGTCCACTCCCGTTAATCTCGGGCCAAATATCAATACACGCTATAATGAATATGCGCCTTTTATCCACCACGATGATAACACCTTGTACTTTGCCTCAGACGGCTGGCCGGGCTTTGGAAATGAGGATCTCTTTTTTAGTAAGAAAGACGATGCTGGAAACTTCGCCAAATCGGTTAACATTGGCTACCCCATAAATTCACCCGGTGAAGAAAAGGGCTTAACCGTGAGCAGCGACGGAAGAAAAGCATATTTTTCTTCTAGCATGGCAGGCGGATATGGAGGAATGGATATTTATTCGTTTGAGCTGCCTCAAAGTTTACGCCCCGATTTGGTTACCTATGTTAAAGGCAAGGTAATTGACTCTGATACGCGAGAAACATTAAGTGCCAATGTTAAAATCACATCTTTAAAGAACGATATTGTGGCGTTTGAGGAGCTGACAGACGCGGAAACCGGGGAGTTTTTAGCTATTATGCAGGCGGGTAAAACCTTTGGGTTAAGCGTAGAGCGAGAGGGTTATCTCTTTCATTCAGAGAATTTTTCACTTACTAAACCCAATGCTGCGAATAAACCATTCCAACTTTTAATCCCTTTGAAGAAGATAAAAGTTGGAGGCATGGTAGTGTTAAAGAACATCTTTTTTGAGACTAATAAATTTGGCCTGATGCCTGAATCAAAGGCAGAACTTTTGGAACTGATCAATTTCCTTGAACTAAATCCAACAGTTGCAATAGAAATTGGCGGCCATACAGATGATGTAGGTGATGACAAATTCAACTTAACTCTATCAGAAAACAGGGCTAAAACAGTTTACGATTTCTTAGTAAACAATAAAATAGAAGCAGCAAGATTAACCTTCAAGGGTTATGGCGAAACCAAACCTGTAGCCGCCAATACCACCGAAGATGGAAGACAGCAAAACAGGAGAACCGAGTTTAAAATTGTTAAGCAATAAGTTCGATTAAAGTCATCCGATGAATATCTGCAACCTGCCGATTCATCGGATGACTAGACTAGTAACATACAACCCTCAGAATTACGATTCGGTAGCTTTAAAAAATCATCCGATGAATATCTGCAATATGCCTGATTCATCGGATGACTAAAGTGTATCGGGTTAGTACCAGCTTCTGCTTCTCAGGCAAGCAACTCTCTGGCTATTTGTAGCGCCCTATCAATTCCCGAACTATCCTTACCTCCTGCAGTAGCATAAAAGGGCTGCCCACCGCCTCCTCCATTTATTTCTTTAGCCAGTGTTCTTATGATGTTTCCGGCATGCAGATCTTTCTTCTCTACCAGGCTTTCGGAGATCATCACCGTTAAGCCGGGTTTACCATCCGCATCGGTTGCCAATACCAGGAACAAATCATCCAGCATATTTTTTAATGCGTATGCCAGATTTTTTACCGCTTCTGCGGAAGCAAGATCAACTCTGGCAGCAATAAAATTTACTCCGTTTATATTTTCGACTTTAGCCGCTAACTCATCTTTTAATCCCGAAGCTTTAGCAAGAACAGCTTTCTCAAGTTCCTTTTTAAGTTTGTTATTTTCTTCGAGCAAAGCCTCTACCGACTTAGAAAGGTCTTTCGGATTTTTCAACAATCCTTTTAATTCGTTTACCAGCTTATTTTGCTCATTTATATAGGCTTCTGCCGCTTCTCCGGTAATCGCTTCTATACGCCTTACCCCTGCGGCAACGGCACTTTCAGAAACGATCTTGAAATAACCTATTTGGCCGGTTGATTTAACATGTGTACCTCCGCAAAGCTCGACAGAGAATTTCTCATCAAAGGTAATCACCCGAACAACATCACCGTATTTTTCGCCAAAAAGCGCAGTAACTCCACGATTTATGGCATCCTGATAAGGAACCTGACGCTCTTCTTTTAACTGAACGTTCTCCCTGATTTTTCGGTTAACAATGGCCTCTACTTTCGAGATCTCCTCCTCTGTTAATTTAGAAAAATGTGAAAAGTCGAAACGTAAATAATCAGAATTGACTAAAGAGCCCTTTTGCTGAACATGTGTACCAACAACCAAACGCAAAGCTGCCTGAAGCAAGTGAGTTACGGAATGATTATTTTCTGTCTGACCGCGACGATTGCTATCCACGATACTTTTTACAGACTGCTGAAAGTTAAAGCCTTCGGGAATTTCGTCGGTAAAGTGTACAATAAGCGCGTTTTCTTTTTTGGTATCGATTATTTTAATAGACTCATCACTGCCGATCAAAAGACCTGTATCTCCTACCTGACCCCCGCTTTCTGCATAAAAAGGAGTTTTATCCAACACTAACTGATATTGCTCTTTCCCTTTTGCCGTTACTTTGCGGTATTTTAAAATTCGTGATTCTGTTTCTAAATAGTCGTATCCTACAAATTCATTTTCATCTCCTTCGTTAACAATCACCCAGTCGCCTGTATCAACGGCAGTTGCGGCACGAGAGCGGTTTTTTTGTTGATCAAGAGCTTTATTAAAAGCTTCCATATCAACAGTGAGTCCTTTTTCGCGAGCCATAAGCTCTGTTAAATCTATCGGAAAACCGAAGGTATCGTACAATTCAAAAGCAAAATCGCCATCAATAGCACTGGCATCTGCGGCATAACGCTCAAAACGTTGAATTCCGGTTGCGAGGGTTCGCAGGAAAGAAATTTCCTCTTCAAGAATCACCTTCTGAACAAAATCCTGCTGTGCTTTTAATTCAGGAAAAACACCATCAAATTGATTTGCCAGAACTGGCACCAGCTTATTAAAAAACGGCTCTTTGAAATTCAGGAATGTATAAGCATAACGAACTGCCCTGCGCAAAATCCTGCGGATAACATATCCCGCTTTATTGTTTGATGGTAGTTGCCCGTCGGCTATAGCGAAAGCAATGGCGCGGATATGATCGGCCATTACCCGCATGGCAATATCGGTTTTACCCTGGCTTTCGCCCAGGTTATACACAATACCGCACTCTTTTGATATGAATTGAATTAATGGCTGGAAGGTATCGGTATCATAGTTTGATGATTTGCCTTGCAGCACACGCACCAAACGCTCATGTCCCATTCCGGTATCTACATGCTGGGCAGGCAAAGGTTGTAAAGAACCGTCTTTTAACCGGTTAAACTGCATAAATACGTTATTCCAGATTTCAATAACCTGGGGATCATCGTTATTAACCAGAGTTTTTCCGTCTGTTGTATTTCTTTGTTCATCCGAACGGCAATCCACATGTATTTCTGAACATGGGCCGCAGGGACCGGTATCACCCATTTCCCAAAAATTATCTTTCTTATTTCCTAGAAGAATACGGTCTTCAGCAATCCACTTTTTCCAAAAATCATACGCTTCCTGATCTTTAGGCAAACCCTCTTTTTCATCTCCTTCAAAAACGGTTACATACAACCTGTCTTTAGGGATTTTTAAAATATCGGTTAACAGTTCCCAACTCCATTCAATAGCTTCTTCTTTAAAATAGTCACCAAAACTCCAGTTACCAAGCATCTCGAACATGGTATGGTGATAGGTATCGATACCCACTTCCTCCAGGTCGTTATGCTTACCTGATACCCGAAGACAACGTTGCGTATCTGCCACCCGAGAATGTTTGACAGGCGCTTCGCCAAGAAAGATGTCTTTAAACTGATTCATTCCCGCATTGGTGAACATCAGCGTAGGGTCGTTCTTCACCACAATGGGTGCCGAAGGAACAATTTGATGTCCTTTGCTTGCAAAAAAATCTAAAAATGCTTTCCTGATTTCGTTCGTTGTCATCATCAAAATATTTGAGGTTGCAAAGTTAGCAGGAGATTTGAGATTATTTGTGTGAGATTACGAAATGATAAAGGAACTCAACGCTAAATGCAGGGTTTACCTGTCGGGGAAGAAATTATTAAACTGCGGCCTTTGGATTACAAAACCTGTCAATCCGTTTCAATTACCTGCTTTTTACCGGAAACCAAAACCTTAAATTCTACCGGGAGTTCGAACCAGAAAATACTCCCGCTACCCACCTCACTAGTGGCTCCAAGTTTACCCCCGTGATTCTCTACAATCTCTTTGCAGATATAAAGCCCTAAACCTAAGCCCTGCACGGTTTGCTGTGTTTCTTCGATTCGATAAAAGCGGTCGAAAAGATGGGGTAGCTTGTCGCGTTTTATGCCGGGGCCAAAATCTTGTACAAACACCCTTACCTGGTTATCGTCTATCTCCGACCAAATATGAATCTCATCTGCTTCTTCGGAATACTTGGCGGCATTAGATAAAAAATTATCTATTACCTGATAAATTCGGGCGGCATCTGCATTTACGTAAACCTGGGAAAGGTTTTTAATAATGTGTTTATGTTTCCGGTTTTGTGTAGTTTCATGTATAACCTCTTCAATAAGTTCATTTAACAAAAAAGGCTTTTTGTTAATCGCAAGCTTACCGCTCTGAATTCTGGTAACATCAAGCAATTCATTCACCAATCCGGTAAGCCTGTTTACCTGCTTATTGGCATTGATAATAAATGGATGTATTTGTTTGCTCTCATCAGAGTTCTTAACAAAACGTTCGAGAATTTGGAGAGAAGCTTTCATGCTTGTAATAGGCGTTTTTAATTCGTGAGAAGCAATACTCATAAATTCATCTTTAGCATTATTCTGTGCTATAATTTGCATCCTCGATTCTTCCAACTGCCTAAAAGTTCTTTTAGTGAATAACCAGCCTACAATAAGAATAAACAGTATAAATGAGATGTTTATAAAAATCAACCAGTTGGCAACTACCCTCGAGGCATCTCCGAGTATTGAGGAAAAAGCCTGCTGATTAAATGTCAACCGCCGGTTAATGGTATTAACATGCAATATCATTGCTGTTTTAACAGAGGAATTAAGTTCCTTGCTTTTTAGATTAAAAATAAACTTTCCGATATTATCCAGCTCTGCGATATCCCTGTCAGCGGCTGTCCACTTCTCTACTACTTCTTTAAAATATGGAAAATGCTGAAAGTTTTTAAACATCCATACCAGGTTATCAATATCATCGGAATGGTTTCTGCCCTGCAAAGCTGCTTTTCGGATAAACTCTGTATCAACGCCTCCCTGTTGCAGCGCAATTCTTGCTAACCTATCACCAATAGGAACCTGTAGTTCTTGTTTAAACAGATTATAGGATTGAAGATCGGATGTTTGAATAAAATCGATGAGGTACCGTGTTGCGTCTTTTTGTGCCTTAGAGTATTGCGACTCCCCGTTTACATACGCCCTGATAGAGGAAAGGATTTTTATTGAATAAAAATTCAGGCCGATAATTACTACCGAAAAAAACACAATTAAAGCACCTGTTTTGTATAGGTACCTACGGTGATATGCAGAGAATGCTTTCATAGCATTTGAGAGCTTTAGGTAACTCAAGCTTATACGAGCAAATGTACATTGTGTTGCGGGTAATATCAATGCAACGAAATAGAGAAGTCTATAGCTAACAAATATCCTTAATTAAACACGTAATTAACCAGGGGGATAAGCTTGTGGTCTATTCAAAAAAGGGAGATAGCCCCAAGGCAATCCCCCTTTTCTAAGATATAGGATATATATTTTTTGAAAAAAGACTTTTTACAACAAAACTAAAGGATGTATTTACTCAGAATCTGGTAAATTTCATTTACGCCATTACAATTTTTAAACTCCTTTTTAAAGGGAACTTGTTCATCTTTAAGCCAGATTTTAAGCTCGGCGTCTGTTTCGAGCATGCCTTTGCTTTCTTTTGAAAACTTCCTGATGCTGAAGTAAGGTATTGTAATATATTCGAATTTCGAATTGCGGCCCTCGCAGATAAGCATGAGGCGCTTATTTGTAAGTATAAATTTGTCCCTGCCTAATTTGTATGCTTTTTCTACAAATTCACCTTCCACTAAAATCAGCCCGTATTCCAGCGACACCTGTTTTAATGAAACCTCAGAAGGGTGACTTAATAAACCATTGAAAAGTCCCATAGATAAAATAGTTAAGATGATATCTCTAACCGTATTGTGCAAATGAAAGCATATCAGCTACGTTTGCAATACAAGAGTACAGTGGTAACATGAAGTCAAGATGAAGATTTCAATTTATTCGCCTTCGTCAGTCAATTACCATGTGAAATAAAAATCTACAACTATATTTCATCCAATTGTATCTTATAACAGTAGTTGAGCGTATAATGTTCGATCAGTACAAATGGTTAAATATCCATACGATTAACAAACCACCTTCAATAATTTAACACTATGATAGTAGTTGCTTTAACGAACCTCAATCCCATTACATTAAGATCTATTGAAGTGAAAAACAGATACGAAGCATATGATTTATATTCACAAAACCCTAATTATATCATCGCGTTCGTTAACAATAAAGAAATAACCATTCTTGGAAGTAAGACGCAAAAAGAATCTCAATATGAAATACTTTGTTCGCAGGGTTATATTTTTAAAGGAAAAAAAGTAAAATATCTTTGCGACGAACTGGTGTAGCTCAGCATGCCCGAATTAGAGTGATGTCATAGAAATTTAACGGATCGGTATAACAAGCCAAAAAAAATATTGTTATATAAATCCATAACAGCTATGATTAAAAACGAGAGTTCACGCAACGTGGAATTAAATTTTGCTTCGCGAACTGGCCTTTCCCGTAGTTTTAAAATTAAAATAATACAAGCGGGAGGCCAGCCTGAATGCCTGTTTGAAATAACAGCTGAAAATAGTTTTACAGGACGAAAAACCTGTTCGATTAAGCTGCCTAAGAGGGAACATCAGTCTTATCTCGATTTATATGTAAAGCTATCCGAAACTTACGGATTTCGTGTCCCTCAAAACCGTAATACAACCCTTAATACACCATCGAATTTTAAGATAGAATACAAGGAAGTTCTGACAACGAATATCTCGCAAGAAATTCTTTATGGATATGGCGACCCTGCCCTTACCCGGGTGGATAGAAGCGGAGAAACTTTTTTCTACCTTTTAGCTACTTCAAATGATGCTCCACAGTCGTTTCCCATACTCCGCTCAAAAAATTTAAGCGACTGGGAACTGGTGAACTTTGTTTTTCCTCATGGTAATAAACCCGAATGGGCGGCAGAGGGTGAACATATAAGCGATTACTGGGCGGCAGAAATGCACCAGGTTGGAGAAGAATTCAGGGTTTATTTTGTGGCCCGCGAGAAAGTCGGTTCCGAACTTTGCATCGGAATGGCTAAATCCTCAAATCCCGAAGGGCCCTTTATTGCCGAAAAGTTTCCAATAATAAGGGGAAATGTAATAGACCCCCATATTTTTGTAGAAAGTGAGAAAACCGTCTTTTTATACTGGAAAGAAGACAATAATGATGTTTGGCCGGGTAAACTGATCGAATTATTACATCACAACCCTCAATATATTACCACTCTTTTTGAAACCAGGGAAGACCAGGCCACTGCCGAATTTATCCAAACCATATGGCCATGGATTAAAACACTTCCTCCGATGGAGCGCTTTCTGGCCCTGCAAATTATTATTGAGGCGATAATCGCGAACTTCCGCAGGTTTTATAACAAATTACGAGTCTTGTTAACCGTGGCACCATCAGAACTGAGAAGCGAAATTGAGCAAGTGCTACGCTATATGAAAACTCCGATGTATGTCCAACCATTATCGAAAGACGGCTCGCAACTGGTTTTAGAAAAAACGAAAATACTGGAGAACGATTTAGAGTGGGAAGCCCATTTGGTTGAGGGAATGTGGGTAACACATCATAACAGTAACTATTATCTCTTTTATGCCGGTAATGATTTCTCAACCGATCAATACGGGATTGGCGTGGCTGTAGGAAAATCCCCTGTGGGCCCTTTCACTAAAAATCAAAGCCCATTTTTGCAGTCAACCTCAGAATGGCGGGCACCAGGCCATCCATCTGTGGTAACAGATTTAAACGGAAATCCTCAAATGTTTTTGCATGCATACTTTCCCGAAAAAGCTGGTTACAAAGAATTCAGAGCTCTTTTATCCGTTCCCCTTATTTTTTTCGGCGATAATGTATCTGCCAGATAATTAATCCTTTACGCATCTTAAAGCCAAGCCATAGTTAAGGTATTGAGGATCTCTTTGAATATCCGCAAATAAATCATATAGCCGTGAACTCCATGAATACATTTCATAACTTTTTGTATCAGACCACCAATAGCCGTTACTTTTTAAGGTGTGGAACGTACCACCTCCAGACCTATATCCGCCCGGTAGCGCAGAAAAACCACTTTCGTTGGTTGCTCCTGTATTGGGTTTTAACCACACTTCCATTCCTGAGATTTTCATTTTGCCAGCAGCGATAGTATCTCCTTTTAGGGCAGCTACGAGTTGGGTAATTTCGTCGGCATGGGGTACGTGCCAGCCCTCGGGGGCTACGTTTCGGCTATCGCTAATAGCATACCCGTTGTATAACAGGCCATAGGTTTTTGTATTCGATGCGTTATTGTTGTAAGAACACCAGGCACCGTCCTGTGTTTTCCTCCATTCAGCTGTATCGGTTACGTGGAATATCGGGTTTCCGTTTCGGTATTTAGTTACTCTGAGGTTTTCGGCCATCCAAATCTGGCTGCCAATCTTTACTGTTTTATAAACATTTCCGTCAACATCGGTCACCGTATTACTTTCCTTACAGGCAGCCAGAAAAAGTATCGCAGCAAGTAACTGAAAAATAGATTGCTTTATTTTAGTATTCATTCGAACTTAATTTTTTGATTATTTGCCCTACTTACATCGTTGTGAAAGCGGAAACCTTCCCGTTCGACCAATAATAAATACATCTTCTGTTTTCAAGCTCCATAACACTAATTGCGTTAGATTTGAGGATAAGCGACTTGATTTCAGGATATACCACATCCACCCGGCCCGGAGGTTCTATCGTTAAACCATTCTGCAGATCTTTATTTGCTGAATTAAAAGACTTGTTAAAGTTATCTGCTACCCAATGTGTATATGAATTACCCTTCTTAAAAAATATCACGAACCGCAGAGCATCATTATTTTTCAATATCATGCCGTAATCTGGTGCCTGATCGTCGTTAATGTCGGTAACAACGGCGTACGGAGTTGAACCGGCATCGTAAAATGACCACCAAACCTTACTGTAATCGGATCTTTCCGCAAGAAGCCAGCCCTGGAGATTCGTTTTGATATACTCTTTAAGATCCGCCGGAATTAATTCTTCATTCACATTGCTCTTAGACATATCCTCACTTACTTGCGGTTCTGTCGGCGGATTTGCGCAGGAGATTATGCTAAAGACGATCGCTAAAAAAAGCATGTTTTGGAATAGTTTCATTTCAGATTTAGCTATTAAGAATAAAACACGTATTAATTGTAATAATACATGGTTCTCCACAATTATGAGAATATTATTTTTGAAGAATTTCCGTCTTCGGGCAGCAAATTTGTAAGATTTTTCGCGTAAATATCTTACAGGCATAATGTTTTGGACGGCCCGGCAAAATCTTAATAGTTTAAACATGTTAATTTAGTATCAGTTTACGTTAATACCAAGAGGTAATAGAAATGGAAAGTCTCAAATCAAAAACATATAGAAGCGATTTTACAACCGTCTTTAACGGCGATAATAGTGGCGACACGCAACCCCGCCAAACACCTGGGGTATTTTATAGCAAAGCACTCCCTACCCGGGTAAAGAACCCTACTTTGCTAGCTTGGTCTGATGATTTGGCAAAAGAACTCGAAATAGAAAAACCATCGGTTCAAACGGATATAGACATTTTGGGCGGAAACCTCGTAACCTCCTCCATGTTCCCTTATTCGGCCCGATATGGCGGACACCAGTTTGGAAATTGGGCCGGACAATTAGGCGATGGAAGAGCAATTACACTTGGCGAATGGGAAGTTGCCGGAAGCACCTGGGAGATGCAATTAAAGGGAGCCGGACCCACCGCTTATTCGCGCAGAGCGGATGGAAGGGCGGTTTTACGTTCGTCTGTACGCGAATACCTGATGAGTGAGGCAATGTTTCATCTTGGGGTACCAACCACACGGGCACTAAGCCTTGTAACAACCGGCGATGAGGTAATGAGAGACATGTTCTATAACGGGAACCCGCAATATGAACCTGGCGCAATTGTTATGAGGGTTGCTCCGAGTTTTTTACGCTTTGGTAATTTTGAAATACTGACATCTCTGGGTGAAATTGAGAATCTTAAAAAACTTACCGATTGGACAATTGATCGTTACTATCCTCATCTTACAGGTGAAGATAAAGTAATTTTGTGGCTCAAAGAAGTGGTTGAACGAACGGCAACCATGGTGGTGGAATGGCTCCGGGTAGGATTTGTACATGGGGTTATGAATACCGATAACATGTCGATATTGGGCCTTACCATAGATTACGGACCGTATTCTTTCCTCGATGATTACGACAGAAATTTCACACCAAACACCACCGATCTTCCCGGCCGCAGATATACTTTTGGCAATCAGGCATCTATAGCTTATTGGAACCTTGGATGCCTTGCTAATGCTCTCGCGCCTTTGGTAACCGAAACCAGCAAACTTGTTGAAGTGATAGAAGGCTTTGAAGACATTTTTTGGATGAAATACTACAGCATGATGGCTAAAAAATTAGGGCTCGACAGGCTAAGAGAGGATGATGTGGTTTTGGTGGATAATTTCGAAAATATGCTTGCAGGTATAAAGCCCGATATGGCCATATTTTATCAACTACTTAGTAATCTGCCACTCGATTGGGACACAGCGGACGAAGTATTGCAGCATTTTAAAGACAGTTTTTATACTGATTTAAGCGGTAGTGAGAACCAAAAGCTTTTTGACCTGATTAAACTCTATACAGAACGCATTCGGGCGAATTCATTCGGCCGGGAGGAATCGCAGGAATTAATGAAAAGGTCTAATCCGCGATTTATTTTAAGAAACTATTTGCTTCACCAGGCCATTGAAGAATTGGAACGAGGTGAAAATACTCTATTCGTTAAATTACAGGAAGCTTTAAAAAACCCATATTCAAATAATTTTGATGATTTTTTAAAGAAACGGCCTGATTGGGCTTCGGAAAAAGCAGGCTGCTCTATGCTTTCCTGCAGTTCATAACCATTTTAAAAGAGAAAAGCACCGTTTTATGGCGCCTTTCTCCTTGTATAGGTAGATTGAAATTATATTTAGAACTTAAGCCGATAGTGTGTTATCTCAGCCTGCTACTGGTTGTTGCAATAATAACTATCTAATATTATACAGATATTATGCCAATATTAATTAAGCGGATAAATTACTTTCGAAGAACCCCGACTGTTTATTACAATTGCCTTCATTTATTGAATTGAGGCTGATACAGGAACCGGGTTATAAAGAAATTGATTCGATTATTCCCTTTATTTTATCGGCCGATTTATTCAATAGAATCTTTTCCTGATAATTGATATTTAAAGGGAGGATTTCTCTCACGCCCGTTCTGTCTACTATACAGGGAATACCCAAAAACACATCAGACACGCCATGGTAATTATTAAGTAAAGTGGATACATTAAGTACCGCGGCCTCATTATCAAGTATGGCTGTGCAAATTCTATCAAGTGCCAGGGCGATAGCATAAAAAGTAGCTCCCTTGGCATTTATAATCTGGTAAGCGGCATCCTTGGTATTGGCGAAAACATCGGCCTTGTCCTCCTCTGATAATGAAAGTTCGGTACCGGCTATATTAGCCAGGCTCCAAAGCGGAAGTTCCGAATCGCCATGCTCGCCCACAATGTGCGCGTGTACGCTCCGCGAATCGATTTTAAGCTTCTCTCCTATCAGATATCTTAGCCTGGCACTGTCTAAAATAGTACCAGAACCTATTACTCTGTTTATGGGCCAGCCCGATTTTTTCCAGGTGAAGTAACTCATTACATCCACAGGGTTAGAAGCGATTAAAAGAATTCCGTTTTGATTGTATTTTAGAACCTGGTCGGTAATACTTTCAAAGATCCCGACATTGCGTTTCAACAGGTCGATTCTGGATTCGCCCTGTTTTTGAGCTGCTCCCGCAGTTATTATGATAATATCAGCTTCGGCACAATCTTCATACCCACCAGCCCACACTTTGGTGCGGCTTAAAAAAGGGAGGCCGTGGTTCATATCCAGAGCATCTCCTATAGCTTTTTCCTTATTCGCATCGATGAGTACCAACTCATCCATCCGGTTTCGTAAAAGAAGTGTATAAGCAGTTGTTGATCCAACAGCACCCACTCCAATAACAGCGATTCTTGTTTTTTTATCAGACGTTAACATGTATTTCAAATATAGAATGAAATACTGTTTAAAATAATTAGTTTCTCGAATTCTTTATCCGGCTAACTTTCGTCGCTCGAATAAGTTTCTATAGATAGATTCTGTGTGGGCTGATACGGTAATTCAAACCAGAAAATGCTCCCTTTACCAAGCTGGCTTTCTACTCCGATAACCCCGCCATGCTGGTTGATAATCTGCGCACAAATATATAAGCCAAGGCCCATTCCCGAATAGTTTTGGCTGGTGTGTTCTACCCTGTAATAGCGTTCAAATACATGCTGTATCTTATCATCGCCAATGCCAAGCCCATAATCCTGAATACTTACCTTAATTCTGTCGTTTACTTTACGCACCCTTAAAATCACTTCACTATCAGCCTTCGAATACTTAAAGGCGTTTTCCAGCAAATTTTCAAGCACCTTCTTTATCCTATCTCGGTCAACCACAATAATAACTTCCTCATCAGCCTCAACCGAAACGTGCCTGTTTAGTGTTTCAAAATCAGCTGCTAACTCATTTATTAGTTCGTTGAGATTAATTTCTGATTTCTCCAGGGGCTGAAGCCCCATTTGCATCTTTGAAACATTAAAAAGATCATTAATGAGATTGGTTAATTTGGCTGTTTGGTTGGTAGCTTTTGTAATCAGGTCCCGGTTTTGAGGGTCGCTTTTCAGCGACTTCATTTGTATAATCTGCAAATATCCTCTGATAGAGGTTAAGGGGGTTTTAAGTTCGTGCGAGGCCAGATTTATAAATTCATCTTTTACCCTAAGTAATTCCTTTGCCTTATCGTTCTCAATAACCAAAATCCGGGCTTCCTCTTCTGCTTTCTTCCTTTGCTCAATCTCTGCCTCCAGCTGTTTAGCCGTACGGAAAGTAAAAACCACGGGCAAAATTTTATATAAAGCATAAACGGTGAAGAGCGACACAACACCAGCTACAAAACGTATAACCGCACTTAGCCTGTAGGCTGGCCACCAAAATATTACAGCATCAATTAAATGCGTTAACCCGCAAAGAAGGATAAAGGCGATAAACAACCAAAAGATTTTCGGAAAGGGTAAATCTGTTCTTTTGGTAATCATGCGGAACAATAGAAAAGGGATAGCAAAATATGCCGCCCAAATCATTACATCCGAAATTATATAAAGCCAACCATGAAAATCAGTCCACTTGCCGCAATGCCAGCGGGCAGGCCAGTATTCTGTCGAAAAAATATTCGAAAAAAAATCAGCCGCCTGACCCAATATTCCCTCTTGTTTTTTAATCGCCATAAAATCTTGATGGATAATATAGTAGTGATATGTTAAAAATCAAAATTCAAAACAACAACAGGCTTAAAAATAGCCTTTTAAATTAAAATTGATTCGCAAGTTTAAGCTTAACATAACAGAGATTTAAAATGGTAAATTTCAAATACAGATATTATAGAGATAGAGTAAAACGTAAAATAATTACAAAGTGATACAAATTAATTTTCCAAACTCGCAAAGTTCCTGTTCCCTTCCGCAATAGCGGCATATATTGCGTCCTGAATTCTTGGGCGGATTCGGAGAGAGTTTAACTTATTACTTGCGGAGGGATATACGCGGTTAGATAAAAAAACATAAACTAATTTATGCTTAGGATCAACCCAAACACAGGTTCCGGTATAGCCGGTATGCCCATAGGTATCAGCGGAAGCGAGTTTAGAGGGATAGCTGACACCGTTTCCCCGGTCGAACCCATATCCCCTGCGACTTACATCAGACTGCCTTCTTGTAAACAGCTCTACTGTTTGAGGTTTAAAATATTGAATACCACCGTAAGAACCACCGTTTAACAGCATTTGATTAAGAATGGCCAGATCATTAGCACTGGCGAAAAGCCCCGCATGGCCCGATACACCGTCCACCAGTGATGCACCAGAATCGTGTACGTATCCCTGCAATAAGGTTTTTCGGAAATACGTATCGCGTTCGGTAGGTACAATATGGCCTTTATCGAAACGCCTGCGTGGATTGAACCCGGCTGTACGCATTCCCAAGGGTTTATAAAACTCGTCGATAACAAATTTATCAAGGGGTTTTTCCGATTGATGTTCTATAATTTCCTTCATCATATACATGCTGATATCGCTGTATACATACTGTCCACGTGTAGGAAGAGGCGTGCGAAGCATTTTAGGAAGCATTACATCGCGATAGTAATCGCGGCGCACATAATAATTATCAGCAACCTTTACGGGATAGAAATAAGATGAGTCGGTAGTGTGATCGGTACTGCGTAAGCCTCCCGTAAAATCAAGGTTGATAAAACCAGCTTCATGAAGCATTACCTCACGAACGGGAATGTGGCTCTTATTGGTATGTCGGGCTTCGGTAAGATAAGTTCCGATACCATAATCTAAATTAAGCTTTTGTTCCTCATACAATTTCATTGCGGCTATGGTAGTTGCGGCAATCTTAGTTACAGATGCAACATCATAAATATCATCTACCTGAGTGGGATTACTGTCGTCGTAAGTATGCGTTCCGTAAGCTTTATTAAAAATAACGTTTCCGTCTTTTACCACCATTACTACAGCGCTGGGGGTAGCATGTTCACGAATGGCTTCCTCTACAATATCATCAATACGGTTTAGTTTTGATGATTGTATACCAACCTCCTCTGGTAAAGAATATTTTAAACGGGTTTTAACGGTGGAATAACCGGCACCGGCCTGAAATTCAGGGCTAACGTTTTGATTCAGCTTATTATCAATAGCTATCCCGCCGAATAGAACCTGCGCCGAATAAGAAGCTGCCGAAGCTGTTTGAGCCGGGTTCCATAATATGGGAAAGTTGTAAACGTCGAGTCTTTGCAAGGCGGTAGTATTACCAAAGCCAGCTACAATTATTTCTTTTGATTTATTGTTTTCCTGAATAAAGGAAAGCATTTCGGGGGTAAAAACCGATTCGGGAGTTACCTGAAGAATAAGAGTAGTAAAAGAGTCAAGATTGAAACGCTTTAAATCACTCCAATTAAAGCTTGTAACAGGCGCGTAATTGCGAAGCATGTTATCGAAACTGGCGGCAGTAAAAGTACCGGCGTTAATGCTGGCAATTTTCCGTACGGAGAGGTTTTTGAAAGGAATACCTTGCGAATGATTATTTAACAATACGGCGGCGCGTTGATAATCAACCTGCGCGACAAGCTCAACTACAATGTTTTTTTCGTTTACACGATGATTAAAACTGCCGAATATTATTGCCAGTAGAAGTATTGTAATGGTAAAAAGACTATGAAATCTTACCTCGATTTTTCTTAAATTCCCCTTCACTATCCCTGAGTTAAACGTTAATTAACATCCTTGTACTTAAAATTCAGGATGTTGGTTACTAAAGATTTCCCTTTTCTACTGTTGTCTAAAGCTCTATGCGCTTTCTATCATTCAACGTTAATAATGAATAGATATTCTTACCATGGTTTAATAGAAGGTGTTTTTTTAACAATCCTATTGGCTCAAATTTTGTAACACCTAACGCACACACACATAAATCTAACATTATGAAAAGCTTTGTATATATTTTTACTCTCATCTTCTGTTATACTATATCGTATAAAAAAGTAATTGCGCAAGGATCAAATATTAATAACGAACAATACGAACGTATTGAGAAAGCGATTGCTTACTATGAAAAATTAAAAAATAAGGAAGAATGGCCGCAAATTTCGTTACCGGATCAAACTCAGCTGAAGCTTAATGACCATTCGCCCGTAATTAAAGATATTAAGGCCAGACTGGAACTTTTAGGAGATTTCAGGGCCTTGAGCAACACAGATGTTTACAACCACCGTTTTGAAGCGGCTGTTAAACGGTTTCAGGCCCGGCATGGTTTAGAAGAAAACGGCTTAATAAATGCAGAACTTATAAAAGTTCTTAACGTGCCCTTAGATAGCAGAATTAACCAATTACGTATTAATCTTGATCGATTACAAAAAGAGAGTACAGAGAATGTGGGAAGAAGGATTGTAGCCAATATCCCTGAATATAAACTTCATGTATATGAGGGCGAAAGGGAGGTTCTTTCGATGGACATTGTGGTAGGAAAAACCACTAATAAAACCGTTGTCTTTTCGGACGAGATGAAGCAAATCGTTTTTAGTCCGTATTGGAACGTTCCCGAAAGTATTGTAAAGAACGAAATTCTTCCGGCTATGAAAAGAAACTCCAGATACCTGCAGCAAAACAACATGGAAATTACCGGAACACAAAACGGTTTGCCGGAAATAAGACAAAGGCCAGGATCAAAAAACTCTTTAGGAAAGGTTAAATTTCTATTTCCGAATAAGTACAATATTTATTTCCATGATACGCCCGCAAAAACACTATTTAGCCGCCGAACCAGGGCTTTCAGTCATGGGTGCATCAGGCTAAGCCAACCGTTTGAACTTGCGAAATACCTATTAAAAGACGATCCAAAATGGACAGATGCAGCTATTAACAGCGCTATGAATACCGGTTCGGAAAAATGGGTAACACTTAAAACTCCGGTACCCGTTTCGATAAGTTACTATACAGCATGGGTTGACTCCTCAGGCGAGGTCCATTTCAGGGATGATATTTATGGAAAAGACAAAGCGCTGGTGCGATTAGAATAATAGTTTGAGTTATACGGAACTCTCCTTTGGTGAGATAATAGCTCCAGCCCGGAGAGTTCCATAAAAAAATGTTTACATATTAACAGGTGTTAAAACGCCTTCCCTATTCTCCACATGTAATTTATTCAGATCCAGGCCATTCAAAACTATCACGCCTTGCAAGGATGAAAACTTAGCGGGATCTTGTTTCCATGACCATACCAGTTTACCCTTAGGAGAAAATTCAAGTATCTGTATTCCACTGGCACCGAATTTGGCCCCATGTCCCTGCCAATTGGTAACCACATAATTTCCATTCTTTAAAATCTGAAAACCAGCAAAGAAATTCGGGTTTACTTCCGCGGGCCCGGAAAAGGCCGTTACAGCCTTACCATTCGCCGAAAATACCTGGAAATTTTTACCGTATCCGGTACTTACTACAGTTTGCCCGTTGGCTAAACGAAGTGCCTGCCAGATATGGGGCTTAGCCGGCGGACCAGCAACCTTTGCCTGCCAAACGATATTTCCTTTATCATCCCCTTCAAACACTACATCGTCTGCGGTTACCAAAAAATTCCCCTTTATCGTTTCACGAATACAGCGTACATAGTTGAACCCCGGGTATACAACAGAACGTTTTATGGTTCCCTGATTATCGATCTCAACCAAAACAATACCTTTTTTTCCCTGCCAATCGGCACCGGCAAGCAAAGTGTTTCCGTTACGTAATCTGCGGGCAGTCTGGGTGCCCGGGAAAACAGTTATCTCTGCTGCTTTCTCACCGTTTGAAATATTGCGCTCTTCAAATCCGTTTCCTGTTCCAATTAGTATTTTTTTATTTCCAACCAACTGTAAATCCCGACCTGCAGGAACCGGTAAGTACCAGTTCTTTTCAGGATTACTAACATCAACATAACTCAATTGAGAAAGCCCCTCATCCCTTAAAATTAGTTTTCGCGACTCATCTGTACTCATTCTAAGCGAACTACAGGCCGACAGCGCTAAACACAAACCCAGAAATACTGACAACCTGAAATGCGAGACAGGCTTAAAATTTTTAGTAATCATATAAATAAAATTGAGGTTTTTAAATGTAGTAGTCATTTCTCATTTATCAATAAACATAATGAAATTTTACAGAGAGCATTATACTCAATTATTACGATAGATCGAACACTTTTCAGCTTTCAAACTATCAGTCGTGTTTACGGTTACTAGCATAAAGGCTTTTTATTCTATGAAAAAATCAGTACTCTTTTCGGCATTAAGCATAATGTATCTGTCAGTGATTGCTCAAACCGACAGAACTTCTGTTGATTTTAACTTCAAGGCAGGTTTGCATTTCAGTAACATGAATTTCAATAAAGGATACCAAAAACCAGCTGAACCAGTTAAAGCTGCATGGAAGCCCGGCTTTCTGTTAGGTTTTACTTTGAACGTACCGCTTTACCAGAAATTGAGTCTACAGCCAGAATACTTGTACTTACAAACCGCTGGCGAAAATAAAGCAAGCGGCTCGGAATATTCTTTAAGCTATATATCTCTTCCGGTACTTCTCAGGTATCCGGTTAGCAACAACATTCATTTAATTGCGGGGCCGCAGTTCGATTTACTGGTTAAAGCATCTGGTAATTTAAACAATGTAAAATCGACAATAACTCACGACACCGAAGAAAGAAGCATTTCGGCTATTGCCGCTATAGAATTAAAAATCAATAACTTACTAAGTATCGATGCCCGATACCTTCATGGTTTAAACCACATTGGTATTGGTCAGCGTTCGGAGGTTACAGAATTCAAATTTGAAGGGCTGCAACTATCCGGAGTTATAAAATTTTAAGCAGTTTTCTTTTGCTTCTTCTCTTCTGCCATTTTTACTTCGTCCTGGTCGGGCTGGGGTTCCTCTTGTTCTAACGAGGCTGCTTTTTCGTATTGAAGCTTCACATACATCGGAAAATGGTCTGATCCTGCCGCATCAAGTTTCTTGATGTAAAGCAGTTTGAAGTCTGTGGAGCAGAAAACATGGTCGAGCGGGAAACGAAGGAAATTGTGTCGGACATGAAAAGTATTAAAAAAACCTCTTCCCTTTCGGGGATCCAACAATCCGCTTATTTTACAAAACAGTGAAGTGGTATAGCTCCAGGCTACATCATTCAAATCGCCCATTACAATAATCGGCAAAGCGTTTTCCTTAGCCATATCGGCTACCAGTAGCAGCTCTTTATCACGTTCGGTCGACCGCGGGTTTTCTTGTGGAACCGGAGGCGTAGGATGTACGCAATATAACTGAACTACCTGGCCGCAGGGTAATACCGCTTTTGTGTGTATGGAAGGAATATCATCTTCAACCAAAAACTTAACCTCCGATTCAAGCAGTTCGTATTTGGAATACAACAACATTCCATACGTGTTTTCCTGGGGAACTTTTACGGAAAAAGGATATTTTTCTCCAAGTTCAGCTGTTTCTTTTTCCCACCAGCTATCTGTTTCGAGTAACAACACAACGTCTGGGTCGGCCAGGTAAATATTAGACAGATAGGCCTTCGATTGCTTGTTATATTGCCATACATTTCCGGTCATTAAACCAATAATTTGCTCCGGCAGCTTAGATTCCGCTCTAATAAGTTCTTTTTTGCTTAAAGTGGTAAACGGAAAAATCTGATAAAAAAGGAAGCAGATATTAGCGAGCAACAGTGCGCCAACTACGTATAAGGAATTGTCGGGCGAAAACAGACTCAGGAAGATTATACAAAAAAAGAGGAAAACGCAGATTATAAGCTTTTGGAACCGCGGATACTCAAAAACCCGGAACGCCCAATAATCATTTCGCACAAGCGGAATGAGCGACATCAGTATGAATAAACAACTCAAAAATTCTACTCCGATTTTTAATTCTGTCATTAAAACGTTTTTTCTAATTAACAAAAAAACATCGAATCTGTGTTAATGACTTGTTCAGTATCGATTAATCAAAATTAATAGACTTAAAATCAACCTGTTGATTTACGGCCTCAATAATTTGACGGATCTTTTTTTTGGAGCACTCATATTCTGAAGAAGCTTCCATACGCTCATGTACATCGTTAAGATGGATCGCATATTTTAAGGCTTCTTCAGAATTATTGAAAAGTAAATGTGTTTTACTCCTGCCTTTTTTAACTCCCTGAGGAGGTTCGGGTATTTTATAATCAGCGAAATCCGTTTCCGACAGGCCGATACAATCATCCGAGGCAAAAGGCAGGTGTATTTCCATTAAACTAATTTTGCGTCGAGCGAAATAGCTACCGCCGAAAGTGCTTTACTTACCGGGCATCCTTCTTTTGCGGCATTTGCCAATTGCAAAAACTGCTCTTCGGAGATCCCTGGTACCGAACCTGTTAAATTTAATTGAATAGAAGTTATAGAAAACCCGCCTTCTACCGGTTCTACTTTAACCGCGGCTTCGGTTTTTAACTCTGTTGGAGTAAAGCCTGCGCCCGCTAATTGAAAGCTAAGAGCCATTGTAAAACACCCGGCATGTGCCGCGGCAATTAACTCTTCGGGATTAGTCCCGGCTTTGCCATCCTCACTTTCAAAGCGGGCCGCAAACGAATAAGGGGTAGCACTTAAAACACCACTTGTAGATGTTAACGTTCCTGTACCTTCTTTTCCTGTGCCGTTCCATACAGCTGATGATTTTCTTATCATGTTTTTTAAATTTTTCGGGAAATATATTGCTTTCTGAACAATATTCAAGCCCGGTGGTTTTGAATTAATTAACTTGAAGTTTAAAAGCCTGATTCTATGAAAAACAAACTGATTTTCGATGAGCAAACAGAACTCGAAAGAAAGCTTGGCTTAACCGAAACTCTTTCAATTGTTGTAAACCGAATAATAGGTTCAGGAATTTTTAGAACCCCCGCCCCCATTATGTTTATTACAGCTTCGGTAAGCATGTTTTACGGAGTTTGGATATTGGGCGGAATAGCTACCATTTTAGGTGCCCTATGCTATGCGGAATTAGTAGCGATGATGCCGCGTTCGGGCGGCCCATATGTTTTTCTAAAAGCCGCTTATCCGCCGATTATAACTTTCCTGAGGGGTTGGGCTATGTTTTTTGTTTCCGAAACTGGCTCGATTGCCGCGGTTGCTTTGTTTTTTTCGGAAAATGCGCTTACCGCCATGAACGCAGCGACGGGCGGTTTTCAGGAGGGAATAATGGCCATAGCACTTGTATTTATATTAACGGCGGCAAACTCCTTCGGAATTCAACTAAGCGGGGTTTTTCAAAATATTTTCAGCATTTTAAAGGTCGGACTATTGGTTAGTATTATCGCGTTAAGTTTATCTCATGGCATCCGATCAGAAAATTTCGCAGATGCTGTTGACAAGCCATGGACCTGGGCTGGTTTAGTATCCATATTTACCGCCTTACGATATGGCTTTTTCGCTTACAGCGGATGGGAAGGCGCAACTTATGTAGCCGAAGAAGTTAAAAATCCAAGAAAAAACCTGCCGCTATCACTCTTTTTCGGAATTGGAATAGTGATGCTACTTTATCTGTTAATTAACACTGCTTATCTTAATCTTTTAGGCCCCGAAACGATGGGTGCTTCCAAAGGTGTTGCCATAGACTCGATGAAAGTTGTACTTGGTTCGGCGGGCGGCTTGCTGGTAGCGGCAGCTATAATGGTGAGCACTTTTGGAAATGTAAACACACAAATCTTGGTTAAAAGCCGTACATGGTATGCTATGGCAAGAGATAAATTGTTTTTTAACGGCCTTTCGGCCATACACCCAAAATATAAAACACCCAATTATTCGATGTATGCCCAGGCGGCATGGGCGGCTGTTTTGATTCTATGCGCAACTTTCGCCGAGAGTGCTTACGAAGCAGTGATCGATTATTTCTCTTTCACATCAGCAGTGTTTAATGTACTCACCTTTGCTTCAGTTTACGTGTTGAGGAAAAAGTATCCGGATGTTTTAAGGCCGTATAAAACCTGGGGCTATCCGCTTACATTAATCCTGGTTCTTTTGATACAGGGAACATTTATGGTGGTAACGCTGGTTACCGCGTTTTTTCCTTCTTTGCTGGGAATTGCTCTCACTATGAGCGGGCTGATTTATTATCATTTTTATGTACCCAGGGAGGCCAAATCGGAGCAGACTGAATTATAATTGCGATGAGCATTTAAAAAAGGAGAACTCATTCACATCCAAGGGTTAGCTTTAACCTTGCCACCAAGATCTTATCTTTTAGGTATCTGCCCTGTTTTTAAGGGCGTTAGTAAATATTCCAGCCCGTTAAGTTTAATTTCATACATAGTAGAAAGAAGAATTCCCAGCTTGCCGGCCGGGAATCCTTTTTGATTAAACCAAACTAAATAACTTTCAGGAAGATTACAGATCAAATATCCCTGATACTTACCAAATGGCATTTTCATCGTAACTAATTGCATGAGAATTTCCGGGTTCATCTGTCAAACTTACGCAATTGTGCTTTATTCAGCGGCCGTGTCGTAAGAGAATTTATGGTGACTGTATACTATAAGGTGTAATGTGAGGAGCCGCCTGCTATTATAACTCTAAAAATTCTTTTTGGAGATATATAACAATAGCCTTTATTCTTTGCCTTCCCTTAACCTGGTTTGGTAACCATGTTTTTCTAGAAGTACTTTCTGAAATTTCGGAATGAAACATAACATTAAATTTCTCACTGCTAACATCGTCACAGATTTGGCATTAAGCTCCCAAAAGAGTGATTTTCATTATCCATTGTTACTAAAACCGCTCATTCCGAAGGAACCCATTTGGGACAAACCGAGATGAACGAACCAGAGAGTTAGAATAACATTATATACAAGTCGAGATAATTCTTCGGCATTTTCTAATCCCCAATCACCCCCTGATAAACTTTCTATTATTTATTTTATTTTTATTTTTATTTTCATTTTTTTTCTTTTAGCTTTAATTATCGAAAGAAAATACGGTTTTTAAAAATATTCTACTTTTCTTTCTTATACAACTAACAATTAAAAGCCACTGGCTTATAAAGAAAACCATTTAAATATTGTTAATCCAATATTATTGTTCATTAGGCAGCATTAGCGGTTTTTGACACAAGATATCTTATAGACTAATGATGAAACTGGAATAAATCCTTAATTCATTTTAACCACACCTAAAATAATTTGTAATGAGAAAACTGTTGTTGGCCTTATTTGCAGTACTTACGTATGCTTCGTATGCACAGGATGCTGGCCAAAAGCCGAGAGTAATTGTTTTAACCGATATCGAAAACGAACCCGATGATGCGATGTCGTTGGTTCGGTTTTTAACCTATTCCAATCAGTGGGATATCGAAGGATTGGTAGCTACAACATCGGTTCATCAACAACATAAACTAGCTGCATGGCGAATTCGCGAAATTCTAGACGCTTACGCGAAAGTGCAGTCTAATCTTCTACAGCACGAACCGGGTTATCCATCGGCCAAATACCTGCACTCGGTAGTGAGGGAAGCACGTGCCGATTATGGCATGCATGCGGTGGGTAAAGGGATGGACTCGCCGGGTTCTGATTTAATCATCCAGTCAGCCGACAAAAACGATGCACGTCCCGTTTGGGTGCAAGTTTGGGGCGGTCCAAACTGTTTGGCACAGGCACTTTGGAAGGTGAAACAAACCCGTACGCCCCAGGCTTTGAAAAAGTTTGTAAGAAAGTTGCGTGTGTACACTATTTCGGATCAGGACGATAGCGGGCCATGGATTAGAAAAACATTCCCCGACCTATTTTACATCGCAAGTCCCGGTTTTCATTCTTATGGCGGTTATCATAGCGCCACTTGGTCGGGCATTAGTGGCGATCATTTTCATGGACGTTTTGCCGGGAGCAATTTTGCGATCGTAGATAATCCCTGGTTGGATAAAGAGGTACGCAGCAAAGGACCCTTGGGTGCCCAGTATCCGCTGGTAAAATATTTAATGGAAGGCGATACTCCCAGCTTTTTATATCTTGTCAATAACGGACTTGGCAGCCCTGAGCATCCCGATTGGGGAAGTTGGGGAGGCCGTTACGAGTTGTATAGACCCCGCACAGAAAAATGGTTTTTAGAACCTGAAACCCGTCCGCTCTGGACCAACGCCCAAGATGAGGTACTGGGAACGGACAACTTTTGGCATACCAGTAACAAAGCTACCATCTGGCGCTGGCGCGAAGCTTATCAAAATGATTTTTTCGCCCGTATGGACTGGACCATCAAGCCTTATAATGAAGCCAATCATCCGCCGGTGCTTAAACTAAATAGTGCCGAACTACAATCTGCAAAACCAGGACAAAAAGTTACTCTGGATGCAACAGGTTCCACAGATCCGGATGGCAATCAGCTTTCTTACAAATGGTTCTATTATGGCGAGCCGGGCACGTTTACCCTGGCAACAGAAAGATCCGGCGACCCGCTGAAAATAGAGGATGCTGACAAAGCAAAGGCATCCTTTGTTGTTCCAAAAAACTTTGGAAGACCCGGTATCATGCATATTATATTGGCTGTAACAGATAATGGCACCCCAGCACTTACCCGCTACAAAAGGCTGAGAATAACCGTTAATCCCTAATCAGAAAAAGAACTATGAGATATTCTATCAAGATCCTGTTTTTCTTCTACTTATGCTTAAATACCCTTCTCGTTTTAGGGCAGAAGGCCAAGAAGGGGGTAAAGCTCCCGCCGGTAGTACTAACTGAAGTAAAATGGCACGATACAGGATGTTATCGGATCCAAATGCCTATGGGTACTGTCTATTTTGAGAAGGATAATGGTGTTTCCGGCTTCAAAAGTTTTATTGACAACGAAGGGAATGATTGGATAGCCTCATACCTTCCGCCAGGACCGAATGGAGATTACCGTGGTTTTCCAAACAGTATAGGCAATTTTGGGCACGCTGGTAGAAACAGTGGTTCAAAAACAATAATTGTCGATGGCAAAACACAGGGTGAAGTGGTTATTCTCGAATCATCCAATGATAAATTCACGTTCCAGTATTGGTTTTTTGCCGACCGAATAGCTATTAAAGTTCTGAAATCAGAAGGAGAGTATAACTTTCTCTTAGAATGTGTAGCCGGAGGTGCTGCGGATGCCGAAGATTTCTTTATTACTGCCGATGGAAAGAAACACATCCCTACCGAAGATGGCGAGTTTGATGATTTTACACCAGAATGGTTTTACCTCGGGGATTCTAAGGCAAAAAATGTACTCTTTATGGCAAAGACTCCGGATGATAATGCCCCGAATGAAAACCACCGCCAATTGCGTAACGGCCAGCATAATATGGACCTGTACAGTTTCGGCCGTACGGGTAGGGAAGAAAAATACCAGGTTCGCGGTATGAGTGGCAATCAGCATATTTGTATCATTGGTTTTTCGGAAACCGGTCGCTCACATACTGAAATTGCGACTATGATAGAAAGCTTTCTCACCAAGCCATTTACTGCTAGTCTGAAGCCGGTAAAATAGCAGAATAACCCGAACTATAACATGAATCTGAATGGGCAGTTAGGTAGAAGTCGTGTTATTGCCAATTAAAAAAAAGATTTTAAATAGTTTAGCCTGCAGAATCGCTTTTTGAACTTTTTTTCAATAAAGTAAAGGTTTTGTATCATTTTTGAAGGAATAACGAAAAATTTTCAATTTTTTTTTCCTTGGCATAACGTTATTGTATATTTCGCTATTATGAACGCAAATTATCGAAGGGAAAAAATTTTAGAATTAATCATAGAGGACGGTTCTGCAAAAGTAGTTAACCTCGCAAAAATTTTCAAAGTTACCGAAGTTACAATCAGACAAGACCTCGAGAAATTAGAAAAAAGCGGCTTGCTGATAAAAGAACATGGAGGGGCGTATTTGAAAGACGTCGAAACACAAGTCGGGGCTATATCTCTCGCACATCAGGAGAACATGGATAAAAAGGCTATTATAGCCAAGAAGTGTCTTGAATTTATCGAAAGTGGCGATACGATTATTTTAGACTCAGGTTCTACTACCACAGAAATTGCAAAGAAACTAAAAGGGTTTAAAGGACTAACCGTAATAACAAATGCATTAAATATTGCTCTAATGCTTGGTGCTGAGCCAGGCATTGATGTGATTGTTACAGGCGGCGAATTTAAACCACCTACCTTATCACTTACCGGCCAGAAGGCCGCAGATTTTTTTAATGGCATAAATGTTCAGAAATTATTCCTGGCAACTGCGGGAATTTCATTGAAAGCAGGCCTGACATATCCAAGTATTAGTGATTTGGTGCTAAAAAAGGCGATGATAGAGGCTGCCGAAACAACCTTTTTAGTAGCAGACTCGACTAAAATAGGAAAAAGTGCCTTTGCGAGTTTAGGAGCATTAGGCCTTATTAACTACATAATAACCGACGATAGCATCGAAGAAAAACATAAAAAATTGTTTCGGGACAATGATATTGAGTTATTAATTGCAGGTGAGTAGCCATAAAATTTACAACCCGATATTTACACTATGCAATTTTCACGTCACTCTATCCCTCTCAATAAAAAATAATCGAACACAGGTTAAGAGGTATTAAAGATCAAATGCCAGGGCTTGGCGCGGCAGTTTTTCTAAAATCATCAGTCACTTAGATTGATGATTTTTTTTATATAGATCCTCCCTCCGCACAACATTCTACAGCCTTTCCTTATTAGCTACAATCAAAATCCGGAAGCAACAATTTTAGAGCCTTATTTCCTACAAACGGTAGTTTTTATTTTTTTCTTTTTATTTTTTATTTTTTATTTTTTTCTTTCAATTTTTTCATTTAGTTTTAGTTTAAGAAAAAAAAGTAAAATATAGAAAGCCTTTTCTTTGTTTTACTACTACTAAACCAACTAACTTTTTAAACCCTTAGCTCGCAAATGAGAACTGATGTTGTTTTATGCTATCACCTGCTTATTACATGGTTGCCCTTTCGTATCACCAAACAACTTGCTAACTAACAATTAACCAACTTAAAAATAAAAGCTATGCCAAGAAAATTATCACAATTACTGCCACAGACAACCTGGATCTGGGTTACGTCTTTATTGGTTTTATTCTGGTCGCAGTCCCAGGGCCAAACAGAGCGAATTGTTTCGGGGACGGTCTCAGACGAAAGCAAACTACCCTTACCGGGTGCAACAGTCAAAGTACTTGACACGAAAACCGCTACAGTTACAGATCAAAATGGAAACTTCAATTTAAAGCTGAGTAGTACTTCCGGCACCTTGATCTTCAGTTATACCGGAATGATTACTAAAAGAGTAAAATTCGATGGCCAAAACCACATCGATGTAACCTTGGAAGCAGATTCAAAGACTCTGGAGGCTGTTGTCGTAGTCGGCTACGGGTCGGTAAAGAAGAGCGACATTACAGGGTCTGTAGCATCCGTAAAGGCAGATCAGCTTACGCAACTTTCCTCTTCAAGCCCCTTAGTTGGTTTACAAGGTAAAGCCGCGGGGGTAAATGTTGTGAATACTTCAGGGGAGCCTGGATCGCCTCTGGCAATTAGAATCCGAGGCGTGGGCACAATAAACAACAGTAATCCTGTTTATGTGGTTGACGGTTATATAACTAGTAATATAGATTATCTAACTGCCTCAGACATTGAAAGGATAGAAGTTTTAAAAGATGCTTCCGCTACAGCCATATACGGCTCAAGGGGTGCCAATGGTGTAATAGTAGTCAGTACGAAAAAAGGGAAATCAGGGCCGGTAAAATTGGAGGTGGAGTCTTATGCAGGGGTACAGAGAATGTCGGGCATTATCCCAATGGCTGATGCTACAGAATTTGCAACCTTATATAAGGAGGCGATCGCAAATGGAAACGGGTTTTTAAACGCTCAGGAAAGTGCCATCTTAAATTATGTAGAGCAAAATAAGTTCAAAGGAACTGATTGGCAGCGCGAAGTACTGCAGCCGGCACCCATTCAGAATTACCAGATTACCATGAATGGCGGAAAAGACGGAAATTCTTATTTCGTTACAGGAGGATATTTCAACCAGCAAGGCTTGGTTAAAAATAGCGGATTTAAGCGCTACAATGTGCGGTTCAATACCCTTAATAATTTAACAGACAGAATCAAATTTACTTCTGATATAGCATTCGCAAATTCGTTTAAAAACAATACCAACTCTACAAATATATTGTTAAATGCGATGAGAATGGATCCTATTACTGCTGCCTGGGATAATAACGTAAATTTTTATGGTTCAAAGTTTATCGAATCTACCGGTGGTTTGTCTAATCCGGCTTTGCATGCAGACAGACAGAGCGTAACAGGGCTAAACTACACTAACCGGATAGTAGGGAATTTTTCTCTGGAGTTCAAAGATCTTTTCATAAACGGGTTAGATTTTGTTACGCGCACCTCAGGCGATCTTAATCTTAATCATGGTAAGGGATATACCGGCACGTATTTCCTGAATGCAACAGACCAGGTTTTGGAAAGTTCGCTCTATGACAACCAGTCTAGAAATACAAATATGATGGCTTCAGGATACCTGACTTACAAAAAATCAATCGGCGTGAATGATTTTAGTATTATGGGAGGATCTGAATATCAGACTTTTAAAAACGATTTTCTTGGGGGAACGGCTTTCGACATCGCAGATGATCCAAGTCTTTATTACATTAATCTTTCCCGCAGGCCAACTGGCGATCAGGCCTCAGGTGACGCTTCAGAATACAGATTACTATCTTATTTTACCAGAGCGAATTATAGCTACAAAGATAAGTATTTTCTAACAGGAACCTTTAGAGCTGACGGGTCATCGAAGTTCAAATCTGGCAATCAATGGGGATTTTTTCCATCCTTTAGTTTAGCATGGGATGCGAAGAAAGAATCCTTTCTAAGTGGGATCGAATTTATTAATAGTCTGAAACTCCGTGGCGGTTGGGGCAAGGTTGGGAATGAAGGCTCTTTGACCACCGCATATGGTTACGCCAATCTCATCGACTCAAGAAATTATGCGTATAGTTTCGGTGGCGCTATGGTAAACGGATCTTATCCCCGTACAATAAGCAATAGTTCTATACAATGGGAATCCACCAATTCAAGTAATATCGGACTTGATTTACGAGTACTGAGTAAATTGTCTTTCACGGCTGATGCCTTCACCCGCAAGACGGTGGATATGATCTTAGTTCCTACCATCCCGGCATACGTGGGTGCTGACGCAACTTTTGCAAACATCGGGTCGGTTGAAAACAAAGGCTTAGAACTTTCATTGGATTGGAATGATAAAAAGGGCGACTTTAGCTATGGCATTGGAGTAAATACAACTTTTGTTAAAAACAATGTAACTAGTATTGGAACGGCCAGTGCGATCATTTCCGGCGGCCTATTCTGGTCTGATCCGATCTCCTATACAGAAGTGGGGAAAGAAATCGGCTATTTTAAAGGATTCAAAACCGATGGCATATTTAACAATCAACAAGAACTCGACGCTTACAAGAACGGCCAAGGTCTACCCATTCAGCCAAGGGCGAGTTTGGGAGATGTTAAATTTGTTGATCTGAATAGTGACGGAAAAATAGACAATGCTGATAAAACCTTTTTAGGCAGTGCTTTCCCCACCTTTACTTCAGGAATAAATCTAAATTTCGGGTATAAGAATTTTTATCTAACTACTTACGCCTTTATTTCAAAGGGAAACAAAATCGCGAATGGAGCCTATCCACTCATCTATGGTTCTGACGCGAAAGACAATTTTTCAAAAGAACAGATGAACAGATGGACTCCACAAAATCCAAACAGTAATATTCCACGGGTTACTTCTGCAGATCCAAACAGAAACTCTACGGCCACTTCGGATTTGTACGTAGAAGACGGAAGTTTTGTCAAAATAAAGAATATTCAACTTGGCTACCTATTGCCACAGAGAATTGCAAAGCAACTTCGTTTCAGTTCATTTAGAATATTTGCTTCTGTGGATAACCTGCACACCTTCACTAAATACAGGGGCTGGGATCCGGAAGCGGCCCGGTATGGCTCAAGTGCAGGTGGTGATATAAGTGCAGGGGTTGACTCATGGAATTATCCAATGTCAAGAAATATAACCGGTGGAGTAAAAATATCTTTTTAAAACGCATAAAAAAACTAACATGAGACATTATATAAAATACCTCTTTTTCGGTTCGTTGCTTTTCTTAGCAAATTCCTGCAGGGAAGCACTAGATCTTACTCCGGTGGCTGCCAGGACAGCTGACGGCTTCCTGAATGACCCCAAAAATGCCGTAGAGGCAGTAAACGCCTGCTATTATCAATTATTACGATTGCAAGAGTTCAATGAGAACAATCATACCCATGATTACTTCTTTGGAGACCTTACTACTTTTGACTCGCAGATAGGCAGTACACCTAATGACTTTTCTGATCTGCAACGCTTGACAGAATGGACAATGAATAACACCAATGTGCCTGCCCGAACGCTTTGGAGTGTGGGTTATCAGGGTGTTCATAATGCTAATTACGTTATAACCTCCTTGCCCGACGCTACAATCGACGCCAACTTAAAATCCCGCTTAATGGGTGAGGCATATTTCTGCAGGGGATATTGGTATCTGCGTTTTGCTACCTTATTTGGTAATGTTCCCATCGTAACCACACGGTTAAGTACCACCGACTTTAAAGATGCCAAAAAGGGCACTATTCATGATGCCTTTGAACAGGCAGTCGCAGATTTTAAAAAGGCTGCCGAGCTCCTTCCTGAAAAAAGCGCGTATTCCGCAGCAGATATTGGCAGGGCTAGCAAAGGTGCTGCGAGAGGTTTCTTAGCCCGCACGTTGATGTACCAGATTGGCTTCGATAAACAAAATACGCATACCTGGCAGGAAGTTTTGGACGAAACAACAAAAATCATCAATTCATCGCAATATTCTTTAGCAGCCAACTATGCTACCATATTCGAAACCGAAGGCGAGAATAATAATGAATCAATTTTCGAGTTGCAAGCTACCAGTTTAGGTAACGCCGAAAGGGCGACAGATGCAATTGGGTCACATAGTCCGACCTGTCAGGGCGTAAGAACAAATAACTTGCTGGCCGGTGTAATTGTATGGGGTTGGGGATACAATAATCCCACCCAGGATCTCGTAAACGAATTTGAAGCCGGAGATCCAAGATTATCAAGCACTGTTTTTGGCAAACCCCACAATAATGGAATTGTATATGGTGCTTCCTTTAATTATGATATTGGTACCGAGTGGACCCCCTATCATAACAGAAAAGCAGCGAAAACCCCCGGTGATGCTTCAGGTGGATTCGGCTGGTGGCGGAATGGAAATAATATCCGTCAAATGCGCTATGCCGAAATTCTTCTCATGCATGCGGAAGCTCTCTATAACACTAATAGTGAAGGACCGGCAAGAACATATCTTAATATGATCCGCAAACAGAGCGAGAAACAGCACTTTTGCCCGAGGGTATGAATTAAATAAGCCCAATGATTATACGCCGACCGGCTTTTCAGGAAACCTGCCAGATGTAACTGCTTCAGGTGTTAGTTTACTTCAAGCGATTAAACATGAGAGAAGAGTCGAATTTGGCATGGAATCTCTTCGTTATTATGATTTGGTACGGTGGGGAGATTATATGGCTGAACTAACCAGGAAAAGAGCCTTAGCACCTGCTCCTTACCAGGCGGTTCCTGTACTATTGGCTTATACAAATATCAATTTGCAGGCAAATGCATTAAAGGTAAGCATCGATGGCCCCGGAACGAATAAAATTCCATTACTTCCGATTCCGCAGGTTGAAACAGATGTATGGGGTCTGAAACCAAACCCAGGCTATTAACTCATTAAATAAATAGATAAAACCATCATGAGCATACCGGTCAAAACAGAGATGAGTATGCTCATGATAGCTTCAAAGCAATTAAAAAATATAATCTAATGGAAAAGAGATTCCTTTCTTACAGCGTTTTAATAGTAGTCCTTACAACATTTTTCGGATGTTCTAAAGAAGATTGGTCATCAGATTATGATGTCAAACTTCCAATTCCCGTGGTATCATCTTTTAATCCCGGGAGTGCCAAAGTAGGCGAAACCATTACCCTTACCGGAACTACTTTGAGCAACGTCAGCAATGTCTGGATAAATGACCAGAGTGCTCAAATTCTTTCTCAGTCCGAGACCCAAATCCAAATAAAAATAGGTGTCGGGTCGAAAACCGGAAAGATCAAAGTGCGTAATGTTTACCGCCAGGTGGGGTTTGCTCCGAATGATATAAATGTTATCCCTTAAGCTTTTAAGATGAAAACAAGCAGGCTAATAGTCGTTCAACTGATGGTGCTTTGCTGCATTTATACCAGTTGCAGTTACGGGCAACCTCTCAATAAAATTGCGGGTGGCCTCAATTTCCCACTAAAAGTATCAGATGATAAACACTATTTGACTCTGCAGGATGGAACCCCTTTTTATTACGTTGCGGATACTCAATGGCCTCTTTTCTGGTATTATTCAATGGAGGAGGCCAAGCGAATAATAGACGACCGGGTTAATAAAGGATTTACCGGGCTTCAGCTTTCACTCGCGTCGTGGCGAAACCAACGAAATAAAAACGGGCACTCCCCTTTTATTGATCCTGTGCAACTAACGCCTGATACTGCATATTTCAATCACGCAGACATGGTATTGGATTACATGGCATCAAAAGGACTTGTAGCTTATCTCCCCGTTTTATGGTTCAATCAGTACCCTAAGGCGTCCTCCGAGGCCAATTTTACTTTCGGGAAATGGCTCGGAACAAGATGGAAGGACAGAGCAAACATAATTTGGGTAGTTGGCGGGGACACCCCTTTTCGTCCGGATCAACTACCCATTTTTACGTCACTTGCAAGTGGAATCAAAAGTTCCGGCGCAAATCAGCTCTTCACACAACATCCTCATGGAGGTGACATACCAAGCTCAGGAATTTCTTCCTCAGCGGGATTCCATAATGAAATGTGGTTAGATTTCAACAGTATTCAGGCACATACCGATTCTAGTCTCAGCTTGCAAAATAAGATGTATGCGGATTATAACAGGAAACCGACGAAGCCGGTTCTGTATGCTGAGGGCTGGTATTATTGGTTAGACGGACAGCCTTTGTTTAATATCCATAAGGGCTCTTACGATATCCGAAAAGCGCATTATATAAGTCGACTTGCGGGCAGTTTTGGAGAAGGATATGGTGCTTATCCTTTTTGGTGGGGCACAAAGGGTTGGGAAGAAGCCTTAGGTAATCAATCGGCAGCCACACATATTGCCACTTATATGAAGCGCTTATTTGAGCCCAGAGAATGGCACAAATTGAGGCCGGATTTCAGCAGGGATTTAATTATCAATCGTGCCCTGAACCTTCGCGGGCTCGACGAAATTGCCGTGGCAACATCCCCAAGTCGCGATTTAGCGATTATTTACTTTCCAAGGAGAACTGAAATTCAGATAAACAAAAAATGGTTTTCCGGAAAAATATATCCGAAATGGTACGACCCTACCATCGGCACCTATACAAAAGCAAAGGCTCTTAAGTCTTCGGGCAACACAAAGTTTAGCCCGCCAGGTAAAAATAATAACGGAGAGGATGACTTTGTTTTAATACTCGAAACAAAGCCACGATAAATTGTAAGACTCTGCTGATAGCCGCTTCTACAGATGAAGATGCCGCCATTTTCTGTTGTGATATTGGCGTTAAATAACCTACTAATCAATTAAAACTAAAAATATTACACGATGAAGAATTTGCTTTGCCACTTATTAGTCTTGTCTATTACGACCATCTCTGTTGCATCCTGCGGAGCTCAACAAACTAAAAATAAAACCAATAGCAACAGTACTTCCATGGCTTCAGTCAGGGCAGCCATATCTGCAGAAGATTGGGGTGAAACTGACGGTAAGAAAGTGAAGCTGTTTACAATCACAAATAAAAACGGAGCCCAGGTAAAAATTACCAACTATGGAGGTATCGTTACTTCGTGGATAACACCAGATAAGAATGGCAATAAAAGCGATATCGTTTTAGGCTTTAATAGTCTTGCAGACTATTTAGCATCGCCTCACTATTTCGGGGCTATTATTGGCCGATATGGAAACCGTATTGCTAAAGCCCAATTTCAAATTGGTACGTCCACTTATAAACTCGCAGCTAACAATGGGGCTCATAATTTGCATGGCGGCCATAAAGGTTTTGATAAAGTAGTTTGGAATGTCACTCCGTCTTCAGATAACAGATCGGTAACGTTGAACTATCTGAGTAAAGACGGAGAGGAGGGTTTTCCCGGCAACCTACAAGTAGCAGTGAAATATACCCTTACAGATGACAATGAATTACTTATTCAGTATGATGCGGAAACCGATAAAGCAACGCCGGTTAATTTAACTAACCATAGTTATTTTAATTTAACAGGTGATGTTAGCCGTACTATATACGATCATGAGCTTTGGATTAACGCGGATAAATACACCCCGGTTGATCCAAGCCAGATACCTACAGGCGAACTAAAGCCCGTAAAAGGCACCCCTTTTGATTTTACCGAACCGCGTAAAATTGGCGAACGCCTTACTCAGGTGTCAGGTGGTTATGATCATAATTTTGTTTTGAACAATCAAAGCAACTCTATGAAGCTGGTTGCATATGCTAACGATCCTGTTGTGAGCGGAAGGAAACTGGAAGTGTACACCACCGAGCCCGGATTGCAATTTTATTCCGGTAATTATTTAAATGAGGGCATCATTATAAACAGGGATGGTAAGGCTATAAAACAACATACCGGTTTTAGTTTAGAAACCCAGCACTATCCTGATTCTCCCAATAGGCCAGACTATCCATCCGCAATTTTAAAACCAGGCGAAAAATACCATACAGAAACCAAGTATAAAGTTTCTCTGGTCAGATAGCATTTTAAAAAAGCCATAATAATTTTTAAGGGCCAGCTGAAAGGATAAGTGATAGTTGTGACTATTACTATGGATTGAATACCATCTATTAACTAAATAACAAAACCCAATGAAAAAAATGAATTTAAAACATCAGGAACATCGTAGAACAATGCGATCATTATTAAGCCCAAGTTGGTTGAAAGTTATGCTTATTGTAAGCATCGTAGCAACAGGTTGCAAAAGAGAACAGCCAGATTTACCTCAACAACCTGAACAGCAACAATCAAACTCGAAACTAAAATCTGGTGCTACTATCTCAGCAGCCGCTTTTCCGCTCAAGTATAGTGCAAACGGCAGGTACCTGGTAGATCAGAATAATGTTCCCTTTCTGCTTAACGGGGATACAGGCTGGTTTCTTTTTGACAAAATAAGTACTGCAGACTATGATGTCTATTTAAACAACAGGGCTGCCAAAGGATTTAACACTATAAATGTTATGGCTCCCTGGAACTTTAATGTGAACAACTTTTACGGCGAAGCACCTTTTGCTGTTCAGGGAAATATTTCTTCACCACTTAATGCCTGGTGGTCCCGTGTAGATTTGTTTGTGAGCAAAGCGGCTGCCAGAGGAATGCTGGTAAACATGGTGCCGCTATGGCTTGGATATAAAGGAGCGGAGTGGTATATCCCGCTACCAAACAATAGTTTGACTGTATGCCGTAATTTCGGAAGGTTTCTTGGAACCCGCTACGGCGATGATGCGAACGTGATGTTTACCATCGGTGGAGACGTGGACCCGGGCGACAGATATAGCAGATTGAATGAGATCGCGCTGGGTATTCTTGATAATGCTCCCGGTAAGATCATTTCTGCCCACCCTGGGCCAGGTAAACTAGCAACAGCAGTATATGGAAGCGCCACATGGTTAAACATGAACTCTGTGTATACTTACTTTCCTGGATATGGCGGTGGCTACGGCACACACATCTATGCCTTTTCTAAAGATGCTTACCTCCGTTCTCCAATGAAACCATTTATTTTTATTGAGGGCGGTTATGAGCGCGGCTCAAGAATGAATACTGCTTTTGTACGCCGTCAGGCTTACTGGGCAATATTAAGCGGAGCTACCGGAGCCAACTATGGTAATTCAGCCATCTGGCCTTTTACCTCCAGCTGGAAAACTGCAATGGATGATCCGGGTGCTGCCGATCTGAAGCACTTCTATGAAGCCTTCACTTCTCGCCAGTGGCACAACCTGGTACCCGACTTCAATCACACGGTAGTTACTGCAGGATACGGGAAATTCCTGGCAGGTTCCAGCAACATTCTGGGCGACGGAGATGATTATGCGACTACCGGCCGCTCAGCAGATGGTAAGTTGATCATGTCTTACATTCCTTCAACCGGAACCGGTACCCGTACCTTGACTGTAAACATGACCACACTTACCGGCACCAGCGTTGTTGCCAAGTGGCTTAACCCTACCAATGGAGTATATACCACTATTGGTACCTACTCTAATACCAATACGGCACAAAACTTTACTTCGCCGGGAAACAATGGTGAAAGCACCAACGACTGGTTGTTGATCCTTGAAGCTTCAGGTACAAACCCAGGAACCAGCATTACTATCCAGGAAAATACTACAGGGTTTTGCAGTACAAATGGCACAATTGATAATAATCATGCCGGATTTACAGGCACCGGATTCATCAACACCGTTAATGCAGTTGGTGCAGGTGCAGCCTGGAGAATTAACGTCCCAGCTGCAGGGTCTTATACGCTAACCTGGCGTCATGCTAATGGCAGCGGTGCAAACCGTCCCGGAAGATTGCTGGTTAACGGCACTCAGGCAGTATCAAGCATAGCTTTTAATGCTACAACTGATTATGCAACCTGGGCAGAGGTTTCTACCACTGTCAACTTAAGTGCAGGCCAAAATACGATCAGATTGGACGCCACATTGGTTACAGGTCTGTCAAATATCGATTATTTGAAAGTAACCGGGAATAATCCAACAGTGTTAAGCTGTACGGGAGTAACACAATAAATGATTTTTTACAGGTTACATCGAATTAACTTCTAATTAAAACTAAAATTGCCCTTTATGGACAGATCGGTTTTAAAAAGTCATGCACTTGGCAGAGCAATGCGATTATTATTAAGGCCGAATTGGTTGAAGCTTATGCTTATTGTAAGCATTGCCATAACGGGTTGCAAAAGAAAAGATCCGGTTTCACATGAGCCGGATCAGCTGCCAATCACATCCGGACCCAAATCTGATCTACCCCTTTCAACCACTGTTTTTCCGTTAAAATTTAGTACAAACGGCAGATATCTGGTAGATCAGAATAATGTTCCATTCCTGCTTAATGGAGACACAGGATGGTTTGTTTTCGATAAAATCAGCACTGAAGACTATGACGTCTATCTCGACAACCGGGCAGCTAAAAGATTTAATACCGTAAATATTATGGCACCCTGGAACTTCAATGTAAACAACTTTTACGGCGAAGCACCTTTTGCTGCTCAGGGTGATCTTTCTTCACCTAATAACGCCTGGTGGGCTCGTGTAGATGCGTTTGTGAGTAAAGCTGCTGCCAGAGGATTATTGGTAAATATAGTACCTATATGGCTGGGTTATAATGGAGCTCAATGGTTTATCCCACTACCCAACAACAGTTTGACGGTTTGCCGGAATTTCGGAAGATTTCTTGGAACCCGTTACGGAGACGATGCTAACGTAATGTTTACAATAGGCGGAGACCTGGACCCCTGGGACAGATTAAGCAGGTTGAACGAGATAGCACTTGGGATTCTTGATAATGCGCCTGGTAAAATTGTATCTGCCCATACAGGGGAAAACAAAGTGGCCATTACCGAGTACCCTTCTGCCACATGGTTAAACCTGAATGCCGTTTACACTTATTTTCCGGGTTGGGGGACTAACAGGCATGTATACGTCTATTCAAAAGATGCTTACAGCCTGGCACCTGTAAAGCCATTTATTATGATCGAGAGCGGGTATGAAGGTGCATCATCAAAAGTCTCTGTCTTCACGGTACGCCGTCAGGCTTACTGGGCTATTTTGAGCGGAGCTACAGGGTCTAATTACGGGAATTCCAATGTTTGGCCTTTTAATTCCAATTGGAGAACCGCTATGGATGATCCTGGTGCCCATGACATGAAGCACTTCTATGATGTATTCACTTCCCGCCCCTGGTATAATCTGGTGCCTGATTTCAACCACACGGTAGTTACTGCCGGATATGGAACATTTTACACCGGAACAACTGCCGGAGGAGACGATTATGTTACTGCAGCCCGTACAGCAGATGGCAAGCTAGTCATGGCTTATGTTCCGAACACCGGAACCGGTACACGTACCCTAACTGTGAACATGACCACGCTTACCACCAGCAGCGTTGTGGCCAAATGGTATAACCCTACCAACGGAAACACTACAACCATTGGAAACTTTTCGAATACTAATGCCTCACAAATATTTACAACTCCGGGAAATAATGCTGAAAGTAACAACGATTGGTTGTTGATTATCGAAGAGGGATAAAAAGCTCATAAAAGCGTTTCTTCATTATTTAAATTGTTAATAAATATGAAAAAGTTTTTGGTATTAAATCTTTTGGTACTCTTTTCCATTGGAGATATAGTTGCATCAAATCAAAATTCGAAACCTCGCGTCATTGTAATGACAGATGGTGAAATCGATGATCATAGTTCAATGATTCGGTTTTTGATGTATAGTTGTGAAGTGGAGGTATGCGCTATTATAGAAACGAATTCTATATTCCAGAGAGAAGGGCATAGTAAGGAAGACTGGTATGAAAAACAGTTGGAAGCATATAGCAAAATATACCCCAATCTGACGAAGCATAATCCCTATTATCCGAGTCCGAAGCTATTGAAAGAGATCAGCTTTATTGGCGATGAAGACCACGACCACCTTCGAGACTTGATTAGAAAAAGATGGGAGCTAATACCCGGTGCTAAAATTACTTTTACACCCGAGAACTGGAAAGATACACCGGGATCGGATAAGATTGTAGAAGTCTTGCTCGAAAAAAATCCTGCGCCTGTTCATATTCAAGCTTGGGGAGGCGGCAATACCGCTGCCCGTGCTTTCTATAAATTAAAGAAATATTATCCTAATGATTACCGAAGGGCACTCTCGAAAGTTGTGATGTATAATATCTGGTATCAGGATGGTGCCGGTAATTATATCGAACAAAACCATCCGGAAGTAACCATGCTTTATTGTGGATCTTTTGCCGGCACCTGGAATTACAGGAGTCAGCCAAACACAAAAGATTTTATATCGCAAAATATAAAGAGCAATCATGGGCCCCTCGGAGCTCTCTATCCCCAAGATTACATCAGCGAAGGTGATTCACCTGCTTTTTTATATTCTATTGCTAATGGTTTGCGAAATTACGAACATCCCACATATGGTGGCTGGGGAGGCAGATTTACAAAATTTAACCAGTTTGAAAGAGTTTATACCGACGCTCAAGATGACGGGGATTTAAAAAAATCGCTTCGTCGTTGGATAGATGATGCCAACGACGATTTTGAGGCCAGAATGGACTGGTGCTTAAAAAGTTATGAAGAAGCAAACCACCACCCAAACATCCAAATTAAAGAGAAAAGTATCAAAGTGAAAAGCGGAAAGAAGATCACCCTGGATGCCGGAAAAACCATTGATCCTGATGGCGATGCTTTAAAATTTAACTGGTGGCAATATAAAGATGCTGGCAGTTACAGCGGTATAGTTACTTTAAAAGATGCAGATTCCGATAAGGTTTCCTTTACAGCTCCGAAAGTGACCAAAGAGGAGACCATTCATATCATTTTTGAAGTGAGTGACAATGGAAGTCCGTCTCTAAAAGGGTATCAAAGGGTAATCGCTTTAATCGTTCCTTAAACTAAGAAGTAGAAGTAATGTGGCTGCTGCCGGATCTTATAATTTAGCCTGGTGTCATTCTAATGGGAGCGGTGCAAACCAGCCCGGAAGCTTGTTAGTTAATGGCACACAGACTGTGTCAATCCTGGCTTTTAATACTACAACTGATTATGTAACCTGGGTAGAAGTTTCCACCACCAACTTAAGTGCAGGTCAGAATACGATCAGACTGGAAGCCACATTAGCTACTGGTTTGTCGAATATTGACTATTTAAATTAACCAGAGACACTCCAACGGTGGTAAGCTGTACGGCAGTAACCCAATAAATGATTTTTTGACTGTTTATATCGAATTCACTTCTAATTAAAACCTAATAATTACTCTTTATGGAAAATGCGATTTTAAAATGTAACTCACTTGGCAGATCAATGCGATTATTAAAGCCAAATTGGTTGAAGGCTATGCTTATTGTAAGTATTGCCCTAACAGGTTGCACAAGAAAAGATGATGTTGTGCCTGAGCAGGATCAGCAGCAAATTAAATCCCGACAAAAGTCTGGTGCTACTATCTCAGCGGCTGCCTTCCCATTGAAAATCAGTACAAATGGCCGATACCTTGTGGACCAGAATAATGTTCCATTCTTGCTGAATGGAGACACGGGTTGGTTTGTTTTTGATAAAGTAGGCACTGCTGACTATGACGTGTATCTCGACAACAGGGCGTCTAAAGGATTTAACACCGTAAATATTATGGCACCCTGGAACTATAATGTAAACAACTTTTATGGCGAAGCGCCTTTTGCTGTTCAGGGTAATCTTTCTTCACCTGTTAATGCGTGGTGGTCTCGGGTAGACGCGTTTGTGAGCAAAGCCGCAGCCAAAGGATTATTAGTAAATATAGTACCTATATGGCTGGGTTATAATGGAGCTCAATGGTATATTCCACTACCCAACAACAGTTTGACGGTTTGCCGTAATTTCGGAAGATTTCTTGGAACCCGTTACGGAGACGATGCTAACGTTATGTTTACTATTGGCGGAGACAGGGATCCCGGCGACAGATATAGCAGGTTGAACGAGATAGCACTTGGGATTCTTGATAATGCTCCCGGTAAAATTGTATCTGCCCACACGGGCGAAAACAAGGTAGCCACTACCCTGTATGGGAGTGCCACATGGTTAAACCTTAATGCCGTTTACACTTATTTTCCCGGTTGGGGAACCAACAGGCATGTATACGTCTATTCAAAAGATGCTTACAACCGTACACCTGTCAAGCCATATATTATGATTGAGAGCGGGTATGAAGGTGCCTCATCAAAAGTGTCTGTCTTCACTGTACGCCGTCAGGCTTACTGGGCTATTTTGAGCGGAGCTACAGGGTCTAATTACGGGAATGCCAACGTTTGGCCTTTTAATTCCAATTGGAAAACCGAAATGAATGATCCGGGGGCTTTCGACATGAAGCACTTTTATGATGTATTCACTGCACGGCCCTGGTATAATCTGGTGCCAGATTTCAACCACACGGTTGTTACTGCTGGATATGGAACATTTTACACCGGAACAACCTCCGGAGGAGATGATTATGTTACTGCAGCCCGCACAGCAGATGGCAAGCTAGTCATGGCTTATCTTCCGAACACAGGAACCGGCACTCGTACACTGACAGTGAACATGACTACGCTTACAACCAGCAGCGTGGGGGCCAAGTGGTATAACCCTACCAACGGAAACACTACAACTATCGGAAACTTTTCCAATACTAATACCGCACAAACGTTTACCACTCCGGGAAACAATGGCGAAAGCAATAACGATTGGTTGTTGATCCTCGAAGAAGGAATAATTACTCCGGGAACCAGTGTAACCATCCAGGAGAACACCACAGGATTCTGCAGTTTGAATGGAACGATTGATAATAATAATGCCGGATTTACAGGTACCGGATTTATTAATACTCCTAATGCCGTTGGTACAGGTGCCGTATGGAGAATTAATGCGGCTGCTGCCGGATCTTATACGTTAACCTGGCGTCATTCTAATGGCAGCGGTGCTAACCGGCCCGGAAGATTGTTAGTTAACGGTACCCAGACTGTATCAAGTATTGCTTTTAATGCTACAGCTAATTATACAACATGGGTAGAGGTTTTTATTAACGTTAACTTAAGCGCAGGTCAAAACACAATCAGATTGGAAGCCACAACGGCCGCAGGTTTGTCGAATATTGATTATTTGAAAGTAACCGGAAATAACCCAACGGTGTTAAGCTGTACAGGAGTAACTATGTAGATAACAGGCAATTCAGGTGCTTTTAAGCTTAAAGTCAATAATTACCATACCCTTTTATCCGTAGAGTCCACAGGGCTCTACGGATTCTTTTCATAAGTCCACCTCTAAAGCCTGCTAAAATACATCGAGGCTAATTTAGAATCATGCCCGTATAAATCCTCATAAAACTGAACATTACCATTGGCATCAGCTTTGGCTGTAAAATAAACCAGGTATACAGGTAATTTTTCTTTAACAGATACATAGCGCTCTTCCCTTGTACTTATTTGGCGCATAATATTTCCTTTATCCCATCCTTTTACATTTCTAAGAAGATACTCCGCAAGTTTAATCGGCTCTTCAACCCTTACGCAACCATGGCTAAAACCGCGTTTAGATTGGCTAAACAACTCATCATGAGGGGTATCATGCAAATAAATATTACCCTCGTTAGGGAAAATGAACTTCACGTCTCCAAGGTCGTTTTTGGGGCCCGGTTTTTTCCTGACAATATAAGGCGAACCTTCTGCGCCAGCAGTACTCCAATTTATTGAGCCCGGACTTATTACTTCTCCTTTATGCGTAACTACCTCCATATTTGTACGGTCTAGGTAACCAGGATCCGCTATGGCTCTTGGTGCTATTTCTTCCTGAATTATACTCGGCGGTACGTTCCAATAAGGCGAAAGAACAACATGCTCCAATCTGTCGCTAAACACGGGGGTAGCGTTCATCACTTTTCCCACAATAACATTCATGGTCATTACTTCTTTCTTATTTTCAATTACATGAAGCTTGTACTCGGGAATGTTAACCAGCAAATAACTGGGTTCAAAACTTTTGGGTATCCAGCGCCAGCGTTCCATATTTATAATAATTTGGCGAATCCGGTTTTGAATTGGAACATTTAAAGCCTTTACAGTTTCGGGGCCGATGTTACCATCAGGCTTTTGCCCGTGCAATACCTGGAACTTTTTAACCGCGTTTACTAAAGTGGCACCATATACAGCACTGTCGGCGGCGGTACTATCGCCTTTATCCATTAAATAACTAAGTCTTTTACTTAACACAACAACTGCCGAAGAACTTTGACCGGGCTTTAGTTTGGTACCCTGAGGCACTGTTGGCCAACCGCCTGTTTTTTGAATATTGCGGTACCGTGCCAGCGCATTTTTCAGGTTTGCGTAATCGGGGTGCAAAGGTTGAAATTCGGCATAGGGATACTTACTCTTCCGCTCGCCCAACATGGTCATCAACGCTTTGTGAAGCTTAATTTTATTCCTCTTTACATCCCATTCTACTTCACGATTTTCCCTCGGAACCACCAGTCCCCGGTAATAATCGTCGGCGAAGTTGAAGTAAGCTGCTGATAACGATATATCCAGCTTTTTCTGTAAGTCTTTATACTTGGCGGTATCTTTTTTCGCATCATCGAGTTCTTTAAGCTTTTCCTGCAGATTAAACAACTGGTAATCTTTCGGATCGAGCCCTTCTTCATCAGAACGCTGCATTACCGAAAATAATTTTTCGGCCTGCGGTACAATTTCGTTGTTTTTAAACCAGCCTAATTTAAACCTGCGTTCTTTATAAAATTTCTTTGCCCAGTCCAGATGTTCTTTAAACTCGGGCTCGGCCCGCATGTATTGAGTAATATACACACTGTCCAGAACGGGCTGATCTCCCAGTGCTACCTTCTTTTTACATCCCGAAAAAATCACACCCGAAAAAAGAATAACTATCAGGTAAAAGCTCATCTTTAAAACAGTAGCCTGTACAGTTAATTTACTTGTATTCATATTTAATTTCTTAATTACTGTTTAAAGCGTTTTTAACCCAAATATGTTTTAATCCCGGTTTTTATTCAACTATTTTTGGTTCGAAACAGAGTATGATGAACGTTTTTGAATGTGCGCTGACAGATCAATTCAATAATAATGCCGCCGATATTTTGTGGCTCAATAACAGTTACGGAGAACCGGAAGAAATGCCCGTAGAAGTATTCTTCAGAGATGAATCTGAGATGCCCGAAATGGAACTATACGCCCTGGGGCGATGCAGGGGAGCTATTCTGGATATTGGGGCAGGCGAGGGAAGCCACTCGCTGGTACTCCAGCAGGAAGGATTTGACGTTATCTCCCTTGAAATTTCAACCGTGGCATCGGGTATAAGCAAACAACGGGGAGTTAAGAAAACACTTAACCTGGATATTTTCACTTACCACGACAAAAAATTCGATACCCTTTTAATGCTGATGAACGGAATAGGGTTAGCAGGCACACTTCCAAACCTGCCGGTTTTGCTTAACCATTGCAAGAAGCTACTCCGGCCGGGCGGACAAATAATCTTTGATTCTTCAGACATTTCCTACCTCTATGATGATATTCCCCGGCCGTTTGATAAGTACTTCGGAGAGATATCTTACCAGTATGAATACAAAAACCAAAAAGGCGAATGGTTTAACTGGTTGTATCTCGATAAAAACACACTCCGTAAAGTTGCCTGCGATGAAAATTTCAGCAGCGAGATAATCTTTGAAGATGGTTTGGATCAATACCTTGCGTGCCTGACATCTCTAAAATAAAAGGCGATTTTTGTAACCTTTTGAACCGTTTTCTGCTATAAGGGAGAGCTGAAAAGTGCCATCTTAATTAGATACTCTCAATATGAAAATACTTGTTGCGGACGATGATCTTCTGATGCTGAGAACGCTGGAATTCAGGTTAAAAAAAGACGGGCATACCGTTTTTACAACCCGTGACGGCCGTGAAGCATTATCCCAGATCGAAAAAATAGCTCCCGATCTTATTATAACCGACCTTATGATGCCTTTTACTTCGGGAATGGAAATTATAGGTTCTGTAAGGCAAATGCCAGGCAGAAGAATTCCGGTGATTATTTTATCGGCTATGGGCCAGGAAAATGTTGTATTAGAAGCCTTTCAACTTGGTGCGGATGATTACATCACCAAACCGTTCAGCCCGAATGAGTTATCTGTAAGAGTGCGCCGTTTTATGGTTTAAATCATACCACAGGCTATGATAATCTCACCGGGAAATCTTCTCTTCGCCACCATCTCGTTTTCAGTATTTATGCTGGTGCTTCTTATTTTCATGTCTTTTTCTCTGGTTATTAAAAATCGAAGGGATAAAGAAAAGATAAGATGGCTGGTAAAAACCAATGCCCTCATCACTAGAACTATCTTTTTCGAGGAGGAAGAAAACGCGGGCTTTTTCATACCTGTAAATAAGCGAATGACGGGGCTGCTGAAAAACCCGCTATTCAGGCAGACTTTAATTAATGAGTTAGTTGTAACCAGTAAAAATTTAGCGGGAGTAGCCGGGGCTAATCTCGCTCATTTATATAATCAGTTGGGGCTAGAAAAAGACACCCTTAAAAAATTAAATCATTTCAGCTGGCACAAAAGAGCAAAGGCTATACAAGAGCTGGCAACTCTGCAGCAACTGGAATACTCGCCGGTTCTTTACAACCTTACTAACCATAAAAACGAATATATTCGCATGGAAGCACAAACCAGCTTTGTGAAATTTCATGGTTTTGACGGCCTTAGTTTTTTGAACGAGATAACCTACCCTATTTCTGAATGGCACCAAATTAACCTCCTTACAGAGCTTTCGAATATACCAGCGAGTAATTTTAAGGGCATAGAAAACTGGCTCAAATCAAGCAACGACTCGGTTATTATTTTCGCACTCAAACTTTCGGCATCATATCATCAGTTTCAGCTTTACGACAGGATTGTGGAGTGCCTTAAGCACACTAACCCCAAGGTTCGGTTTCAGGCCATTAAGTGTCTTAAAGATATCTACGAGGATAATACAGCATGGCACCTTATGAGCATGTATACTTCAGAGCCGAAATCGCACCAATTACAAATACTCGCCGCACTTAAAGAAATAGCATCCGGCGATAGTATTTCGTTTTTAGAAAAACAGCTCGAGTCGGAAGATCACCAGATTAAAATAGCGGCGGCCAGAGCTTTGTATCGCTGTGGCGATGAAGGTGTTAACGTAGTAGAGAAGCACCCGAAAGCATCTCATTACCCGCTGCATGATATTATTCAGCAAGTAAAAATGGAGAGTAAAAAATGAGCTGGGTAGATTTGATATTAAATGTATCTATGTATGCGCTACTGCTGTATTCAATAGTACTGCTGTTTAGCTACATCTTTATCGGTCTGTGTTCTATAGGTGCGGTACGTCAATATCTTCATAAAAACAGTTTTGCCGACTATCGAATACTCGCCGTATCGCCCGAGGCACCATCCATGAGCATCATCGCACCCGCGTATAACGAAGGTGCAACCGTAGTTGAAAACGCACGGTCGCTACTGTCTATCCATTACAATAACCTGGAAGTGATTATTGTGAACGATGGCAGTAAAGACGACTGCCTGCAAAAATTAATAGACAATTTCGATCTTAAAAAAATCGATTTCTTCTACAACGAACAAATTTCGACTAAAAAAGTACGAGGAATTTATAAAAGCACCAATCAGGTTTATCGCAAACTGGTGGTAGTTGATAAAGAAAACGGTGGTAAAGCAGACGCGCTTAACGTAGGTATCAATATATCATCAAACGATTATATTGTTTGTATTGATGTAGACTGCATACTCGAACAGGATGCACTCTTAAAACTCGCGAAACCTTTTTTAGAAACCACTAAAGAGCGTGTGATTGCTACGGGCGGTGTAGTTAGAATTGCGAATGGCTGTGAAATTGAAGACGGAAGGCTCATCAAAGTTAGTCTTGCGGATGGATTTCTCCCCCGGATGCAAACCCTCGAGTATTTCAGGGCCTTTTTATTGGGCCGAATGGCATGGAGCCGCATAAACGGCTTATTACTTATATCGGGAGCTTTTGGTGCCTTCGATAAAGAAATCGTAATTAACTGCGGCGGCTACAACCATAAAACTGTAGGCGAAGATATGGAACTGGTGGTAAGAATGCGCCGTTACATGGAAGAGCAAAAAGTGCCCTACCGGGTAACCTTTATACCCGATCCACTTTGTTGGACGGAAGCACCCGCATCTTATAAAATTTTAGGCCGCCAGCGTAACCGCTGGACCCGTGGTACTATTGAAACATTGCTTTTTCATAAAAAAATGTTCTTTAACCCCAAATATGGTTTGGTTGGAATGTTAAGCTATCCCTATTGGTTCTTCTTCGAATTTCTGGCTCCCATAATCGAGTTTTTCGGACTGATTATATTTGTTTTTTGTGCGCTCTTTTCAGAAACCGACTGGCAGAATTTTTTCTACCTGCTTAGTTTCATCTTAAGTTTCGGTTTTCTTTACTCGGTGTTTGCCATCCTGATGGAGGTAATGACGTACAACCAGTATAAGAACCCAAAGGATATTCTCAAATTAATTCTGACAGCCCTGCTCGAACCATTTATATTTCACCCTTTTGTGGTGTGGTCGGCAATTGAGGGTAATGTAGATTTTCTGCAAAAGAAAAGTGCCTGGGGCGAAATGACGCGACAAGGCTTCGCAACAAAAAAACTCGGCGTACCAACCGTAACTGTCGCTGTCGCGGCAGCTATAGAAGCCGCACCGAAGAAAGAAGAAGGGCACCCTCTTTTAAACAAATGGCTTGAAGCAACTCAGGCTTTTGCGGCATTTTCTATTAGCTGGCTTCTTATTACATTGCTATTTGCATTATTTGAAGTGAATTATGTGGGATTTATGCAGGAATATCCCGAAGAAATCTCAAAGATGCTTCCAGCCGCATTTCGTAATGCGGCCCTCTACTGGCTTAAATACAATATTCTGCTATATATTCCATATATCGTTATTTATCAGCTCTCAAAGAAGGCGGCTAAAATTGTATTTTCAAGCCTCATTATATTTTTTGCCGTTATACAGGTATTATTAATTGAGTATTTCTCGGCATCGCTTATCCCCCTTGGTGCCGATTTGTACAGTTATAGCAAAAGCGATATTCAACAAACCCTTGGAGCCTCCGGGGGTATCAATATAATTTCGGTTACCAATCTTATTTGCACCTTAACGATAACGGTAAGCCTTATACTGGCTTTTTCTAAGAAAGTAAAACTCCACTCCTATCTGGCCGCGTTATTACCTTTCGCCTCATTAACACTGCTGATGCTGGGCACCGCTTCTTTCAGGTCATCACCTTTCCAGTCAGATTTCGCGAATAACATTACCCTTAACAAGTCCGACTTTTTCATTTCAGAAACATTCAGGTATTTGTTCCCCTCTGATACGGAAGATGAAAGTAGCGATGAATTTTCCAGCGTGAATGGCTTAAAACATGCGTCATTTAATTATGTGGATGAAGAAAAATACCCCTTCCTCCATACAGATAACACGCCCGATGTATTGTCTCCCTTTCTTAACAAAGGTAAAACACCCCCAAATGTGGTTATATTAATGGTTGAAGGGTTGGGACGCGCCTTTACAAATGAAGGAGCCTATTTGGGCAACTTCACACCATTCTTAGATTCTCTATCCCAAGAAAGCTTATACTGGAAAAACTTTCTGAGCCAGGGCGGGCGTACATTTGCGGTACTACCGAGTTTGCTGGGTTCTTTGCCTTTCGGCGATGGCGGATTTCTTGCTAAAAGCAATGATATTCCGCAACATTTATCCTTAATCAACATTCTAAAAGGGAACGGCTATCAAACAGCGTTTTACTATGGAGGAGACTCGAAATTTGATAATATGGAGGCGTTTCTTCAGGCTAATAAAACAGATGCCATTTATGATGAAAAAACCTTCCCGGCCAGCTATACAAAAATGCCCCTCTCCGACAATGGTTTTAGCTGGGGTTATGGTGATACAGAGCTTTTCAGAAGATATTTTGAATTGAATTCAGAGTCTGAAAAACCACGACTGGATGTACTTCTTACTGTCTCTACTCACAGTCCGTTTAAAATAAACGACCAAGCGACTTATGTGGCCGCATTTGAAAAGCGGATGAGACACCTAAAGTTTGATGAAGCCAGGAAAAAGATTTACAGAAAAAACGATTCAAAATATGCCAGCATTATGTATGCTGATAATGCCCTGAAGAATTTCTTTAAAGAGTATTCTAAGCGAGACGATTATCAAAACACCATTTTCTTTATTACAGGCGATCACCGCATGCCAGAGTTACCGATGAGTTCGAAAATAGACAGGTATCACGTGCCTCTTATCGTATATTCGCCGCTGTTAAAGCGCAGTGCCGAATTTGCGTCGATATCCTCTCATTTCGATTTAACACCCAGCATTCTGGCATATTTGAACAAGAATCACAACATTAAAAAACCGGAAGTCGCTAGCTGGTTGGGCGATGGGCTTGATACCGCGAGAACCTTCAGAAACATTCACAGTTACCCGCTTATCCAAACTAAAACTACTGTTGTTGACTATGTAATGGGGAATTATCACTTAAATGACCGGACCTTGTTTGCGCTATCGCCAACATTGGACGAAATATCACTAAATGATAAGGTTACCTTAAATCAATTAAAGTTTGAGTTTAATAAGTATAAACAGCGTAACGAAAAATTTATCGGCGGGGCCAAATTGATACCAGATTCGGTGTATAAAAAATACACCACCCCGGCTAGTCCTCAACATTTATCCCTATCTGCTTCAAAAGTAGGGAAGCATTAAAAGTTTTGCACTCTCCTTCTTTGAGTTTATAATCAAACAGCATTTCGCCATCCAGAACCTGGATATCAAAATAAAAATTGCGAACATAAGCGGGGTATTTATCTTCCAGCCTGGCAAGTTGTAAATCGTGCGTGGCTACAGCACCTACCCCGTTCTGCGAAATCAGTTTTTCGACCACCGCTTTCGAACCGCGGTATTTATCAACAGAATTTGTTCCCCTCAACATCTCATCAATCAAAAAAAACACCTTTTTTTCATGTTGCAGAACATCCAAAAGTAATTGTAAACGATTTAGTTCGGCCTTAAAAGTTGAGATGCTTTCGTTTAACGAATCTCGAATACGCATATAAGCAAAAAGATTCATAACAGTTATTTTCATGGCTGTGGCACAAACCGGTGCTCCTGCAAAAGCAAGAACAGCATTTATGCCTAGAGTGCGCAAAAAAGTACTTTTCCCGGCCATATTTGAACCCGTAATAATATCAATTTTACGGGTATCGATCAGCTGAAAATCATTACTTACCCGCTGATGAACAGGAATTAGAGGGTGAGAAAGATCGCTGGCCTCATAGGTGTAATTTTCGCCGTATAATATTTCGGGAAAGCACCATTCGGGATAATTAGAATTTAAACTGCTCAGGCTAATCAAGGCTTCGAAAGAAGATAGAACTTCGAATGCTTCAGGCACCAAATCCCTGTTCTTAGTTCTCCAGTCTTCTATCGCGATAAGCTGCCTTACATCCCAGGCGGCAATGCCGTTTAAGAACATGCCTACAAACATATTTAAGCGATACTCGAGTCGGCCGGCAAGGATGGAAAGCTGTTTAAGTTCTAAGGAGAAACTTGAACCATTATCATTTAGTTTCTGAGCCAGAGAATGCAGCAAATCCGACTTCCAGTTACCAGACTCTATTTTATTAAGGCCCTCTGAATATGCGGACAACGTTTTTCCTAATTTGCTTAGAATCCTATCTGTTCGGTTAACTTTTAATTGATTGCTTAACACCAAAATTCCGTTCGAAAGTGCTAGCACAAACAATGCGACACTTAAAACAGGAATAAACCAGGCACCAACCGCAGTGGCCAGAAAGATATAGGGAACAGCCTTAATATAAATCCTTAAATACTGGCTTATCGGGTTCTGCGCCGACTGAAAATATGCTATAAGATTCTCAATCTCCTTTTTATCCGACCCATTCGCAAAAAGCAATAAAGCCTTTACTTCCTGAACCCAATCCAGCTTTTTAGCCAGTTCTTTCACAGCTGGCTGACGCTGTAAAATCTCATCCTCATTTGCTGACTTTCTAAGCCACAAGGCTAGTTTTTCATTTCCCTGAGGGCTGGCAGATCGGTTAACCAGGTTAAACAAAGAAGCTTTCCCGAAAACATCAAGGTCTGATGAGTAATTATGAGCATCATCCTCAAATTGTGAACCGTCCTGATAAAGATTCCCCTGTGAACGTATGCTACTTATTTCATTTTCACAAACTGCTTTCAAAGCAGTAAAAAAAGTCTTCTTTCGTTCATAACCTCCCTGCTGCTTTACCAGCCAGGCAAAACCTATCATCAGTAAAAAGAAAGTGAGTTCAACCAGCCAGATACTTTCCAGTTGAATGGCCTGATAAATCAGTATCCCGCCAAGGATTATAGAGAACAGGCGAAGAAAGGAATAGGTATTTACCAGTTTCTCATAACGGTTTACTTCCCCCCGCGACTTTTCGGCTGAGTGCTGATAATAGTTAATAATTGAGTCTGACATTATGAATGAGATGTAAACCTGTATAGGATGTTACTACTAATTTTTTATACCTCGCAGATGCAGCATAATTTCGGTTGCATGCGGTATACCCAAAGTACTGCCCGGAGTAATATCCAGAAACTTTTCAAGATAAACATCCAGAATGCCCTGCAAAACGCGTCGTCGTGGTGCTTCAAACTCTTTTTCCAAAAATGCGAAGCTTCCTACGGTCATGTTACCGCTGCTGTCAACCAATACTGTAAAGTTATAATCAAAATCTTTATAAGCTTTTTTAATTTCCACATCATACTCGGGGTTTAAGTATTCTAAGTGGGGTTTGTATCCCGGTTCGCCTTTTGGAGCGGATCGTCTGAAGGCTGTGATATTCGGGTTCTTGCTTCTGAAAACAACTGGCTTTCTTGCCGAAAATAAACTATCGGCGTTTTTCGAATGTTTGTTAGAACGGTTTGCGAGGCGTCGGATAAAGATAGTATCCTTGAGTTTTGGCTTCTTTAAGCTGTCGGCATTTGCGTGCAGCACATTATTCAAATAACCTTCTGAATAAAAACGCATATAAACGGTAGACAATTCTTTGTTTACCTGTTTTGATTGAACCTTTAGCAGTTGCAGCACCAAACTATCTTTGTTAACATGAATTAGCCGCAGCCATTCACGTGCGAAGTTTATCACCTGCGCATGATCGAAATAGATGGGATAAAAAATATACCGCTTTTCAAAAGGGCTATAAATCTTAACCGAATCACCGGGAAGAAAGTACAATTTCCACTCGGGAACTTGTTGAAACCCATGCTCACTGAACGAATAACCGGTGTTAAACTCCCGCCTAACCTCAATAAATTTAATGCCTTCTACTCCCTTGAACGAGGGACGTTTAGACTTGGGATCTAATCGGTTACAAGAGACAAAAATTATTAGAAGAACCGCACAGCACCCGCATTTACCAATAGTATGTAGCATTAGCACGAATTAATGAATTCTTATTCAGCTGGCATAATATTTTTAAGATTATGTTGCCACGGAGACATAACAATCAGGAGTGGATGGACAGAGTGTTTAAGACACATAATTCTTAAAAAAAGCAGCGAGAATTGTTATTTTAGCAACATGCTTAACGAGAATCTGGATCCTAATGCCGAGCGGCTTTCCTCTTCAGAACGTGATATTGAAAAAGTGCTTCGCCCACAGGTATTTGAAGACTTTACCGGTCAGCACAAAATTCTTGAAAACTTACGCATTTTCGTTCAAGCGGCCAAATTACGCGGGGAAGCATTAGACCACGTACTCCTACACGGCCCTCCGGGATTGGGAAAAACAACTCTGTCTCATATCATAGCGAATGAAATGGGGGTAGGAATTAAGATCACCTCTGGCCCGGTACTGGATAAGCCCGGTGACCTGGCAGGATTATTAACCAACCTGGAAACCGGCGACATCCTTTTTATCGATGAAATTCATCGCTTAAGCCCGCTCGTTGAAGAATACCTCTATTCTGCTATGGAGGATTTCAAGATTGATATTATGATTGAAACCGGGCCCAACGCCCGCTCTGTTCAGATCTCCCTAAATCCCTTTACCTTAATTGGGGCAACAACCCGGTCGGGACTTTTAACTGCTCCGCTGCGGGCTCGTTTCGGAATAAACTCACGCCTTCAATACTACGACGCAAAACTTTTAACAACCATTGTTCTCCGCTCTTCTTCTATCTTAAATACCGCTATAAGTGATGAAGGTGCTTATGAAATTGCCCGGAGAAGCCGTGGCACTCCTCGTATCGCGAATGCCCTGTTACGACGCACCAGAGATTTCGCGCAGATAAAAGGAAACGGAAGCATCGATACCGAAATAGCTAAATACGCTTTAAATGCTCTTAACGTTGATGAACATGGCTTAGATGAAATGGACAACCGCATTCTGGTAGCGATAATTGATAAATTTAAAGGCGGCCCCGTGGGTTTAAAAACTATAGCTACCGCTGTAGGCGAAGATGAAGGAACTATTGAAGAAGTTTACGAACCATTCCTGATTCAGGAGGGATTTTTAATGCGCACCTCTCGGGGACGCGAAGTTACCGAACTGGCCTATAAGCATTTAGGGAGACTAAAACCCGGTGGAACGCAAACCTTATTTTAACAGGCGCTGATAGGGCGTCTTGATTATTACTTTCGTCACTAAAACCGCTGGCTGGCGTATTAAATCTCCTGATATAGCTTAGGTTTATCGCTTTAGATTTCTCCTAAGGTCGAAATCACAAAAACTTAAAATATCTCTCTTGAGGCCGCGTACAAATCGTACCAATCCTGCCTGTCAAGGTCGATATTAAATGCGTTAACTATATTCCTGATTCGTTTTTCATCAGTAGTACCTATAAGCGGAATGGCTCCTATCTTGGCAAGCCATGCTACCGCTAACGATTCGATATCTGCATTATACTTCGAACTGATTTTCTCCAGCCAGCTTCTAACTCTTACAGCTAGCGCGTCTGTTCCGTTAGCGATTCTACCTTCGGCCAATGGGGCAGAAACCAAAGGGTGCATATAACGCTGTTTAATGTAATCCATCTGCCCGTTTTGTAAGGCGGAGGTGTTTAGTAAGTTTAGTTCAATATGATTGGTTACGATAGGTTTTTTAAGATATGAAGCCAGTAATTGATGCTGAAAAACAGAAAAATTAGCCACTCCGATATTTTTAATTTTACCCGAGCTCTTTAACTGCTCCAAAGTGAAAGCTGTTTCTTCGAGATTTGAAATAGGGTCTAATTGGTTCAATAAAAAGATGTCGATATAATCGGTTTTTAATTTCCGTAACGAGTTATCAACGCTTTCGATAATATGCTCGCGGGAAGTGTTGTAATGTTTTACTCTCACATCGGGCTGGCTTGGATGTGGCATGCGTAATCCGCATTTTGTGAACAAAACAATATCCTCCCTTTTAAAGGATTTCTTACTGATTACTTCACCAAATAACTCTTCGCATTGATAGGAACCATACACATCTGCATGGTCAAATGTATTGATACCCAGTTCCAAACACAGGTTAATGATCTTTTCCATCGTAGCCGATGTATCTTTTACGCCATCCCAACGGTAAAAACCATATACTGCCGGTGATACTTTAGGGCCCGAATCGCTTAAATATATTTTCTCCATATCAATGTTACTCTGCACAATTATCGCATTAATATACCATAGCTTAAAAATTAATTAGCACTTTTGATAAAAAAGCATTGCGATGAATTTAAATCACTGCTTATCCTTTAGCCTAATATTCTGGGTTTCATCTTCATTTTCCCAAACAGACACTGCTTCAACGTTAACTAAAATCGGAGATGCGGCACCTACATTCAAAATAGAAGTAGAAAAGCAGGCTTTTAAAGATTTAGATGAGTACAAAGGCAAACTGGTGATGCTTAACTTCTTCGCGACATGGTGCCCTCCCTGCGTTGAGGAATTACCAAGGGTACAAAAAGAAATATGGGAAAAATATAAAGACAACCCCAAATTCGCGCTTTTAGTTATTGGACGTGAACAAGGCTGGGATAAACTTGATCCCTATAAAAAAGCCAACAACTATACATTCCCCATTTTGCCTGATAGGAAACGAACGATCTACAGCAAGTATGCCACACAATATATTCCGCGCAATGTGGTGATAGATGAAGAAGGAAAAATCATTTATCAGTCGATCGGATACTCCACTGAAGAATTCGACAAATTATTAACCCTTCTTAAAGCGAAGCTGAAATGATAAAATATGATTTTTGATTTTCGATTAAAAGTATTTCATACCGTAGCCAACAAACTAAGCTTTACCAAAGCCGCTTCTGAATTATTTATCAGCCAGCCAGCGGTCACTAAACATATCCATGAGTTGGAGCAGCATCTAGGAACTGCCTTGTTCAGGCGAAACGGAAACACTATTTCTCTTACCCCGGCAGGAGAAGTTGTTTTAAGATACTCCGAAAAGATCTTTGAAACTTATGCGGCACTCAATACAGAACTCGCGCAACTAAATGACGTTACTGGTGGTAATTTAAGAATCGGCGCAAGTACTACCATCGCCCAAAATATTCTGCCCAGAATTTTGGCTCTGTTCAAAAAGGCCTACCCTTCGGTTTCCTACACATTTACACAAGGAAACACCGATTCCATTTCCTTGCAGGTAATTGCCGAAAAGCTTGATATCGCTATTGTGGAGGGAAACTCTCACTTTCCTCAGCTTGCTTACGAGCCCTTCGCCAAAGACGAAATAGTTCTGGTAGCAAAATCGAACAGTACTCTTTCAAAAAAAGCAGAAATTAAGCCTCAGGAACTCACCCAAATCCCTCTGGTATTGCGTGAGCAAGGTTCGGGTACATTAGAAGTCGTTTTTAAATCTTTAGCTGAAGCTAATATTAACGCTAAAGACCTACGGGTAGAAACCCGGTTTCAAAGCAGCGGAAGCATAAAACAATATTTGTTAAACTCCGAAACAGCTGCTTTTTTATCCATACAATCAGTGCTTAAAGAATTAAAATACAATGAACTGAGTGTTATTGAAATCGAAGGGCTGGATATTTTCCGGACATTTCAATTTATACATCTTCACGGAAACACCTCGAAACTCACTGATTTGTTTAAACGATTCTGCGCCACTCATAACCTAAAGTAATGGGGTATCAAAATTGGTGATTTGATGCCCCATTCTCATTCGTCCATCTTTGCTTTATAAACAAAGCAAATTATGGAACACATAAAAACTGACATATGTATTATTGGTGCTGGCCCGGTTGGCCTCTTTGCGGTTTTTGAAGCGGGGCTGCTTAAAATGCGCTGTCACATCATCGATGTTTTGCCGCAGGTTGGCGGACAGCTTTCAGAAATATATCCCCAAAAACCGATTTATGATATTCCCGGCTTTCCCGTAATTAACGCACAGGATCTGGTTAACGGATTGATGGATCAAATAGAAACCTTCAAACCTACTTTTTCTCTGGCGGAGCGTGTTGATACACTCGAACGTTTGGACGACGGATCGTTCATTGTTCGCACTAACGAAAACACCGAAGTGCATAGCAAGGTAGTAGTAATCGCCGGCGGACTGGGATGCTTCGAACCTCGTAAACCCGCCATTGAAGGCCTAGAGCAATTTGAAGGAAAAGGTGTGTCGTATATGGTTCGTAATCCCGAATTATATCGCGACAAAAAGCTGGTACTTTCCGGTGGAGGCGATTCAGCACTCGACTGGACCATATTTCTTTCAGAAGTCGCTTCGAGGGTAACATTAGTACACCGGGGAGACACATTTAGAGGAGCCCCAGACTCCGCAGAAAAGGTATTTGATCTGGCAAAAAGCGGCAAAATCAACTTAATTCTTCAGTCGCATATAACGTCTATAAATGGTAACGGGCATCTCAAAGAAGTAACTATTCAGGGAAAAAACAACGAACAAACGAATCTTGAAACAGATTACCTGATTCCCTTATTTGGTTTAACCCCTAAACTGGGGCCGATTGCCGAATGGGGCCTTAATATTGACAAATCGGCAATTGAAGTGAATACGTTTGATTACTCGACCAATGTTGAGGGGATTTTTGCCATCGGCGATATCAACACCTATCCCGGAAAGCTAAAGCTGATTCTTTGCGGCTTTCATGAAGCGGCCCTGATGGCTCAAAGTGCTTTCAAATATGTATATCCCGATCAAAAACTAAGTTTTAAATACACCACCGTTTACGGCGTAAACACTTTTTAAAATGATACATATAAAGGTTGAAGACAATAAAGGAGAGGTTCAGGATTTAGAAATCCCGGAAGGAATTAATCTGAATCTGATGGAAACACTTAAAGCGTTTGAATATCCGCTAAGAGCCACTTGCGGCGGCATGGCTCTTTGTTCCGACTGCCATTGCCAGGTTTTAGAAGGTTGGGATAATTTGCCCGAGGCCCAGGAACAGGAACTCATTACCCTAGATACAAGGCCGGATGCAACAGGCGCAAGTCGATTAGCCTGCCAGATAAAGCTAAGTGAAGCCATAGATGGATTATCGATACGTTTGATCGGCGAGAACGAATAATTGTTATGGCCTTGCCGCTAAAAACAATTTAGCATTTAGTGGTTTTATATGATAGCGAAAACCTATGCTTTCAGATAAATACCTCGAGATACGAAACCTTACCGAAGAAATTTGCCGACCGCTTAAAACGGAAGACTATGTGGTACAACCGGTGGTTGATGTAAGTCCGCCTAAATGGCATTTGGGACACACTTCCTGGTTTTTTGAAACCTTTCTATTAAAACCACATCTGAAAGATTATACGGAGTTTGACCCGAATTACAATTTCGTATTTAATAGCTATTATGAAACAATCGGAGCGCGTTTAATTCGAACAGACAGAGGAAATTTAAGTCGGCCTTCGGTTGAAGATATTTACAATTACAGAAAGCATGTCGACCGATATATGCAAGTCCTTCTCGATGATGAGGCCAAAACTGCCAATTTAAAAGAGATTATTGAGCTAGGCTTCAATCACGAACAACAGCATCAGGAACTCCTGCTCACCGATATAAAATACATTTTGGGGCATAACCCCTTGTTTCCGGCATATATCGATTCTGAAAAACCATTTTTCAGGGTTGAGCCCGGAACGTTCATCGAGATTCCCGAAGGAATCTACCCAATAGGCTTTAACGGCGATGGCTTTTGTTTTGATAATGAGTTGGGCAGCCATAACGTATTTCTTCAGGATTATAAGATCCGCTCTTCACTGGTAAGTAACGCTGAATATTTGGAATTCATTAATGCCGGAGCTTACAAAAACTTCGAATACTGGCATCTGGAAGGCTGGGAATGGGTAAAACAGAACCAGATTGCAGCACCTCTTTATTGGTATAATATCGATGGGCAGTGGTGTCACTACACACTACAAGGTTTAAAGCCATTAACTCTTGATGAAGCCGTATGTCATATCAGCTACTACGAGGCTCATGCTTACGCCGCCTGGGCAGGAAAACGACTCCCAACAGAATTCGAATGGGAAACCGCATCCTCAAAACTAAACTGGGGCGAGCGTTGGGAATGGACCGAAAGTGCATATCTCCCCTATCCGGGCTTTAAAAAAGAAAAAGGAGCGATAGGTGAATACAATGGAAAATTCATGATAAATCAAATGGTTTTACGAGGAGCATCTGAAGTGACCTCGCCCGGACATAGCAGGCCTAGCTACCGCAATTTTTTTCACCCCTATCTACGATGGCAATACACAGGTATTCGCCTTGCACAATAAATAACATGAATAAGTCTACCAGTAAACAAGCCGATTCAGCCGAAACATTTAAGCAAGATGTAATTAATGGATTAACTTCATCGCCTAAACACCTCCATTCAAAATACTTGTACGACAAACGGGGCGATAAGCTTTTTCAGAAAATAATGGAGGCTGAACAATACTATGTAACCGACGCCGAACTCGAAATATTTAATACCCGTTGCGGAGAAATGCTTGAAATCACGAATCATTTTGAGGGTCCGTTTGATATTATCGAACTTGGAGCAGGTGATGCATTAAAATCGAGGGAGTTACTGAAATGTCTTTCGGAATCAGGAAAAGACTTTACCTATTATCCCATAGACATTTCTGCCAATATTGTTGAACTGGTAGAGAAGGATCTTCCAAAAAGAATTAAAGATCTCAAAATAAAAGGTATAGTGGGCGATTATTTTATCGCCCTTGAAGAAGCGAAAAAGCTTTCTCAACATCCGCGACTTGTACTTTTTCTCGGGGGAAACCTGGGAAATATGCTCCCGGAAGAGGCCATTAAATTCTGCAAAGAACTGCATGCTCATCTTTCAAAAGGCGATCTGTTATTAATCGGTTTCGATCTAAAGAAAAACCCCTGGACTATTTTTAATGCCTACAACGATAAAGACGGCATTACCCGGGAATTTAATCTTAATCTTCTTAAAAGGATAAACCGTGAGTTAAGCGCAAATATCACAGTAACCCAGTTTGAGCATTACGAAAGCTATGATCCCGAAACCGGGGCCTGCAAAAGCTATCTTTTTAGCCTAAAAGAGCAAACCGTAGTTATTGATAGTGCTGAAATTAAGTTTAATGAAAATGAGCCTGTTTTTGTGGAAACTTCGCATAAATATTCGCTGGAAGAGACTTATAAACTAGCGAAGAAATCGGGATTTAAACCTGTTAAACAACTGCTAGACTCTAAAAACTGGTTTGCGGATGTGGTTTGGGAGAGGGGGTGAAGGAAGGAAGGAGGGAATGAGTGAAGGAAGGAATGAGGGAATTAAGGAAGGAAGCCTCAAATTAAATTATCTGTTCTTCGTAAACCAATTTACCTTTGGGCAACTTTTTGGTGGTATCAATTACCCAGGCCGACAGATACACACAACCGTCGGTTTCAAAACGAAGTTTAAAAAAGCCCTTTGCTTTTACGCCATATCTCAAATACTTACCATTCTGAACTACATATTTAACTTTTGATCCTGAACCGCTTACTATGAAGTGATTATGTTCTTTACAAATGTACTGGAGATTATGTTCGTGTCCGGCGGCGTAGATTAATCCGGGATATTGAGCCAAAATCTCTTTAAGTTTCTTTCTCAATCGCCGGTAGCGGGGATGGGCTATGTCTTCTCGTGCGCCCAGAAACTTCCTGTACAAAGGCAATAATGAGCCAATGCCGGGCAATGGTATCCAGGCAGCATCATCATACAAGGTCAATGGAAAAATATGATGCTTTAATTTAAACTTACCCCCGTGAATAGCATAACTATAAACCGGGTGATGGCCCGCGATAAGTAAATGCTTATCCTTATTGCGGTCTAAAATCTCAATAAGCTGTTCGAAAAACTCTTCCTCTGTAGAAACCGAACAGCCATACTGCTTGCCGATGGGCCTAAGTCCGGTTTGGAGCCACCATTGGGTATCAATAGCAACAATGGTGAGATGCTCGTTTAAATTAATCTCCACTGGACCCGGGCATCCGTTAGCGGGTAAAAAAACCTCCCGTTCACCAAAAAGCTCCCGCATATATTGCTCCTGCCGGATAATGTATTCGTAACCATCTTTCCGCCCTTTGTTCCAGTCGTGGTTGCCTGCTATAAAAATCAACTTGCCATTATATCCCTTCAATGCTTCGTGGTGCTGAATTAAAGTGCGTTCGGCACTTTTTCGAAGAATATTGCTAGTTGGCGGCAAACCTCGCGGATAGATGTTGTCTCCTAAAAAAATTACTCCCGAATCTTGCTTTTCATCGAAATGAGAACAAAGAGTTTGTAATACGGGATCGGGGCGGGCTAAAGAAATATCGCCTGTATCACCAATCAAGAATAATTCAAAGGGTACTTTTGGCTGATGTTCAGTCATTATTTGCTAACAAGCCTGCGTTTAGATTGTTGGATGAATTACCACTTAGGATGTTTTTTATCGAGAAAGGCCGCTATCCCTTTCTTACAATCGTCTGTTAATCGTGCTTCTGCATTCACACGTGCAGCATAATTTAAACTTTCATCTACCGATAGATGCCGTATTTTAGCTAATAAAGCTTTTGTTGATTTAATCGATTGGGATGATGTATTTAAAATAAGCATTTGCGCATATGCCGCAACAGCGTCGACTATTTTGCTTTTTTCATTAATAAAATTTACCAGCCCGTATTGATATGCCGTCTCCGCGCTTATCAGTTCACCACTCAACAGCAGTTCACGACTTCGGCCCTCTCCTATTTTATTGATCAGAAACGTGGCTACAATTGCCGGCACAAACCCGATTTTAACTTCGGTATATCCAAAAACTGCTTCGGGAACAGCAAATACGATATCACAAACCGAAACCAATCCGCAACCACCCGCAATGGCATTTCCTTCCACCTGTGCTATTACGGGTTTCTCCAGGTTATAAATCGCAGAAAATAAAAGCTTTAATTGAATAGAATCATCAAGATTTTGCTGATAAGTATTAGACTGTAATTGCTGCAGGTATGCCAGATCTGCACCCGCACTAAAGGTATCACCAGAACTTTTTAAAATCACCACCTTAACTTCATCGCTTAACTCCGCTTCTTTAAATGCCGAAGTCATTTCGGCTATAAGTTGAGGATTAAGCGCATTTCGCTTTTCGGGACGATATAGCGTAATAGTCGCTATCTTTTTGTGAATATCAAAGAGGATGAATTCTCTCATTTCAGGCTTATTACTCCAAAGGTATACTATAAGCGGGATTTTTCTTTAAAACATAATAATTTAAAGATAAGGCCGATGCTTCGTCCACCCAATTCTTTATCATATAATCAGCATTGGTAGCGTCAATCATCAAAAGTTTAAATTTTACATTTTTGACCAATTCTGTAAGCTTAATTTGGGGTCTCCCGGATAAAAGAACAACATCCACTTCAAATTGCTTTTGGAAAGAATAATTATCCAGCGATTTATTCCATATCATCATTCGCCAATCTCGAAACCGAAGAAAGTTCTCTTTAAAGAAAACGAGGTTATTTTCCAGGCTGTTATCGAGATTGAGATACCGGCTCCTGCTAGCGTAAGCTTCAACACACGGCTGCACAAAAAAAGCCAGCGATTTATCAGCACTATCTAAATCCGAAAAAACATACGCCTCTTTTCCCGAAAAAATACTAAAAGCGGTGTTTTTTCTTAATCCGTAAAAAGTTACAAAGTGTTTTTTTTGAGAAATGATATGGGTAGCCGACTGGTAAGAAATCAAAATTAAGCCCACAAGCAGGCTGGCATAAAGCATACGTTTATTCCGGTGTTGAAAAGCAATGGCAAGTAATGCGATACTTGCATACACCGACAGGTAAAATGCCAGACTGTCGTATTTTATAATATTGGCGAAAGGGAGCTTTTCAATAAAAAACAAACCCTCATCCATTAGCATTATTCCCTTTTCCAGCAGTAAACCTAGTGATTTGAGAGCCCAATCCCAAGGGATAAAAAGAAAAGCGATTCCCAAATACATGATAACTATAACCGGTAGCACGATAAACAAATTGCTCAGGAGGAAGTACACAGGAAACTGATGAAAATAATACATTGCAAGGGGAAAAGTAGCTAACTGCGCGGCACAAGATAAGGCTACATAACTCCAGATTTTATCACCTATCCAATTCCTGATATAAAATAGATGATAAATTTTAGGATAAAAATAAATGAGACCTAAAACCGCGAGGTAGGATAATTGGAATCCGACATCGAGCAAAAAATAGGGGTTATATAGTAAAAGGAAAACGGCCGACGTGGCAACCAGATTATACGAATTACTGCTTCGGTAAACTGCCTTACCCAAAACATACATACTTAGCATTAAGGCCGCACGACAAACAGAAGGCGAAAATCCGGTAATTAGCGAGTAGAACCAGATAAGAGAGATTATAATTACGGCCCTGAGAATCCTTAACTTCTTGTTTCTATTCATAAACCACAACATGGCATTAAGAATATAAAATACAATTCCCACATGCATACCCGAGACCGAAAGCACGTGCATAGTCCCGGTTTTTGAATATGCACTTAGCACTTCCCGGCTTAGTTCGGCTTTGTAGCCCAGTATTAAGGTCGAAGCAACAGAGGCGGATTGCTTGTCGTGAATATATTCCTGATATTTTAGAACATAGGATTTCCGCAATTCCAGGGCCTTATCAACCAAAAAATTCGCCTTATGCTTCCCTATAAGTTTTAGTTGAGATTCATTTATAAACGCCTGACGGCTGATGCCATGGTTGGCCAGAAACGTTTTATAGTCAAATTCATAAGGATTCAATGGCGGATCTATCACATTAAAATCGCCCCTGATTAAAAGTTCGTCTCCAAAGTGATAGCTCTGCGTGTTGTTAAGCTTAAGAGCGATCATCAAGCTTCCCTCCCGTTTGCTAAACGAATTTCCCGAAAAACCTTGTTGTACTTCGGTTTCAAACCGTAAAATATTATTACTAAGCTTAGGCTCTGAACGTATCGCTACAATTAGTTCTTCGTCGTCAAAACTCGAGAAATGCTTCTCGCTTAACTCCGGGTTGTTTGTCAGCGTTAATGCCACTCCCGAAAAAAAAACCAACAAATGAAGTACCACTCCTGGTTTCCAGCGTGTTAAATAGATTTTAAATCGCTTATAACAGATTACCGTGAGCCATAGTGTAAGCATACAGAATACCGTCAACCATACTACAAGCTGATAAATAAAGATCTGTGCGGGAAGACTGAAACCTAGAGTGATTCCGAGAATGAGTGGCAATAAAAGCCTCAAAAAAATTAATTCGCCTTTTTGAATAAGAACCATTAAAATTGAATTCTTAGCTGTAGTTTAACATCCGATTTTTTATTACCCTCAATTTTCTCCGCTCCGGTGCCTATGGATTCAAGATCGGTATATGATGTAAGGGCGTATTTGATCCAAATATCCGCAGAGCGGTTTACCCGCCATCTGCCGTTTAGATAAAAGCGTGTTCCGCGATTTTGGTAAGCAGGTAAAGAATAATTATATAAAACATCATTTTCAAACGCATACACACGCGAATTAAAACCGGGGGTATCAAATATCGCAAACCTGAAATTGCCCGATAGCCGGGATAACATCGGGTTAAAAACAAGATCCTGAAATATTACATAACCATTTTCCAACTCCTTATCCTTCTCATATTTTACTACCTCCACCCTGTTTCTTAGTTGTAAGGCAGTAGATAATTTATAGCTCAGTTCGAACCGGAAATTTTCCTTTCGCACCGTAGAAAGTTGATTGATCGTATTTTCTTCGCTATCGTTTTCTTCCTTTTGTTCGTATTTGTACCTCAGTACCGTACTTATTCTTTTTGATGGTGAATAAGACAGTTGTGAGAGCCACTCAATTCCGGATGAAGGCGCATCAGCACGAAATCTGAGCCAGGGAAACTTGAAAAAATCAGCGTATAAATTAAACTGTATTTTCTTGTCGGGAGAAACCATCAATCCCGAATAAAAACCCTTTTCATTTACCGCATTTGTGCCTTCGGATACAGCCTGATTAAAAAAGGAATGATAGTTTTTTTGATAATCGCGTTGAAACAAAATTAAAGAAACCTTTGGCGACAGACTGGCTAAAACCCCGTTAAGGTAAGCATATCCTGAATTTAAACTTCGGGCGGCTTCGCCAAAAAAGAATAAGTTCCTCCAATTGTAATTATAATAAGCACTCAGGTTACTCAATTCTGTACCCGAAAAACTATACGCTTTATAAGCCCCCTCACCTTTTTCTAATTCCTTATTAATTTCTGTACTATAAAACGTACCCCCTAATCTTAATTGATGGTTTGTATATTGAATGTTCCCGCCATAAACTAATTGCTTTACCGTACTTTGGTTTTCTACTTCATTAACGGTTCGATGAAAACCTGTGGCATTTATAGATGATATTTTTTCTGATCCATCAACAACATCTATAGCACCATCCATATTCCGCAGAGATACAAAAGGCGTAAAATCCACTTTTCCATAGTGCAGAGTAGTTGCAAGGCCCCTTAAAAACAACAACTCATTGGTAGATGTGTAGGGTTTAAGCCCGGTATTGTTTTTTGTAATACTGGCTACATCAGCTCCCTTTCCAAAACTCAGTCCGGTCCACATACTTAAACCTTGTGCAAATTGGAGTGAATAATCTCCGATTATCAGTTTCCTGAGAACGCCTTTCGCCCGGTAAGCAATATTGCCCGAATAAAAATCGAATCCCCGGTGCCTATTATCAAAACTAAATTTTTCGCCCGCATCTTTTTCCATATTTAACGAGGCTGTAAGATGCTCCCCAAAATTACACCTGTACCTGGAAAGAAACCTTGGCTGGGCCCCGATATAGTTTGACTTTTCAGGGTTTTGTTGCCCGATATACCCACTCTGCTGTTGTAGAACCTGCGCATACGTAACTATTATCTCCCCGTTTGCCTCCTTTATAAGGCCTTTTAATTTAATTTCCGAGATTGGCAAGGCTTCCTCCAAGGTGCAAAATGGTAGCAGTTTTTTAATCGTTTCCCCTGAAAACTCTGGTATAGATTGTAATTCGTAAAATTCCAGTATTCTCCCGTTTTCATTGCGATGTTTTAGAAACGCGTTTATTTGAGGTTGTGAAAGGAAAATAAGTTCTTGTAATTGCTCTGCGGTTACTTTATTCAAATTAATCGGATGCTTTAAATAATAATTCAGCCGTTCAGAAAGCTCAGAATAATCAAAATCCTCGGGTGCGTTCTCAGCAATCGATTCGATAATCTGCTCAATAAAACGATCGTTTTCTGACTGAGCCCTAAGCTTAACGCTCGAAAACATCAACAGAATAAAGAGAAACAGCTTAGAATTCATAACTTAAAGCTATCTGCGGAGAAAATCCCAGATAAGGATGAGATGAAGCCGCCGCATCTAATTTCAAATCATATAGCTGACATCCGAAACCCGCAAACTGCCTGAAAGGATTGGCGGACATGCCTCCCCTAAAGGCCAACCAGTTTACCGCTGAATACTCCAGCCCGCACTTAATATCGGTTACAGAATTCAGGGTTTTGCTAATCCCGCTGTTTAGTAAAACTTTATCCGTTACCTTATACGAAGCACCAAACTCTAAACATACCGGAATTATCGCGTTAACTTCTGTATCAAAGCCACTCCTACCGGGGTTTGTGATATGTGTACCGATTATTAGATTCTCGCTAACGAAATATTGCAGGCCTGCCTCAGCCGTATAGGCCCTGGCACTCCCATACTGGCTTATTTTAACCTGATGAAGATTAAAGTTTATAGCCGCGGATATAGTACTACCAAACCTGCGGGCATAACTAATGCCAATTTTTTGTTCGCTGTAGGCGGAAAAACCATAATTATGAAAGCTTAAGCCGATAACATTACCGCCATGCAGGGGATAAGCGATAACCGCCGATTGCGTACTCAGCTCCGGATTTAAATAATTGTTTTGGTAGGATATGGAAGCAGCCGGGTGTTTTAAGGCTGAAAGTCCCGATTGATTAGATTGCAAACTCCATACATCCTGCAAGGCTACTCCGGTATTTCCTAATGCGGTAATACGCGGCCCCGAATTGATCTCTTGAGAAAAAATAGGTAGTGCAATGCCCAAAAGCATGTACAAAGCACTTAGGTAGAAACGCTTCATTAGATGAAAGTATAAATTTTTGAATTAAAATGAAATAAATTGTATTTCTTGCGTTACATTTATCATAGTTTGGCATCTAACAGACATCAATTAAATAAACATGAAACAAATTATTCTTAGTGCTGCCTTAGCACTGGTAACCACACTTGGGTTTGCTCAGAAAAAATTAACCGAAGGTAGTATTGTATACAAAGTAGAATATGATCTGCCCGTAAACATGCAACAAATGAAGGCGATGCTTCCAACTGAGATCAAAGTATATTTTAAAGGAGATTCCAGTGCTTCTTTTAGCGACGGAGGCATGGCCAAATCTACCTTTATAATGAATCCGAAAACCGAATATCAACGCCTTTTACTGGATATCCCGATGGCTAATAAAAAACTGTCTGTGCGTTTTACTCCCGATGATATCGAAGTAATGAAAGAAACCTTTCCCGAGTTTACGTTCACACCGGGCACAGAAAGCAAAACTATAGCGTCTTTTAACGGCAAAAAGCATACAGGTACTGATAAAAAAACAGGTAAAGCTTTTGATGCCGTTTTTACAAACGACGTTGAAGTACCGCTAAATTCATTGACCCACCTGTTTGATAAAAAATATGGCTTCCCTCTGGAGTTTACAACCATGCAACAAGGAATGACACTTAAAGCTGTTGTTAAAGAAGTTAAAGAAGAAAAAGTCCCAGCCGGATCCTTTTCCGCATCGAAAGACTACGAAGAAATCACCTTCACCCAATTACAAGGGATGATGGGCAGTAAAAGATAGACAATCGAAATTATCGAATTGAGCGGGACAATGCCAGGAAGCGTTGTCCCGTTTATTTAAACCTTTTTCCGGTTTGGTTGGGCTTATAATTTACCTATTACAAAACTCCAAACAAAAGCCCACATACAGCCCCCACGTGCAACCACTTCCAACAGGAGAATACCCTTAAACAAAAAAAGCGGCCAGATGCCGCTTCAAATAAAATCTTTTCTACCTAGCCTTCGTCATGAAGCCATGACTTTTTAGCCAATAGCTCTTCTTCTGTTTCCCTAACATCCACGTCATCCACACAACAATCAACCGGACATACCGCAGCACATTGTGGTTCATCATGAAAACCTTTACATTCAGTACATTTATCAGAAACTATATAATAAAACTCTTCTGAAATAGCTGTTTGAGCTTCTTCAGCATTTAAAGTCGTACCATCACCAAAGTCAATTACACCTCGTAAAGCTGTCCCTTCCGAAAAACGCCATGCAGCCCCTGCATCATAAATAGCATTATTAGGGCATTCAGGCTCACAAGCTCCGCAGTTAATGCATTCGTCTGTTATTATTATCGCCATGTTCTAAAAAATCTATTTCTTAACCGTAATTTTGCAACCACATTCGCACCACAAAAACAGTGCAAATATAACACAATCTGTCGATTTTATTTTAAAGACTTCCATTTTGACACTAGAACAACGAAAAGCGGCTTTTAAAAGTTTGGGGAATTATTTGCGGTCCCCGGATGAAAAACTTAAACAGCTGATACTAAACGCACATTTTTCAAACGCATGGTTTACTCCAGAAGAAACGGCTAAAGCCGTTAATGGTATCGCGGCGATGTTGCAAGCTGAAGATATTGAGGCCTGGCTTAATGCCGATATTGAGAATAGCTTAAAAAACGCAACTCCCGGTAAAACGGTTGGTTTGGTGTTGGCGGGCAATATTCCTCTTGTTGGCTTTCATGATATTTTAACTGTTTTAGCGACAGGCCATATCGCACTCATTAAATCGTCTTCTCAGGATAAAGATCTGATACCGCATCTTATCAAACAACTAATTGAGTTTGCGCCGGAACTTGAAAAACAGATAAAATTTACCGAAAGGCTGGAAGGATTTAATGCTGTTATTGCTACGGGTAGCAACAATACCTCCAGATATTTCGAATACTATTTTTCTAAAGTGCCTCACATTATCAGAAAAAGCAGAAATAGTATTGCTGTGTTAACCGGACAGGAAACCAGAGATGAATTGTATTTGCTGGGGCGCGATATTTTTGATTTTTTTGGTTTAGGATGCAGAAACGTTTCAAAACTCTATGTTCCTGAAAATTATGAGCTGACAACTTTTTTTGAATCAATAGAGGCCCATCAAAACGTCGTTAATCATCATAAATATTGCAATAATTACGACTATAATAAATCTGTCTATCTCATTAATAGTGATAAACATTTTGATAATGGTTTTTTACTTGTGAAGAAAGACGAACGCCTGGCCTCTCCGCTTGCGGTAACCTATTACGAAGAGTATTCATCCTTATCATCGCTTGAGAAAAATTTAAAGCCCCTTTCCGAACAAATCCAATGCATCGTTACAAAGCAGCACCTCGATGTGGTAAATCAACAAGTGGGGTTCGGTGAGAGCCAAAAACCCAGGTTGTGGGATTACGCTGACGGAATCAACACTCTTGAATTTTTATTGAGTTTATAAACAAGCCGACCTAAAACGATAGAAAATCATAACTTTGGCAACATGTACATCATTAAGGTGAAAGGTGTTGCGAGAATTCCTGATTATGTTCAATTAAGAGATGATAAATTCACTTTATTGGCGTATTTCAGGGTAGACAGGCCAGATAAATCTCTCGACAAAATCGGACTCGGAGATAAATCTGAATACATCATGAACCTTGTGAAAGAGCTTCCTTTCGGGAAGATTTTAAAATTAGAGCTTTAATATGATTGGCAATACAGTTATACGAATTGAAAATGTAGATGTTTACCAGCAAAAACACCTGGTACTTACCAATGTAAACTTACAGATCGACAAGGGTGAATTCGTATTCCTTATCGGTCAAACCGGATCCGGAAAAAGCAGTTTGCTGAAAATCATTTACGGCGATCTGCACATTTCTTCAGGCGAAGGCCATGCCGGTGGTTACGATCTTAAGAAACTCAATGATAAAGACATCCCCTTCCTAAGAAGAAAACTAGGTATCGTATTTCAGGATTTCCAGCTTTTAACCGACCGAACTGTAGAAGAAAACCTCCGTTTTGTAATGCACGCAACAGGCTGGAAAGACAAAAATCTTGTCGCGGATCGAATCAAAGATGTACTCGAAAAGGTTGGGCTTCGTTCTAAAATCAAGAAAATGCCTCACGAACTATCTGGCGGAGAGCAGCAGCGTGTAGTAATCGCACGCGCTTTGTTAAACGATCCTGAAATTATATTAGCCGATGAGCCCACAGGCAATCTCGACCCTGACACCTCAGAGGAAATCATGCTGCTTTTAAAAGAGATCAGCCGCTCGGGAACCGCTGTTTTGATGGCTACTCACGATTATCAGCAGATTCGCACCTTCCCTTCACGAATTATAAAATGTGAAGACGGAAAAGTGATTGAAGATGCCAAAATAGTATGATTATAGAATCATACGTCAATTTGTTTTGATATACCGCTAAATTACTGACAGCTTGGCTGTTTTATTTGATTGGCAAAAATTTTGTCTAACCCCATTATTATGAAGTTTTCAGATATGTTGAAAAACAAGAAGAAAAACCAGAAACAAGAAGTTATGAATGAAAATAACGAACTGAAACCGGAAATTGAACAGGAGCTGGAACAGGTAAGCGAGATTCTTAGCCATCAGGGCGATGGAGGCGATTCGGGAAATATCCCCGCAGGAGATGTTCAGGATCAGCAATCAGAAGAAGAAAAACTTAAAGGCGAACTAACTGAAGCTAACAATAAGTATCTCCGTTTATACGCCGAGTTTGATAATTATAAGCGACGCACCAATAAAGAGCGTATTGACCTGCTTCAAACAGCTGGTAAAGATGTATTAGTAAGCTTATTGCCCGTGGTTGACGATTTCGACAGGGCGTTAAAATCGATGGAAACCGCTACCGACGTTTCCGCGGTGAAAGAGGGCATCGTTCTGGTACAAAATAAACTAAAAAGCATTTTAACTCAGAAAGGGTTAAAAGAGATGGAATCTATAGGTGCTGTATTCGATGCAGACATCCACGAAGCCATCACTAACATCCCCGCACCCTCCGATGACCTAAAAGGTAAAATTATCGATGAGGTTGAAAAAGGATATTACTTAAACGACAAAGTTGTCCGCTTTGCAAAAGTAGTTGTAGGAGCGTAACAAGAAGGATTGAAGGAGAGAAGGATAGGATGATTGAATGAGAGAATACAACATTCATTCCTTCAATAATTCATTTCTTCACTCATTAAAAATAAGGATTGAATGAGAGGATGATTGAATGAGAGAAGAAACCATTCATTCCTTCAATAATTCACTCCTTCATTCATTAAAAGTATATGGCAAAAAGAGATTATTACGATATTCTGGGAATCACCAAGGGAGCCAGTGCCGATGAGATTAAAAAGGCTTATCGTAAACAGGCTATAAAATTCCACCCCGACAAGAATCCCGGTGACAAAGAAGCCGAAGAAAAATTCAAGGAAGCTGCGGAAGCATACGAAATATTAAGCAACCCTGAAAAGAAACAGCGTTATGATCAGTTTGGTCATGCCGGCACTCAGGGCGCAGGTAACTATGGTGGCGGCCACATGAACATGGAGGATATTTTCAGCCAGTTTGGAGATGTTTTCGGTGGCGGAAGCCCCTTCGAAAGCTTTTTTGGCGGCGGTGGTCAATCTCGTGGCGGCCGACGCACAGCACGCGGCAGCAATTTGAGGATCAAGGTTAAATTAAATCTCGAAGAAATCGCTAAAGGTGCTGAAAAGAAAATTAAAGTTAACAAGCAAATAGTTTGTAACACCTGCGATGGAAGCGGAGCGAAAGACAGGTCGTCTTTCAATACATGTACAACCTGCGGTGGCGCAGGATCGGTACGCCGGGTTACCAACACTATCCTTGGCCAGATGCAAACTACCAGCACCTGCCCTACCTGTAACGGCGAAGGAACGCAAATTACTTCAAAATGTACATCGTGCCACGGCGACGGGGTGGTAAGAGGAGAAGAAACCATTTCTATCAACATTCCTGCCGGGGTTAGCGAAGGCATGCAGCTCTCAATGGGCGGTAAAGGCAATGCGGCACCAAGAGGCGGCGTACCGGGCGATTTAATAATTCTGATTGAAGAAACACCACACGAAACCCTTCAGCGCGAAGGTAACAACGTAGTTTACGACCTCCATATCAGTTTTGTAGATGCCACCCTGGGAGCAAGTGTTGAAGTTCCGACGATAGATGGTAAGGCTAAGATTAAAATTGAACCAGGAACTCAGGGCGGTAAAATACTTCGTCTTAAAGGTAAAGGGGTTCCGGAGGTGAATTCCTATCACCGTGGTGATCAGTTAGTTTACGTTAACATCTGGACACCTAAAGCACTTTCACGTGAAGAACGGGATTTAATGGAGAAATTACAAAGCTCACCAAACTTCCGGCCACAACCCGGCAAGCATGAAAAAAGTTTTTTTGAGCGGATGAAAGAATACTTCGAGTAAAAAATCAATTTTCGTCTCTGTGGAGGTTTCGGTCGCGGCTTGGTCTGCCCAACACTTATCAGTGAAATAGAAACGAGAGACGGGGAAAATATTAAAAGCAAAGAGGCTGCCTTTTTTGAAGACAGCCTCTTTGCTTTATAAAACAAATTCGTTAAAAAGCATACATGCTCTCCGCATCTTTACTTTCAAGAGCGGTACTTCCGCTTAAAAACTGATCAACTCTTCTCGCAGCTTCGCGGCCCTCAGAAATGGCCCAAACTACCAGAGATTGGCCCCTTCTCATATCACCGGCAGCAAATACTTTATCTACACTTGTTTGATAAGACCCTTCTTTCGCCTTCACATTTCCACGCTCATCAAACTCAACTCCTAATTGTTCTAATAATCCGGTTTTTTGCGGATGAAGGAATCCCATCGCCAAAAACGCATATTGAGCCGGAAGCTCGCGTTCAGAACCCGCTACTTCAGCAAACTTAAGCGGACGGCCCAGAAAATCTGTTTCCCACTCCACATCTACAACCTTTACAGCCTTCAAATTACCTTTACCATCTCCGATAAATTCTTTAGTGCTGATACCCCAAAAACGCTCGCATCCTTCTTCATGAGAACTTGTAGTTTTCAAAAGCATCGGATAGGTTGGCCAGGGCATAGCATCTGTTCGTTGCGCAGGAGGGTTTGGCATTAATTCAAACTGAGTAATTGAATTAGCTCCCTGGCGATTTGAAGTACCAACACAGTCAGAACCTGTATCACCACCACCTATTACAATTACATCACTTCCCTCAACAAATATTTCTTCAGTAGAATAAGCTTCTTCACTTACGCGCTGGTTACTTTGCTTTAAGAATTCCATCGCAAAATAAACTCCTTTTAATTCACGTCCCGGTACCGGAAGATCCCGCGGAATAGTAGAACCGCCCGAAAGAACAACAGCGTCAAAACTACGCATGATGTCGTCGCCACTGATGTCTTTACCTACTTCTGTGTTAAACTTAAATATAACACCATCTTCTTCCATCAGCTTTACTCTGCGCTCAACCACCCACTTTTCAAGTTTAAAATCTGGAATTCCATATCTCAATAAACCACCGGCTTGGGCATCGCGCTCAAACACAGTAACTGTATGTCCCGCCTTATTTAATTGAGCTGCGGCAGCCAATCCCGCCGGGCCAGACCCGATAACCGCAACGGTTTTTCCAGAACGGATAAAAGGAGCTTTTGAAGTAACGAGCCCTTTAGCGTAAGCTATCTCAATAATGTGCTTCTCAATTTCTTCTATCGCAACAGCGGGTTTGTTTATTCCTAAAACGCATGCAGATTCGCATGGAGCGGGGCAAATCCTTCCTGTAAATTCAGGGAAATTATTTGTAGATGATAATATCCGGTATGCTTCTTCCCAATTCTCTTTATAAACCGCATCATTAAATTCCGGAATTATATTTCCAAGCGGACAACCGTTATGGCAAAACGGGATACCACAATTCATACAGCGTGCAGCCTGCTCATTCAGCTTTTCTTCAGAATAAGCACTTACAAATTCGTTATAATCTTTAACACGCTCTTCAGGAGATCTTTTCGAAGGAAGCTCTCTTGCGTATTCCTTAAATCCTGTAATCTTTCCCATAATTAATTAACTGACTGAAATTGTGCGTGTTGTAATACTTTTTTATACTCTTTAGGGAACACCTTTATAAACTTGCCTTTTACATCATCCCAATTAGTTAGGAGGTGCTGCGCCAGCTGACTTTTGGTTAGCTGAATGTGCGTTCTTAACAGGGCTGTTATTTGTTCCTCATCTGCGGCTGTTAACGGATCTAAATCCACCATTTCCGGGTTGCAGTTTTCTGCAAAATCACCGTCAATATCGTAGATCCAGGCGATACCACCGCTCATGCCGGCAGCGAAGTTTCTTCCGGTTTTACCGAGAATTAACGCTCTACCACCTGTCATGTACTCGCAACCGTGATCTCCAACTCCTTCTACCACTGCGGTAGCGCCAGAGTTTCTCACCGCGAAACGCTCACCCGCTTGTCCGCGAACAAATAGCTCACCAGATGTAGCACCATATAAAGCTACGTTTCCGATGATAATATTATCTTCCGGAACCAGTTTGCTAACCGTTGCCGGGTAGATCGCTAATCTTGCACCCGACAATCCTTTACCAACATAGTCATTAGCTTCGCCCTCTAATTCAAAGGTGATACCTTTAGCTGCGAAAGCTCCGAAGCTTTGTCCAGCAGAGCCGCTGAACTTAAAGTTTATAGTGTTATCCGGCAAACCGGCACCATGGTATATTTTAGAAACCTCATTAGAAAGAAGTGTTCCTAAAGTACGATCTGTATTTTTCAATTCGAAGCTTGCAAAAACCGGTGTCTTGTTTTCTAAAGCTTGTTTTGCATGCTCTAATAATTTCCAATCCAGAATGGTAGCCATTCCATGATCCTGTGCTTCACTGTTATAAAGTGTTTGCTTAGATGGATTAGTAACCGGATAAAGTATAGCTGAAAGATCTACCGTTTTCGCTTTCCAATGTTTATTGCCTTCTCTGGCTTTCAGGAACTGAGCACGGCCAACCATATCATTAATTGTACGGAAACCTAAATCAGCCATAATCTCACGCAATTCTTCAACCATAAACTGGAAGAGATTTACGATATGCTCCGGCTTTCCGCTAAATAATTTACGCAGATCCGGATCCTGGGTAGCAACACCTACCGGGCAGGTATTTAAATGACACTTACGCATCATAATACAACCGCCGGCAACTAATGCCGCTGTGGCAACGCCCCACTCTTCAGCTCCTAATAAAGTGGCTATGGCTATATCGCGGCCGGTTTTTAACTGCCCATCGGCCTGAAGAACTACACGACTTCTTAGTTGATTTCTTACAAGAGTTTGATGTGCTTCCGCCAAACCAAGCTCAAATGGTAAACCAGCGTGCTTGATAGAACTAATCGGAGAAGCTCCGGTTCCGCCATCGTATCCCGCAATCAGAATCACATCCGCGTGCGCCTTAGCAACACCTGCAGCAATAGTCCCCACACCAGCTTTAGAAACCAATTTAACGTTTATTCTCGCTTCACGATTTGCATTTTTCAAATCAAAAATCAGCTGTGCCAAATCTTCAATAGAATAAATATCGTGGTGCGGAGGAGGAGAAATTAATCCTACACCCGGAGTTGAGTGACGAACTTTCGCGATCCACTCATCCACTTTATGTCCGGGCAACTGCCCACCCTCGCCTGGTTTTGCACCCTGAGCCATTTTTATTTGAAGCTCGTCAGCATTTGTGAGATAGTAAGAAGTTACTCCGAAACGGCCTGATGCCACCTGCTTAATCGCAGAACGCATCGAATCGCCATTGGGTAATTTCTCATACCGCATTTCATCTTCACCGCCTTCACCTGTATTGCTCTTTCCTCCTATCCTATTCATCGCGATAGCTAATGTGCTATGTGCTTCATGAGAGATAGACCCGAAAGACATGGCTCCGGTAGCGAAACGCTTTAAAATTGACTCAGCTGGTTCAACTTCCGACAAAGCAATTGGTTCGCGGTGATGCGCAAAGTCTAACAAACCACGGAGTGTATACATCTTTTCCGACTGGTCATTTATAAGCTTGGCATAGTTCTTATATACGGAGTAGTCGCCTGTACGTGCAGATTGCTGCAGTAAGTGAACTGTTTGCGGATTAAATAAGTGTGCTTCTCCGCGACGCTTCCATTGATAAATTCCTCCTTCAGGAAGTAATTGCTCCTCTGGTTTTGCGTGGATAAAGCCGTGATTATGTTTAAAAATTGTCTCTTTAGCTATTTCATCCAATCCTAATCCACCGATACGAGTTACCGAGCCGCAGAAATATTTATCGACAACAGACTTATTGATACCAAGGATTTCAAAGATTTGCGCACCGTGATAAGATTGAAGCGTTGAGATTCCCATTTTGGAGAAAATTTTCAGCAATCCGTCGCAAACAGATTTGATATAGTTTTTAGAGAGGTATTTGAACTCAAGCGAAGTTTCGATTTTACCGTCCTCTTTTAAAGCATGAATAGTTTCTAGTGCCAGATAAGGGTTAATGGCCGTAGCACCAAAACCAAGCAGACAAGCGAAGTGATGAACTTCCCAAACATCTCCCGCTTCAATAACTAAACCAACCTGCCCACGGTAACCCTTTTTAATAAGGTGGTGATGAACAGCCGATACAGCAAGTAATGAAGGAATCGGAGCATGTTGCGAATCAACAGCTCTGTCTGATAATATTAAAACTTCGAACCCGTCATTTACAGCATCTTCCGCATAACGGCATAGTCGTTCTAAGCCGCTTTGCAGCGAACCTTTCTGACCATCAGCTTTAAAATAGGTTTGAAGCGTTTTAGCATTGAACATGCCTGTATCAATACTCCTTAGTTTTTCAAGCTCAAGATTTGTAAGGATTGGCTGTTGCAACGCTACGCAATGGCAATGCATTTTATCTTCATCAAACAGGTTTCCGTTACTACCGATGAAGGTAGAAAGGCTCATTACCATCCGCTCACGAATCGGGTCAATGGGCGGATTGGTTACCTGCGCAAAGAACTGCTTAAAGTAGCTGGACAAATGCTGAGGACGATCTGAAAGAACGGCCAAAGGCACATCAGTACCCATAGACCCGATTGGCTCTTTTCCATCAACCGCCATTGGTTTGATAACAGTTTCAATATCTTCACGGGTATAACCAAATACCTGCTGGTACTTTAATACCGCATCTTTTGATAAGTTAGTAAAGGCAACCCGTGGTTCAGGAAGCTCTTCAATTCTTATCTTATAATTTTCAAGCCATTCTCCGTAAGGCTGACTTGAAGCTATTTTTGTTTTAATTTCCTCGTCGGTGATAATTTTACCTTCAACAAGATCAACAAGGAACATCTTACCCGGTTGCAGGCGGCCTTTTTTTATGATAATCGCCTCGTCAATCGGCAAAGCACCTGCTTCAGAAGCAACAATTACACGGCTATCATTCGTAACGGCATAGCGCAAAGGGCGAAGTCCGTTTCTATCCAAAAGCGCACCAATTTGCGAGCCGTCGGTAAAGGTTAAAGCTGCAGGGCCATCCCATGGCTCCATTAAGGTAGCATGAAATTCATAAAACGCTTTCTTCAAAGGCTCCATTTGCTCGTTGCCATCCCATGCTTCGGGCACCAACATCATCATAACATGAGGAAGACTGCGGCCGGTGTGAACCAGAACCTCAACAACGTTATCTAAACATGCTGAATCCGACTGATTGCTGTCAATCACTGGAAGGACAATGTCCATTTCCTCGCTTGTAAAATATGAAGAAGCGTATGACTTTAAGCCAGAATAAAACCAGTTAAGGTTCCCGGTAAGTGTATTTATCTCACCGTTATGCGCCATAAATCTAAATGGCTGAGCTAATTTCCATGAAGGAAATGTATTAGTCGAAAACCTGCTGTGAACCAAACCGAAAGCTGAAGTCAGCCTCGAGTCTTGCAGATCTGTATAATATGTGCGTAGTTGATAAGTTGTTAACTGCCCTTTATATACTAAGATCCGGCTTGATAAAGATGCGATATAAAAATCACCGCCATTCTTAACCGTCTCATTTATAGTCTTTGTAATCAACCTTCTGAAAACAAATAACTTTCTTTCAAAATCCTCAGATGTCGCAATTCCATCCGGACGTCCGATAAACACTTGCTCAACATCAGGCTCAACTGAAAGAGATGTGGGGCCAACCACCGAAGGGTTAACAGGCAGTTTTCTGAAACCTAAAAGAGGCAGGCCAAGCTTTTCGGCAGAGCTAACAATTACAGAACGGCAGCTTTCTTTTGTTGCTACATTTTTAGGGAAGAAAATCATCCCTACTCCATAATGCCCTGGTTCTGTTAAGTGAATATCTAAGGCGATACATTCCTCCATAAGAAACTCATGGGGAATTTGTATCAAAATTCCTGCGCCATCACCACTTTCCGGGTCGCAGCCACAAGCTCCGCGATGCTCCATATTCTCGAGAATAGTTAAAGCATCAGAAACATTTTGGTGCGATCGCTGGCCATTAATGTGTGTAATAAAACCTACTCCACAAGAGTCGTGTTCAAATTCAGGGCGATATAATCCCTGCTGGTCATTTTCGGTTTGCTTCATTATTATAATAATGGGAATGTACGAAAGTACGGATTTCGGGCTAAAATTACGGACTGGATAATAATTTTTGAATATTTTTCAAAAACAATCGCCTTCGGGTAAGTATAATTACAAATTTTACATTCGAACCGGATTTACTTTAACATTATATTAATGTTAAATTTTTAACGACCTGCTCTTATTTCTCTGTCCACGCATTTAATAGATTCTCAAATTACAAAATTTTTCAAAAAGCACATACAAATTTTTTAATCCGTAAAATTTGCTACTTTTGCACCGGGTTAGTCTTCTACGATCAGCTCCTCTTGAACTCCCCCAGGGTGGGAACGCAGCAAGGGTAGAGAGTTGTAGCGGTGCGATAGAAGGTGCTAGCCCACTTTTTTTTTCTTCATCCTACCTTAACATTTTCTTTGAGGTCTGATTCAAATACTATTTAAATTTTATTTATTTTAGCCAGATAAACTTTAAGTGTCAAACAGACAATAAATTCCAATACACAATATGAAATTCTTTATTGATACCGCAAATCTTGCACAAATTAAAGAGGCCCACGAAATGGGTGTACTTGACGGCGTTACAACCAACCCAAGCCTGATGGCAAAGGAAGGTATAACCGGCCATGACAATGTTATTAAGCACTACAAAGCAATATGCGAGATTACAGATGGCGACGTAAGTGCCGAAGTAATTGCTACCACTGTTGATGAAATGATAGCTGAGGGTGAAGCTTTGGCTAAATTACACCCGAGAATCGTTGTAAAAGTACCGATGATAAAAGATGGTATAAAAGCAATTAAATACTTTACCTCAAAAGGAATTAAAACAAATTGCACATTGGTTTTTTCAGCAGGCCAGGCACTTTTAGCCGCAAAAGCAGGTGCTACATATGTGTCGCCTTTTATCGGACGCCTTGACGATGTATCTACCGACGGGCTGGGCCTTATCGAAGATATCCGATTGATTTATGATAATTACGGATATACTACTCAAATACTTGCCGCATCAGTGCGCCATCCAATGCATATCGTTGATTGCGCGAAGATCGGGGCTGATGTTATTACCGCTCCCCTATCGGCAATTTCTGCATTATTAAAACATCCTTTAACTGATAGCGGCCTTGCGCAGTTTTTAGCGGATCACGCTAAGGCGGCGGGTAAGTAACTTTATAAAGCAAAGGTTGGCCTCGAGGCTCGAAGGCACTAAATTTATCTATTTAGTACCTTCGAGCCTTTTCTGTATTCGCTAAATCAACAAACATTTTACTCATCATTGACACCTTAATTCATTTAGTTACAAAAAAGGCTTAAACACTCCTTATCTTTGTGCTAATGAACATTCAGGATCTTCTGCAAAGAGCAATGGCTTTCGAATTTCTTTCGATTGATGAAGGTATATTTCTCTTTAAAAACGCCCCCACCTCCGATTTAATGTATGTTGCGAATGAGCTTCGTAAACAACAGGTTCCTCACGGAAAAGTAACCTGGCAGATCGATAGAAACGTAAATACTACAAACGTTTGTATCGCTAACTGCAAGTTTTGCAATTTTTTCAGACGGCCCGGGCACCAAGACAGTTATATAACAGACATAGAAACCTACAAACAAAAAATTGAAGAGACTTTCAGATTTGGAGGAGATCAGTTACTGCTTCAGGGCGGACACCATCCCGACTTGGGTTTGAAGTTTTACGTCGACTTATTCAAGCAGCTTAAGGAATTATATCCAGCTTTAAAACTCCATTCTCTCGGCCCTCCGGAAATCGCTCATATCACCAAATTAGAGGGATTAAATCATACTGAGGTGTTAAAAGCACTTATGGAGGCTGGGTTAGATTCACTTCCTGGAGCAGGAGCCGAAATTCTTAACGACCGCGTTAGAAGACTAATATCAAAAGGTAAGTGCGGGGGCCAGGAGTGGCTTGATGTTATGCGTGCCTGTCATCAGTTAAATTTGCCCACATCTGCCACCATGATGTTCGGACATGTAGAAACCATAGAAGAACGATTTGAACACCTGACATGGATCCGCCAGGTACAGTCTGAAAAACCTGAACACGCCCATGGCTTTATTGCTTTTATCCCATGGCCTTTTCAGGATGACGGAACTTTATTAAAGCGGGTAAGAGGAATTAAAAACCAGGTAACAGCCGACGAATATATAAGGATGATCGCATTAAGCAGAATTATGCTTCCTAATATTAAAAACATCCAGGCATCGTGGTTAACGGTTGGTAAGCAGGTTGCCCAAATCTGTCTACACGCGGGGGCAAATGATTTCGGTTCGATAATGCTGGAGGAAAACGTGGTAAGTGCTGCCGGGGCACCGCATCGATTTACATCAGCAGGGATTCAGAACTCTATTCGGGAAGCCGGATTTGAACCTCAATTACGCACTCAGAAGTATGAATTCAGGGATATTCCCGAGCAATTAGTTCAGCAGACAATTAATTATTAAACTCTAAAAATTATGAGTTTCAGGTAAATTTCATTAGAATTACCTATGCCACTAAACGCACTTATAGTTGATGATGAAGAGTATAGCCGCAAATCACTCTATTTTTTACTTCAGGAAAATTGTCCGGAGGTAATTATAGAAGGACTCGCCGGGTCGGTAGCTGAGGCAAAAAAAATTATTGAAGAAAAACCTTTCGACCTTGTGTTTTTGGATATCGCGATGCCTAAGGAAAACGGGTTTGAGCTTATACCCTCCATTGAAGAAAAAAATATTTTAGTAGTTTTTATAACCGCCTATGACCAGTATGCGCTAAAGGCCCTGAAAGCCAGTGCGGTTGATTATCTTTTGAAACCAATTGACATTGCTGAACTTAAACAGGCTGTTCAAAAATCTATTGCCCGAAAAGACGCTATAAAACTCAGCACAGGTATTCCACACAATGTTTCCTTAAATACATTGAGTGAAAATTTAAATACAAGAAACAAAGTAGATAAGATTACCCTCCCGCATACTCACGGTTTTCATATTATCGACACCAGCAATATCTATTACATTGAAGCCGACAGCAATTATTCGGTATTTCATCTAAAAGACGGGGGTAAGCTGGTAATTTCAAAACCCTTAAAAGATTTCGAAGATATATTAGACACGGCTGATTTTGCCCGGATTCACAAATCGGCTATTATAAATCTCAATTATGTAAACGGTTATTCGAATAAGCACGGTTTTGAGGTAATTCTTGATAATAAAACGGTGCTGCCGGTATCCCGCCGACGGTCGGCCGAATTTCAGGAACGGGTACGGGAATACCTTAATGGAAAAAACAAGTAAACTTAAGTTGAACAAGATTTTACACTTCCTTATTCTGATGGTTTGCTCCTTGATTGGGGATAAGGTTCTCGTAGCTCAAACTCTGAATTTCAGAAACTATACGGTTAATAACGGATTAGCTAATTCGACGGTTTATTATATTCATCAGGATTCGAAAGGATTTATGTGGTTTGCCACCGAAAGCGGAGTAAACCGGTATGACGGACAAAACTTTCAAACCTTCACCATGGACGACGGGCTTTCAGACAATGAAGTTCTGCAAATTCACGAAGATTCGAAAGGGCGTACATGGTTTTTAACTCTAAATGGCAAACTGAGCTATTACTACAGAAATAAATTTTATAACGCCGCAAACGACAAAGTGCTGCAAAAAACTTTTTGTAAGGCCAGCTTTATTTCCTTTTTTGAAGATTCCAGACATCGCCTTTGGTTTTCGACCAACCAACGCGAAATAGTTATGCTGGATGGCAATAATGTAAAGATCTTTTCATCGCATGGACCGATCTTAGCAAATTCATTTGTAACCGAAAACGAAAAATCGGAGATAATCATTTTAAACAGAAATGATATTTATAAGCTAACAAATGAAGGTTTTATCCGATTAAAGTCTCAGTACTATCCCCTATCGTTCAAAACATCATTCATTAATCATGCGACGAAAAAAATTTCTTTTATATCCAAAGCCGGGCTGGTAGAATACCACAACGGTATGTGGATTCTTAAAAGAAACATCCCGGATGAGATAAACAAAAACGGAATCAGCAATCTTTTTTTTGACAACGACCAGAACACTTGGATTAATACGATTGGAAATGGCACTTATATAATTAATAGCTCGACAAAAACGCCCGTTCAGCATTTATTAAAAGGGAAATATATAACACACGGGTTTCTCGACGCAGACGGGAATATCTGGATTTCGACTATCGGAAATGGTGTTTTTATGCTGCCCGAATCGGCGAAAAACATGCAACACTATACCATAAGCGATGGTTTAAGCGATAATTCGATCTTTAGCCTGGTAAAGGCCCCTGATAATAAGATTGTGCTTGGTTTAAAAAATGGAGATATAAACATTATCTCGGGGAAAAAAATCTCCCATAAACCATTAAGAAACGCTCAATCTGCTTATAATCCTATAAAACAACTATTTTATGATGCTGAAAATAAGTCGATTTGGTTTGCTTCAAACAACACCCTCGGGGAAATTAAACAAGACAATAAAACTATCCGGTATTTAAAGGAAAGGGATAATCTAACGTATGCACTTAAATCATTCAGCATCAGTAAAAGCGGGAAGCTGGCAATAGCGCTTGCGGCAGGTGTGGATATATTAAAGAACAAAAACGCCCCGCTGATATTCGAGTCTCCGAACCTGACAAATCCTTCCCTGCATTTTCCATCAAGGGCCTACACTGTGTTTTATGATTCTGACGAACGTCTTTGGTTCTCTAACATTAACGGTTTACAGCATGAATATAAAGGCGAGCATAATAAGCTGTATAACTTGGATCCAAAGCTTAAACAGCGAATAACAGACATTACAGAGCTGCCGGATAAAACCCTGGTGTGTGCCAGCTACGGGTTCGGGGTGTTTATTTTAAGAAACTTCAAATTTGTTAGGGCTATTACAACTGAAGACGGGCTTAAAAGCAATATTTGCAAGAAAGTTTTTTTTGCCAACGATTACTTATGGGTAATAACAAGCAAGGGAATAAGTAAAATTTCAAAAAATTTTAATCTGATAGCTAACTATCAAAAGGAGAATGGATTGTTATCAAATGAAATTAATGATGCGGTAGTAGATAATGGTTCGGTTTATGTCGCTTCAAATAGTGGCTTGTCGATATTCCGAGTGAATGTACCTCATCCGAAAAAGAAAGCTATTCCATTAAACCTGAATTACATCTTGGTTAATAACGAAAAAGCATCGGTAGCTAACAAGTTGATTTTGAATCACGAATCCAATAATCTGACGGTTAATTTCATAGGTATCGATTATACAAATCCTACCGGCATTGTTTATGAATACAGGCTTAAAGATGACTTAAAGTGGACCCGCACCGCAACTAACACTATTGAATTCGGATCGCTCGAAACGGGTGAATACCATCTGCAGATTAGGGCAAAGGGGATAAACAGCGACTGGAGCAAACCCATCGTTATCGATTTTGAAATAAAGCCTCCGCTTTGGAAAACCACATGGTTTATTTTTTTGGTGAGTTTGGTGCTAGTCCCCTCAATCTTACTGATAATAAATACTTTTTACAAACGAAGGCGAATAAAAGAAAATGAAAAACTGCTCGCAAAAACCAAAATAATAGCTCTTGAGCAACAAGCATTGCAAGCAATGATGAATCCACATTTCATCTTCAACGTAATGAATTCCATACAGCACTTTATAAATACTAAAGACACTGTAATGGCCAACCAGCTATTAACCGGGTTTGCACGCCTCATCAGAAAGAATCTGGAGATTTGTAATAAAAGTTATATCTCACTTGAAGAAGAACTAAGCTACCTTAACCTCTATCTTTCTCTGGAAAAATTAAGGTTCGGGGAAAAATTAAAATACGTTATTGACATAGACCATGAAATAGACAAAGAGGAAACCTTAATTCCATCTATGCTTTTACAACCTTTCGTAGAAAACGCGATATGGCACGGTATAATGCCAAAAGAAACCGAAGGCAATATCAGGATCGTTATACGACTCAAAAATGATAATCAATTAGATATCTGCATAGACGATGATGGAATAGGTATTGAAAACTCTTACAAATTAAAGAAGAACGATCATATTAGCCGCGGAATGGAACTTACTCAAGAGCGCATAAATCTACTTAACAAGTTTGATGCACCCATTAAATTAAAAGTTGAACAACTACTGCCGGAAGGCACCCGGGTGACCATTCAAATCTCTATTTAACCGTTAACTCATTAACTACTACCGATAACTCATTAGATTTTAGCAGTAGTTGTAGTTTCGATATTATTGTATCAGATATCATTGCGAATCTTTTTTAAGGTAAACTTTTTAAAATATTATTATCTAAGTGTGTGTTTAGCGGCTGGAACTTCCCAAAAGTTTCACCGCTTTTTTGTTTCTATCCTGTTCTGTAATCCTCTTTTTATTAAATTTGCAACATTTGGAACACCTGGAATTGCATATTGAAGCCCTGATTTTTGCCTCGGCGCAAAGTATATCTGTGATAGAAATCGAACAGGCCCTGAATACCCTAGTCGAAAACCCGGTGCCGGTTAAAACAATCGAAAATCATTTAGAGCAGATAAAGAAGAAATTCGAGAATAACGATATTGCTTTGGAACTGTCAGAACTAAACGGTGGTTATCAATTCCTTACTAAAAAAAAATACTATCCGGTTATTCATCAATTACAAATTCAACGGTCAAAAAAGAAACTTAGCCAGGCCGCACTGGAAACACTTGCTATCATCGCTTACCGGCAGCCCATTACGAAGTTGGAGATTGAACAGGTTCGAGGAGTAAACTGCGATTATACCATTCAAAAACTTTTAGATAAAGAGCTTATTATGATTTCGGGCAAGGCAGAATCTGTTGGAAAGCCTTTACTTTACAGCACCAGTTCGTTGTTTATGGACTATTTTGGAATTAAAAACAGCTCGGAGCTGCCACAATTGAATGATTTTCAAGCCAATGAAAATGAAATTGGTGAAAAGCAAGATTAATTTTAATTGAAAGGAAATTTTACAATACTTTTGAAATTCTTATTATTTTTATAGTACGCAACAATTCTCTTAAAGATGAAAACGCCAAAGAAAAAGTTTGATACCGACAGTACAACAGACTCTGAAGATCCTATTGCGGATAAGCCCCTGCTAAATGATGAAGACGATGATTTCGATACTTCCTTAGACGACTTAAGTGGTTTTGAGGATCTCGACTCTTTAGACGACGACGACGATGACGATTATTAAGAAAAAAAACTAATCTTTCCATGGAAAGCATTCAGGCATCTGAATGCTTTTTTTATATAAATCTATTATCTATGGTGATAACTGAAGTAAAAGATAAAAAAGACATAAAAAAGTTTTTAGATGTAGCCCGCTACATTTATAAAAATGATCCGGTTTGGGTGTCTCCGCTAGATAAAGACATTGAGAAAGTTTTCGATCCTCAGCAAAATAATTTTCATAAGCATGGCAGTATAAGCAGGTGGATAGCTCTTGATGATAACGGTGTAGCCATAGGAAGGATAGCCGCCTTTGTAAACGATAAAAAGGCCCGCACCTTCCCTCAGCCTACCGGAGGGATAGGCTTTTTTGAATGTATAAACGATGAGAGTATTGCCTTTAAACTTTTCGACACGGCCCAAAACTGGTTAAAAAATAAAGGCATGGAAGCCATGGACGGCCCCATTAACTTTGGTGAAAACGACACTTTTTGGGGTTTGCTTATTGAAGGTTTCACCCACCCTTCTTATGGAATGAATTACAATCCTCAATACTACAAGCAAATTTTTGAATCATACGGTTTCACCCCGGTATACGAACAAATCACCAATCATCTTGAAGTAAATAAACCCTTTCCCGATCGTTTTACGAAAATCGCTGAGTGGGTATCTAAAAAGCCCGGATATACTTTCCGCCATCTCGAAAGCAAAAACATAGACCAATATGCTTCAGATCTGATGGAAGTTTACAACGATGCATGGAGCGACTTTCCGAACTTCGTGCCCATGAATAAAACCACGATAATGGAGAGCTTTAAAAAAATGAAATCCATAATGGATGAAAAACTGGTTTGGTTCGCTTATGTTGAAGATGAACCAGCCGCGTTTATCGTAATGCTGCCAGACGCTAATCAGTTTATTAAACCGCTTAAAGGCAAGTTGGGAGTGATTGAGAAGTTAAAATTTGTATACTATAAGTGGAAAGGTGCCACCCGAATTCGTGCCGTGGTAATGGGCACTAAAAAATCTTTTCAGAAACACGGACTTGAATCGGCATTGTTTATAAAAATCAAAGAATATGTTTTGCCTTTAAACCAATACCATGAATGTGAATTATCCTGGGTAGGCGATTTTAATGATAAAATGCTGGCGATTCATGAAGCTACCGGAGCCCAATTCGGTAAAAAACATGTAACCATGAGGAAGGTATTTTAAACAAGAAGGCTCTGAAAATCACAGAGCCTTCTTGTTACGCCATTACTTTAGAGCGTCTTAGCTCTTCAAAGAGATTAATTATCTTCTTCTGTAAGTCAATTACTTCAGTTTCGCGTTCCTGCAGCTTCTTCGTCATCGTTTCCAATTCCGAAATATACTTTTCCTGTTGCTCAGTATCGTTATATGTAAGTAACTGTACTACTGTCATTTCAAATAGCTTTGATATTTGCTCCAAACGGGATAAATTAATATCTGTAATCCCTGTCTCGATTTTGGAGAATGCGGGAATTGATATATCTAACCTTTTCGCCACATCTTCCTGGCTCCAACCTTTTTGGTGCCTTAAAAGCCTAATTTTTTTACCTAGTGTCTTCATTTACCCTTCAAGTTTACGTTCCTTACATTGTTAGAGCTTTGTTCGCCAGGATGTTTAAATCTACACCTCCGAAATCACCCGAACTCATAAGAAGCAAGTTTTTACTCTTATAATTAATATAACTCAAAAATTCGACCAATATTTCTGAATTGTTGAAAAAAATTAACTTATCGTTATCAAATGCCTCTTTAACTTGGTTTTCAGTATAGGGCTCTAAATTTTTCTGTTCAAAAGTGCGTCTGTTAATGAATACAACTGCTGTATCAGCTTTATCCATACATCCTTTATACTCGTTTAAAAAATCCTTGTTTAAACTGCTAAATGTATGTAATTCCATTACCGCTACTAATTCCCTATCGGGATATTGCTCTTTAACAGCATTCAGGGTCGCTCGCAATTTAGAAGGCGAATGAGCAAAATCCTTATACACTGCGGTAGCCTTATTTTTACCTAATAACTCTAATCTTTTGGCGGCGCCTTTAAAGCTGCTCATAGCATGGTAGAAATCAAAATCATCAATTCCTACCGCTTTACAGGCAAAATGCGCTGCTTCCAGGTTTTGCAAATTATGAGAGCCGAATATTTCGAGCGGAATTGTTTCCTCATTAACTCTCAAATAAGTAACACCATTATCAGTAAAATTGTCTTCCACTTTGTATGGTATTTTCGTTAAAGACAATGTCGAAGTCTCGACAACTTCCTTAACAATACTGTCTTCAATATTATAAATAATAGTTCCGTTAGTTTCAATCGTTTTAAGAAATATTTTAAACTGTTCAATATAGTTATCGAAAGTTGGAAAAACGTTGATATGATCCCAGGCTATACCACTAATTATTCCGATGTGCGCTCGGTACAGGTGAAATTTGGGTCGTCTGTCTATTGGTGAAGCCAGATATTCATCACCTTCAATCACAATTAAGGGAGCCTCCGAAATCTTTACCATCGTGTCGAATCCCTCTAGTTGGGCCCCAACTAAATAATCAAAATCTTTTTTGCATGCTTTCAACACATGTAAGATCATTGACGTTATTGTAGTCTTCCCGTGGCTGCCTCCCACTACAATTCGTGTTTTATCTTTAGATTGTTCGTAGATATATTCGGGATAAGAATAAACCTTTAAACCTAATTCCTGCGCTCTAAGAAGTTCCGGATTATCTGCCCGGGCATGCATTCCTAGTATCACAGCGTCAATATCGGGTGTTATATTTTCGGGAAACCAACCCATTTGAGCCGGTAAGATTTCGTGTTTTAATAAACGGGTTCTGGAAGGTTCATATATCGCATCATCAGAGCCTGTAACAATATTCCCCTTTAAAGACAAGGCAATGGCCATGTTATGCATCGCACTACCGCCTATCGCAATTAAATGTAAACGCATTAAGTTTAATTAGTAATAAAATCTTATCAAAGTTAATAAGATACAAAAAAAAGGAAGTCGCTTTAAGTTTGTTTTAAAAACTTTACCGAACACCAACTATCTAATACCTTATGTTTAATATACGATAATTTTAGAGTGTTCGTTTTTTGTGTTAAAATTTCTAAATCCGACTCATAGAAGCCACTGATATATAGTTCCCCTCCGAGACATAACACTTCCGCATACCTATTCATTTGGTCTAACAAGATATTTCTGTTAATGTTGGCCAAAATAATATCATATTCAGTGTCGGGGATCACTTCTTTTGATCCGCATAAAACCCGATCAAAAGGGGTGTTATTAAGGCGGGAGTTTTCGAGAATGCTATCGTAACAAATAGGGTCGTAGTCTACGGCGGTTATATTTGCGGCACCGCGTTTGGCTGCGAGTATAGCAAGAATACCGGTACCAGCACCCATATCCAAAATACTTTTGCCGTCAAAATCCTCTTCGAGAATAAACTCCATCATCATTGTGGTAGTTTGATGGTGGCCGGTTCCGAAGGCCATTTTAGGATCGACAATTATCTCTATTGGATATTCGGCTTTTGGTTTGTGAAAGGTGGCCCTTACGTAACACTCATTTTTTATTACGAGTGGTTCAAAATTACTCTCCCATACTTCATTCCAATTTTTTTGAGCAACCTCAGCTTTTATCCAGGTAAATGAAAAGGTATCCTGATAAGGTAAAAGAGCAGCGTTAAACTCCTGCTCAATAAAAGAGGAAAATAGGATATATGCGTTAAATCCTTCGGGCGTTTCTTCAAATGTATCGAAACCTGCTTCCCCTAAGGCGTTAATAAGCAGGTCTCTCTGATACTCTTCTTCGGAATTTATTTGGAAAGCAAACTCTAAATAGCTCAAAAATTAAGAATTAAAAGCTTTAACAATATCCGTAAAGTCTCTTGACTTTAATGAGGCCCCACCGATTAAGCCCCCGTCAATATCCGGCTGCGAGAAAAGTTCGGCAGCATTTTTAGGATTACAACTTCCGCCATATAAAATAGTGGTATTCTCTGCTACAGTGGCATCGTATTTCGCGGCAATTTCGGCACGGATAAAAGCATGAATTTCCTGAGCCTGCTCTGATGTAGCTGTAACACCTGTTCCTATGGCCCAAACCGGCTCATAAGCAATTACTATTTTTGCGAACTCATCAGCAGTCAAATGAAACACAGCCTCAACTAATTGATCTTTTATTAAGCCAAGGTGTATGTTCTGATTACGCTCTTCTAAGGTTTCACCAATACAAAATATCGGTTTTAAACCTGCTTTTAAAACTGCGTCGACCTTTGGAGCAAGTGTTTGGTTAGTTTCGCCAAAATATTGGCGGCGTTCAGAGTGGCCTAGAATTACATAATCCGCTCCGACAGAGTTTAGCATATTAGCCGCAATCTCGCCGGTAAAAGCACCAGAATCAGCCTGATGGCAATTCTGCGCGCCAACACTTATGCGGGAATTGTTTTTAGAAAGCTGAACCAGGCTATGGATATAAAGATAGGGAGGGCATACCACCACTTGCTGATCGCCTTTGGCTTCATCATTTACCATATTTAATACTTCAGAAAATAAGGTTAGACCCGAAGTATAATCCATATTCATTTTCCAGTTACCAGCAACTATTTTTTTTCTCATTATTATCGTTATTAAAAATTTCTATATGATTTTGTCAATTCAAAAACCGAGGTTAATATTTTCTTTTCTGTATCATCAAATACTCTTTCGCGCCTTTCGTAAACTCTTTCAGCCGTTTCAAAAGCTTTGTTTAATGCGTAAGTTTCAAATCCCGCTGGCCCTCCCCAGGCAAAGTCGGGAATAAAGTTTGACGGATAACCGGATCCAAATACATTAGCGCCGACACCCACCACCGTACCTGTATTAAACATGGTATTTATGCCGCATTTAGCATGATCGGCCATTATCAATCCGCAAAATTGCATACCGGTTTTACGAAAGCTATTGGTATCATAATCCCAGAGCTTTACTTCGGTATAATTATTTTTCAGATTAGAATTATTAGTATCAGCACCAATATTGCACCATTCTCCTAAAACCGAGTGCCCTAAAAAACCTTCGTGCCCCTTTGATGAGTAACTGTGGATCACGGAATTATTTATCTCACCTCCCACCCGGCAAAATGGCCCGATGGTAGTCTTTCCGTAAATCTTCGCTCCCATTTTAATCTGCGAATTATTACAAAGAGCAAAAGAGCCGCGAATGTGAGAACCCTCCCATACTTCTGAATTTTTCCCCAGATAAACAGGCCCGTCATTAGTATTAAATGTTGAACATTCGGCACTCGCACCTTCTTCAACAAAAATATCATCGCCCAAGATAGTGTTGCTGCCGCTTAATGAAGATGATGTGCGTCCCTGGGTTAATAATTTATAATCTGCCCTTATTTCCGAATCGTTAAGCTTAAAGATATCCTCAGGATAAACAATACGGTTAAAACTGTATTTGAATTCGACCTTTTTATACGTCGATAAATCGGAAATAAAGGTTTGTTGGTTACCCTGATTTACTTTTCCGGCGATAATTAGATCGTCCGCAAGCAGGCATTCTCCCTCTTTAAGTTTATCGAGTGCTTCAAGTAAATCGGCATTAGGGCAAACAGATCCGTTTATTAATAAGCTGGAAGAAGCAGTTAAAGGAAATTTTTTCTGTAAATACACCTCGGTAAGAAATGATGCTGTCGCCTTTAAATGCTTTTCCCATTTTTCGGTTATAGTTAGAATACCTACTCTTAAATCGGCTACGGGCCTTGTAAATGTAAGCGGGAATAATGATTTCCGGGCGGAATCATCAAAAAGAATGATATTCATATAAGCAAAAATAAAAAAAGTCCCGGCGTATACCGGGACTTTAGATTTATTTTGGATTAAATTTATTTTTTGTTGTAACGAGAACGGAACTTATCAATACGTCCGGCTGTATCTACAAGCTTCATCTTACCAGTATAAAACGGGTGAGAAGTATGAGATATCTCTAATTTAACTAACGGATATTCATTACCATCCTCATATTTGATGGTTTCTTTTGATTCTATGCAAGATTTGGTTAGGAAAGAGTAGTCGTTAGACATATCTTTAAAAACTACCAATCTATAATTTTTTGGATGCAAATCAGCCTTCATGGTTCATTCCTTTTTAAGAGGCGCAAATATATATCTATTTGGCATATTTTTCAAATAGATTTTTAAATTTCTCACGCAGCTAAACATTCAGGAGATCAAAATACTACTAAGCGGTTGATAACGGCTTATTTTTTATTATTTAAATCTCCTGACAAATTTCAATAAGCACTCCTGATGTGTCTTTTGGATGCACAAAACATACCAGCTTATTATCCGCACCCTGTTTCGGAATATCCGAAAGCAAAATAAAACCCTCAGATTTTAAGCGGCGCATCTCGTCGTATATATTATTTACGGCAAAAGCAATATGATGAATCCCCTCTCCTTTTTTGGCCAAAAATTTAGCAATAGGGCTTTCAGAGTTCGTTGGTTCCAGCAACTCAATTTTCCCCTCTCCTACCTTAAAAAATTCTGCAATAACTCCTTCAGGCCTAACTTCTTCTTGCTTATAACTCTTAACACCTAAAATCTTTTGATAAACTTCCGACGAAACTTTTAAGCTGTTAACAGCAATCCCTATATGTTCTATTTTATCCATTGGCATAGTTAAAAAATGACTTTTCGTTTATATAAGCATAGATATTATTGATACCGCTGCTAGAAGTTTTTACTTATCTTTGTAAGATTAAAGATAGTTTTAAGATATGAATCTCCCGATATATTTAGACAATAATGCTACCACACCGATGGACCCAAGGGTACTTGAGGCTATGATACCCTATTTTACGCAAAAGTTTGGTAACGCGGCCAGCAGGAATCATCCATTTGGCTGGGCTGCGGAGGAAGGAGTTGACTATGCCCGTGAGCAGGTAGCAAAGCTGATAGGTGCAAACGAAAAAGAAATTATTTTCACTTCGGGAGCTACAGAGGCCAATAACCTTGCCATAAAAGGTGTGTTTGAAATGTATAAAGACAAAGGTAATCACATTATTACCTGCACTACAGAACATAAAGCAGTTCTCGACGCCTGTAAACATCTTGAAAAACTTGGTGCCGAAATCACATATCTACAGGTAAAATCTGATGGATTAATTAACCTTCAGGAGCTTGAAAACGCGATTACCGATAAAACCATTCTTGTTTCTATCATGTACGGAAATAATGAAATTGGTGTTATCCAACCCATAAAAGAGATCTCGGCCATTACCCATAAACACGGAGCATTATTTTTTACCGATGCAACACAAGCGGTAGGTAAAATCCCTGTCGATGTTATTGCTGATGGTATAGACTTAATGGCGTTTTCGGCCCATAAAATGTATGGCCCCAAAGGTGTTGGCGCATTATATGTACGGAGAAAAAATCCAAGAGTAAAAGTTACAGCTCAAATGGACGGCGGAGGCCATGAGCGTGGAATGCGTTCGGGAACTTTAAACGTACCCGGAATTGTAGGATTTGGTAAAGCCTGCGAACTATGCAATTTAGAAATGGCTGAAGAAGCTAAACGCTTATCCGCTTTGCGCGATAAATTAGAAAGCTCATTAACCATTTTAGAAGAAAGTTATGTAAACGGCAACCGCGAATACAGACTTCCGCATGTTGCGAATATCTCTTTTAAATATGTTGAGGGTGAAGGATTGATGATGGCGATGAAAGACATGGCCGTTTCATCTGGGTCTGCCTGTACATCAGCATCATTAGAGCCTTCGTATGTGTTAAAAAGCTTAGGCTTGTCGGATGACCTGGCACACTCTTCGATTCGTTTCGGATTAGGAAGGTTTACAACTGAAGAGGAAGTGAATTTTGCTATCGAACAAACAAAAAAAGCAGTTAATCACCTTCGAGACCTTTCACCGCTTTGGGAAATGTTTAAAGAAGGGATTGATTTGGATAAGGTGGAGTGGGTTGAACATTAGGCCCCCCGCCCCCCTGAAGGGGGAGTGTTAGGCGCCTAGCACGTCTAACGATTAAGGCTAGGATTAAAATAAGTGATTTACGCTTATAAATCGTAAATCAAAATTCATAAATCGTAAATAAACCTATAGCTATGGCTTACTCAGATAAAGTTATCGATCATTACACCAACCCCAGAAACGTTGGTACGCTTGATAAAAGCAAAAACAACGTAGGTACAGGATTAGTTGGCGCGCCCGAGTGCGGAGACGTAATGCGCTTGCAGATTGAGGTAGACGCAAACAATGTAATTACTGACGCAAAGTTTAAAACTTTCGGCTGTGGTTCTGCAATTGCATCTTCATCATTAGCTACCGAGTGGCTAAAAGGAAAAAGCATTGATGATGCTATGGCAATAGACAATATGGATATTGTTGAAGAACTTGCTTTACCACCCGTAAAAATTCACTGCTCGGTTTTAGCGGAGGACGCGATTAAGGCGGCCATTAACGATTACCGCGTAAAGAATGGTTTAGAGGCCTTGGTTAGTGAGAAATCACACCACTAAAGAATCAGGTATCAAGTAGCAAGACAATGAGCTTTAATTTTTGCACTAGTACTGACACTTGATATTAACTACTTTATACTATAGAGTTTAAAGTATCAAGATTAAGTGTTTTAAATTATGCACGAGTCATGATACTTTATACTAGCTACTTTATACTAATAAAATATGGTTACAGTAACAGATAAAGCAAAAGAAAAAGTTTCCGAACTGATACAAGGCAACGGCTTGGATAACTCATACTTTTTAAGAGTATCTGTGCAAGGTGGCGGATGTTCTGGATTATCCTACAAACTTGATTTTGATAACGAAGAAAAACCGGGCGACCAATTCTTCGAAGACAAGGGGGTTAGAATGGCTTTAGACATGAAATCTTTTCTATATCTCGCTGGCACAGAATTAGACTTTTCGGACGGATTAAACGGGAAAGGCTTTAATTTTCATAATCCTAACGCAAGCCGCACTTGCGGATGCGGGGAAAGCTTTTCGGTATAATTTAAAATTTTTACAACAAAGAGGCTGTCTCAAAAGGATAGCCTCTTTTTTATTTCAAGCGGTTTTTGTATTTTAAAGGCATGGGAACCACGCCTGTTTTTAAGCCCTACGATTCCGATCAGTTGCAATTGCTTCCACCCAGCCTGGAAGAACTGGTCT